>NZ_VATN01000009.1:0-499677 GCF_005781105.1 Escherichia sp. E2586
GCGTCAGTCCTTGCGGGGAGCGGGCTTTCGTAATCTTGCCCTGGAGAATAACCTTCAGTGGTGCTTGGATATGGTAATGAATGAAGACGACTTCAAAATAAGAAGAGGAAACGCAGCAGAATTATTTTTAGGGATAAGACACATCGCTATTAATATTTTAACGGGTGATCAGGTATTCAGGGTAGGGTTAAGACGTAAAATGCAAAAAGCAGGCATGGACAGAAACTACCTGGCGTCACTCCTGGCGGGGAGTGGGCTTTACCAGTCCTTCCTTGCTCAGTGACAGAATATTAAATGAATAGCATTATGATTATTAAATAATATGGTTTAATTTGACATGAACTTTACAAATATAATTAAAATAATACCACCTTTCTGTATCTTCTTGAGTATTTTACTTTACTCTGGAAGGACAGACTGTGTCTTTTTATTTACTATTGAATACACACTTACAAGTCTGGCAATACTTCTAATAAAAAGAAAGTCCATAAGCAATATCTTGTGGGGAATTTATCTCTCCATTTTAGGTGTGCAGGCAGCATCGCTATTTAGCTCAGGGCAATATTTGATGCCTCTTGCCTTGTCGAATGCCGCAGAAGTTGGATCGCTAGGCATTGGCGAGATAATCAAGGTTTTTTCCATTTTTATTTTATTTGTTATAATTTCATTCGTTACGATGCCTTCTGGCGCTCTAGTCGAACGTATTAAATATTATAAATTTAATCTTTTTTGTATAGTATTATTGCTTGTGTGTTCTTTCATAAGTGCGGGGCCGGTATATTCTTTTTATGAAACAGCAAAATTGTACTATTTACAGCAAACCTTTAAGCCTAGTGAGAAGATTGGTGATGCCGGGAAATCTTTTTTAAAAACAAGTGTTTTTATTAACCCTATACAGAATAACAACAACTTCAAAGGGCGTAATGTTATTGTAATCTTTGCTGAGGGATTTTCATCGGAGATTATTGGTAATTCAAAAACTGACGCATTTTCTATTACTCCTAATTTAGATAAGTTATCTACTGAAGCGCTAAGTTTTAAAAATTATTATAACCATACAGCAGCAACCTTTAGAGGTTTAAGAGGCCAGTTAACTTCTGGCTATCAATTTCGTGATGGGTTAACTGATACTGGTACTGGTATTGCACAATTATCTAACTCAGAAATTAATAATATTTATCTTCATCGTCAAACATCTTTACCGGATATATTGAAAGAGTATGGCTATAAAAGTTATTTTATAGCGTCTACAGAAAAAAATAGCCCACTTAACACTATGTTGAAAACGCTTAATTTTGATAAAGTTCTTGGTATGGGGGATTTTATTGGTTATCAACGCGACAGAATGACTGATAAGCAAACATTTAATGCACTGAAATATTTTTTACGTTCTCAAGAAAATAAAAACGAACACTTCTTTATTGGTGTGTACCCATCTGGTACTCATCATGGTCAAGATAGTCCAAATGAAAAATATTTTGATGGTAGCAACCCACTCTACAATAAATTCTATAACTATGATTTTCAGTTGGGGCAGTTCGTTGACTTTTTTCGGCGCAGTTCATTTTATGGCAATACGTTGTTGATAATAACATCGGATCATTCTACATTTCCTTCGACAGAATATAAGAAATCATTTAATAGCGATTCTCGTTTTTTTGTGGACAAGATACCATTTCTGGTCATTGGGAAAGATATTGCGCCTGAAGTTTTAGATGCAGGAGGTAAAAATTCTTTAAGTTTCGCGCCAACAATATTGCACATGTTAGGGATTCAGTATTCAATGAATTATTTTTTGGGGTGTTCTCTTCTTGATAAGATGTGCACATCACCATTCTCACATCTTTCTGCTATTGGCAGCGATTATTTCAATACAAGCAAAGAAAATCATGTTGAACTAATTCAAAATAATAGTAATAATGAATTAATAAAATTAGCCGAACTTTTTTATAACATTAGTGGTTAAATATAAAGCTGTACAAGTTACAAGCAATTTCCTAATTAGGAAATATATGACTGTAAAAGAAGATATAAATTAAGCTATTCTTTATCTTCAATAAGCCGCAACCCGCGGTGACCACCCCTGACAGGAGTAAACAATGTCAAAGCAACAGATCGGCGTCGTCGGTATGGCAGTGATGGGACGCAACCTTGCGCTCAACATCGAAAGCCGTGGTTATACCGTCTCTATTTTCAACCGTTCTCGTGAAAAGACGGAAGAAGTGATTGCCGAAAATCCAGGCAAGAAACTGGTTCCTTACTATACGGTGAAAGAGTTCGTTGAATCTCTTGAAACGCCTCGTCGCATCCTGTTAATGGTGAAAGCAGGTGCAGGCACGGATGCTGCTATTGATTCCCTGAAACCATATCTCGATAAAGGCGATATCATCATTGATGGTGGTAATACCTTCTTCCAGGACACCATTCGTCGTAACCGCGAGCTTTCTGCAGAAGGCTTTAACTTCATCGGTACGGGTGTTTCCGGTGGTGAAGAGGGCGCGCTGAAAGGACCTTCTATCATGCCTGGTGGGCAGAAAGAAGCCTATGAACTGGTTGCACCTATCCTGACCAAAATCGCCGCCGTGGCTGAAGATGGAGAACCGTGCGTTACCTATATTGGTGCCGATGGCGCAGGTCACTATGTGAAGATGGTTCACAACGGTATTGAATACGGTGATATGCAACTGATTGCTGAAGCCTATTCTCTGCTGAAAGGTGGTCTGAATCTATCTAACGAAGAACTGGCACAAACCTTTACCGAGTGGAATAACGGTGAACTGAGCAGCTACCTGATCGACATCACTAAAGACATCTTCACCAAGAAAGATGAAGACGGTAATTACCTGGTTGATGTGATCCTGGATGAAGCAGCGAACAAAGGTACGGGTAAATGGACCAGTCAGAGCGCGCTGGATCTCGGCGAACCGCTGTCGCTGATTACTGAGTCTGTGTTTGCTCGTTATATCTCTTCCCTGAAAGATCAGCGCGTAGCCGCGTCTAAAGTACTGTCGGGTCCGCAAGCGCAGCCAGCAGGTGATAAAGCTGAATTCATCGAAAAAGTTCGCCGTGCGCTTTATCTGGGTAAGATTGTTTCTTACGCGCAGGGCTTCTCGCAGCTACGTGCGGCGTCTGAAGAGTACAGCTGGGATCTGAATTATGGTGAAATCGCGAAGATCTTCCGTGCCGGTTGTATCATTCGTGCTCAGTTCCTGCAGAAAATCACGGATGCTTACGCCGAAAATCCGAAGATTGCTAACCTGCTGTTAGCCCCGTACTTTAAGAAAATTGCCGACGATTACCAGCAAGCTCTGCGTGATGTTGTTGCTTATGCGGTGCTGAACGGTATTCCAGTACCTACCTTCTCTGCAGCGGTTGCTTACTATGACAGCTATCGTGCCGCAGTACTGCCTGCAAACTTGATCCAGGCGCAGCGTGACTATTTCGGTGCGCATACCTATAAGCGCATTGATAAAGAAGGTGTATTCCACACCGAATGGCTGGATTAATCTGATTTAATCAGTATTAAACTAAGGCCCGGCATTTATCGCCGGGCTTTTTTTTTACTATCAATCTTATTGATTTAATTTCATTGCTTAATACTAACTTAATAAATAGCAGCTATTCTTATAAAGAAAATCTGAAATGTTTTTCGTTTCGTTGACCAGACATCATCGTGGCGTTAAAACTTTTAACTCTTATCAGGGTGCTAAAACATCATGATTCATAGTTAAGTTAATTCTGAGAGCATGAAATGAAAATCACCATTTCCGGAACCGGTTATGTTGGCCTGTCTAATGGGCTATTAATCGCACAAAATCATAACGTTGTAGCATTAGATATTTTACCAACTCGCGTTGCAATGCTGAATGATCGGATATCTCCTATTGTTGATAAAGAAATTGAGCAGTTTTTGCAATCAGACAAAATACGTTTTAATGCCACGTTAGATAAAAAAGAAGCCTACCGGAATGCTGATTATGTAATCATCGCAACCCCGACCGACTATGATCCTAAAACCAATTATTTCAATACATCTAGCGTAGAATCAGTAATTAAAGATGTTACGGAAATAAACCCTCATGCAGTAATGATTATTAAGTCTACGGTTCCTGTAGGTTTTACGGCCGCGATGCAAAAAAAATTCAAGACTGAGAACATTATCTTCTCCCCTGAATTCCTCCGAGAAGGCAAAGCCCTTTACGATAACCTTCATCCTTCCCGTATTGTGATAGGCGAACGTTCTGAACGTGCACAGCGGTTTGCCGCGTTATTACAGGAAGGGGCGGTTAAGCAAAATATCCCGACTCTGTTTACTGATTCAACAGAAGCAGAGGCCATTAAACTTTTTGCCAATACTTACCTCGCCATGCGCGTGGCGTACTTTAACGAGTTGGACAGTTATGCAGAAAGCCTGGGATTGAACACCCGTCAAATCATTGAAGGTGTTTGTCTTGATCCGCGTATCGGCAATCATTACAACAATCCATCATTTGGTTACGGTGGTTACTGTTTGCCGAAAGATACCAAGCAGCTTCTGGCAAATTACCAGTCTGTGCCAAACAACATCATTTCTGCCATCGTTGAAGCTAATCGCACCCGCAAAGACTTTATTGCCGATGCTATCTTGTCACGTAAACCCAAAGTCGTAGGGATATATCGCCTAATTATGAAGAGCGGTTCAGATAACTTCCGTGCGTCTTCCATTCAGGGGATCATGAAGCGTATCAAAGCTAAGGGGGTAGAAGTGATTATCTATGAACCGGTTATGAAGGAAGAAATGTTTTTCAATTCACGACTGGAACGTGATCTCGCGACGTTTAAGCAACAGGCTGATGTCATCATCTCTAATCGAATGTCAGAAGAGCTTAAAGATGCAGCAGACAAGGTCTACACCCGCGATCTTTTCGGTAGCGACTAACTATCTGTAATCAGATGATTTTTGGCGGTAGTTGGTATCGATGTTCATGTAATAATTCATTATATTTATTGTTTATCCTATGGCATTCATACTGATTATCGCTAAACTATGGCGACCTGAAATTTTCCGTCTGTTAGGGTAATGATGAGAGTTGAAAATAATAATATTTCTGGGCACAACAATGACCCGGAACAGATTGATTTAATTGATTTACTGGTACAACTGTGGCGCGGGAAGATGACCATTATCGCCACAGTCATTGTGGCTATCGTGTTGGCTATTGGATACCTGGCAGTAGCGAAAGAGCAATGGACATCAACAGCCATTGTCACTCAACCTGATGTGGGGCAAATTGCCGGCTATAACAACGCCATGAATGTAATTTATGGCCAGGCTGCGCCAAAAGTAGCTGATTTACAGGAGGCGTTAATTGGTCGCTTCAGTTCTGCTTTCTCTGCATTAGCGGAAACGCTGGATAATCAGGAAGAACGCGAAAAACTGACTATCGAACCTGCTGTTAAAAACCAGCCGTTACCGTTAGCTGTTTCTTATGTCGGGCACACTGCAGCGGATGCACAGAAAAAGCTGGCTGAATACATTCAACAGGTTGATGACCAAGTGAATGAAGAGCTGGAAAAGGACCTGAAGGATAATATCGCTTTGGGTATGAAAACCTTGCAGGACTCCCTGAAAACTCAGGAAGTGGTGGCTCAGGAGCAAAAAACGCTGCGTATCCGCCAGATTCAGGAAGCGTTGCAGTATGCGAATCAGGCGCAGGTAATAAAGCCGCAGATTCAGCAGACTGGTGAAAATATTACTCAGGACACGTTGCTTTTGTTAGGTAGCGAAGCACTGGAGTCGATGATTAAGCACGAAGCGACTCGTCCGCTTGTGTTCTCGCCAAACTATTATCAGACTCGTCAAAACCTGCTGGATATCGAAAGTCTGAAGGTTGATGATCTTGATATTCATGCCTACCGTTACGTTATGAAACCCACACTGCCAATTCGTCGCGATAGCCCGAAGAAAGCAATTACCTTGATTCTGGCAGTACTGCTGGGCGGCATGGTTGGCGCGGGAATTGTGCTGGGGCGTAATGCGCTGCGTAATTACAACGCGAAATAGTCTTTTCAGCTTTAAATAAAAAGGGCAGGGTGGTGACACCTTGCCTTTTTTGTTGCCGGATGCGATGCTGGCGCATCTTATCCAGCCTACGTGTGCAGAGCGAATAGTAGGCCTGATAAGCTTGCGCATCGGGCAATGGCTCAGGATGCGACAACAACATCACATCCGGTCAGCCTGCAACTCACTGATGCCGTTTACGCAGGTTCTCAATTACCGTCGTTAAGTCCAGATCCTGATCCTGCAACAGCACCAGCAGGTGATACATCAAGTCCGATGCCTCGTTGGTCAGCTCAAAGCGGTCATGTACCGTCGCTGCCAGTGCGGTTTCCACGCCTTCTTCGCCCACTTTCTGCGCAATGCGCTTGGTGCCGCTGGCATATAGTTTGGCAGTGTAAGAGGTTTCCGGGTCGGCAGATTTGCGTTCGGCGAGCAGTTGTTCCAGCTGATAAAGGAACAGCCACTGGTGAGCGGTATCTCCGAAGCAGCTGCTGGTGCCTTTGTGGCAGGTTGGGCCGATGGGATTCGCCAGCACCAGCAATGTGTCGTTGTCGCAGTCCGGCGCAATATTTACTACGTTGAGGAAATTGCCGGACGTTTCACCTTTGGTCCACAGTCGCTGTTTAGTGCGCGAGAAGAAGGTGACTTTGCCGCTTTCGATGGTTTTGTCCAGCGCTTGCGGATTCATGTAGCCCAGCATTAACACTTCGCCGGATACCGCGTGTTGCACAATCACCGGCATCAGCCCGTCGGTTTTTTCCCAGTCCAGTTCGCGACGTTGTTGTTCTGTTAACATATCCTGATCTCCACGCCCTGTGTTGCCAGGTACGCTTTTAATTCACCAATATTGATTATTTGTTTGTGGAATACGGAAGCCGCCAGCGCGCCGTCAACGTCGGCATCGCGGAAGGCTTCAAGGAAGTGCTCCATAGTGCCCGCGCCACCGGAGGCAATCAGCGGAACGTGACAGACTTCACGCACTTTTTTCAGTTGCTCGAGGTCGTAACCGTTACGCACGCCGTCCTGATTCATCATGTTGAGGACGATTTCTCCGGCACCGCGTTTTTGCACTTCCTGTACCCAGTCGAGCGTTTCCCACTGAGTGACGCGGGTGCGGCTTTCATCGCCGGTATATTGATTCACATGATATTTACTGGTTTCGGCGTCGTACCAGGTATCAATGCCGACCACAATACACTGCACGCCAAAGCGATCGGCCAGGCGAGTAATTAACGTCGGGTCCGCCAGCGCAGGGGAGTTGATAGAGATTTTATCCGCGCCAAAGGAAAGAATTTTCGCAGCATCTTCCAGAGACTTAATCCCACCCGCCACACAGAACGGAATGTCGATCACTTCCGCCACGCGAGATACCCAGCTTTTATCTACCACACGTCCATCGCTGGAGGCGGTGATATCGTAGAACACTAGCTCGTCCGCACCTTCTTCGGCGTAGCGTTTTGCCAGCGGCACGATATCGCCAATGATTTCATGGTTACGAAACTGTACGCCTTTCACCACCTGACCATCACGAACGTCGAGACATGGGATTATGCGTTTTGCCAGCATGCGATGGCCTCCTTCACGGTGAATTTACCTTCCAGTAATGCCCGACCAACTATTACGCCGCGTACGCCAGTACCACGCAGGGCAGCGACATCATCAATGTCGCCAATGCCGCCGGAGGACTGAAATGCCACCTGCGGATATCTGGCGCAGACTTCCTCATATAAAGAGACGTTAGAACCTGCCAGCGTGCCGTCGCGCGAGATATCGGTACACAGCACATGTTTCAGGCCGACGGGCAGATAGGTTTCCACCAGTTGTTCCAGCGAAACGCCCGAGTTCTCTTGCCAGCCGCTAACCGCCACCTGCTTGTTGCCTTGCTCGTCAATGCGTACATCCAGCGCCAGCACTAACGCATCCGCACCGAAGCGTTCAAACCAGCCTTTCACCATTTCTGGTGATTTCACTGCGGTGGAGCCGACCACCACGCGCGCAACGCCTGCTTCCAGTAACGTCGCCACATCTTCTTCGCTACGCACGCCGCCGCCAACCTGCACAGGGACGTTAACGCCTGCGACCAGCGTTTTAATCAGAGAAATTTGTCGTTTAGCCGGATCTTTTGCCCCAGTCAGATCCACCAGATGCAGCACTTCGGCACCTTGTGCAGCGTAATCCTGTAAACGCGGCAGCGGGTCGTTACCGTAATCGCGCTGTTTGCCGTAATCGCCCTGATGGAGACGCACCACGGTGCCGTCGATTAAATCTAATGCCGGAATAATCATCACATCTCCAGGAAGTTTTTCAGCAACTTAGCGCCAGCGGCACCAGAACGCTCCGGGTGGAACTGCACGCCATAGAAGTTATCTTTTTGTACCGCTGCGGTGAATGGTTCGCCATAATTGCACTGGGCGATGGTCCACGGATTGATCGGCATTGCGTAGCTGTGAACAAAGTAAAAGTACGCGCCGTCTTCAATCCCCTGAAACAGGCGGTTGCCTGCCCGCGGGTAAACGCGGTTCCAGCCCATATGCGGCAGTGGCAGACCAAAGTCGGTCATTTTCGGTACATCTTCGTCGATGATGCCCAGCAAATCGACGCCGTTGCTCTCTTCGCTGCGTCGCCCCAGCAGTTGCATCCCTAAGCAGATGCCCAGCACCGGTTGGGTACAGGCTTTGATGAGATCAAACAGCTCGCGCTCACGTACCTGATCCATCGCCGCTTGCGCAGTGCCAACGCCGGGTAAAAACAGTTTATCGGCCAGCAACACTACGTCCGGGTCACGGCTGACTTTGGGTTCATAACCGTGGCGCGCAATGGCTGATTTCACCGAGTTCAGGTTGGCGCAGCCGGTATCAAGGATCACCACGTTCATTACAGCACTCCTTTCGACGAGGGCAGGGTGTCGCCTTCCACGCGGATGGCCTGGCGCAGGGTGCGACCAAAGGCTTTGAACAGGCTCTCTACACGGTGGTGATCGTTTTTACCTTTGGTTTTCAGGTGCAGGGTCACGCCCATGGTGTAAGAGAGCGAACGGAAAAAGTGCTCGATCATTTCGGTGCTGAGATCGCCTACGCGCTGGTAGGTAAATTCAGCTTTATATTCCAGGTGCGGGCGACCAGAGATATCCAGCGCGCAGCGGGCAAGGCATTCATCCATGGGCAGCACAAAACCAAAGCGGCAAATACCGCGTTTGTCGCCAAGAGCAATTTTTAACGCTTCGCCCAGCGCCAGGCCGGTATCTTCGACGGTGTGGTGATCGTCGATATAGAGGTCGCCTTTGACGTTGATTTCCATGCGGAAACCGCCGTGGGTGGCGATCTGATCCAGCATGTGATCAAAGAAGCCAACGCCGGTATTAATCTTGCTGCCACCTTCACGATCCAGCCACACCTGGACGTCAATTTGCGTCTCTTTGGTGTTACGCACCACATGAGCGTAACGGTCGCGTTTAGTGAGCTGTTCGCCAATCATCGGCCAGTTCAGAGTTTCGCGGTCGTAGCGTAAACCAGTAATACCCATGTTTTCCGCGAGTTGAATATCGGTCGCGCGATCGCCAATCACATAACTGTTGGCGCGATCCATCGCTTGCTCAGCCAGATAACGCTCCACCAGTTTTACTTTCGGTTTACGGCAGTCGCACTCATCTGCGGGCAGGTGCGGACAAATCAGCACTTCATCAAACTGCACGCCTTGCGAGGTGAAGATCTGCATCATCAGGTTGTGCGGGCCATCGAAATCTGCCTGCGGGAAACTTTGTGTTCCCAGACCATCCTGATTAGTGATCATCACCAGCTTGTAGTCCGCTTTTTGCAGCTTCAGCAGCTCCGGGATCACGCCCGGTTCAAAGGCGAGTTTGTCAAAACGGTCCACCTGAAAATCACTCGGCGGTTCGCTAATCAGGGTTCCATCGCGATCGATAAAAAGATACTTCTGACTCATCAAACTTGCTCCGCACGTAAGGCGTCAATGACGCGCTGGCTTTCTTCACGGGTTCCGACGGTAATTCGCAGGCAGCCGCTTAAAGAGGGTTGTTTATTCTGATCACGTAAGATAATGCCCTGATCCCACAAAGATTTAAACACTGCGCTGGAGGCTTTAAAGCGCGCCAGAATGTAGTTGGTTTCAGAGTCGAAAACCTGCTCCACGCAGGGGATCTCTTTCAGTGCGGCAATCAGGTATTCACGTTCAGCAATAATTTGCGCCACTCGTTCGCGCATGGCGACGATTCCCTGCGGGCTTAACGCCTGGGCCGCAATGTCGGCAACTGGCGTCGAGAGCGGGTAGGGGGCGATCACTTTCATCAGCAGGTTGATGACTTCTTCGTTTGCCAGCGTAAATCCGCAACGAAGGCCCGCCAGAGCAAAAGCTTTCGACAGTGTGCGCAAAATAGCCAGGTGCGGATATTCCGCCAGCCAGCTAGCCAGCGATGCCTTCGGGCAAAACTCGATATAGGCCTCATCGGCAACCACAATGGCTTTACCGCGCGTTAGCTCCAGCAGGGTGCGAAAATCCTGCGGATTGATCAGTTGCCCGGTCGGGTTGTTGGGGCTGCAAACATAAACCACTTTTACGCCGTCCAGCTTGTCGGAAATGCCCTGTAAGTCCAGTTGCCAGTTGTCCAGCGTTGGCACTGTGCGGCACTCAACGCCAATGGTTTCGGCGCTGACGCTGTACATGCCGTACGTTGGTGGGCAGTAGAGGATGGCGTCTTTGCCCGGTTCGCAAAAAGCGCGAATCAGCAGTTCAATACCTTCGTCCGCGCCACGGCTGACCAGCACCTGCTCCGGTTTTACGCCTGCATACTGCGCGTAATTTTCAATCACCGCTTTCGGCTGACATTCCGGGTAGCGGTTGAGCGTTTGCTGAGTAAGCTGAAACTCCACGGCTGTGGGGTATTCGTTGGCGTTCAGCCAGACGTCGCCGTTACCGCCCAGACGACGCGCCGACTGATACGGCGTCAGGTTGCGGACGTTTTCACGCGCTAAATCGGTAATAGTCACGGTGCTCATGCTTGCTCCTTAAGGGCGTTAACACGCAAAGTAACGGCATTTTTGTGGGCGGTCAGACGCTCGGCGGCGGCCAGTGTTTCAATGGTCGAAGCCAGCGCGGAAAAGCCTTCTTTCGACAGTTCCTGCACGGTCATGCGCTTTTGAAAATCCGCAAGGCCGAGGCTGGAACAGGTGGCGGTGTAACCGTAAGTCGGCAGTACATGGTTGGTGCCGGAGGCGTAATCACCTGCCGATTCCGGTGACCAGTCACCAAGAAATACCGAACCGGCGCTGGTGATGCCATCGACCAGTTCGCGGGCGTTGCGGGTCTGAATGATCAGGTGCTCCGGGCCGTAGAGGTTGGAGATCTCTACGCACTGCGCTAAATCGTTGGTCACAATCAGGCGGCTGGCGCTCAGTGCCTGACGGGCGGTTTCAGCTCTCGGCAGTTCCGCCAGCTGGCGTTCGACAGCCTCGGCAACTTGATGCGCCATATCGGCGTCAGGCGTCAGTAAAATCACCTGTGAGTCCGGGCCGTGTTCAGCCTGAGAAAGCAAATCAGAAGCCACGAAATCCGGCGTAGCACCGCTGTCGGCAATCACCAGCACTTCCGACGGGCCTGCGGGCATATCGATCGCCGCACCGTCCAAACGCTGGCTTACCTGGCGTTTTGCCTCGGTGACAAAGGCGTTACCTGGCCCGAAGATTTTGTCTACTTTGGGCACGGATTCTGTGCCAAACGCCAGTGCGGCAATGGCCTGTGCGCCACCGACGTTAAACACATCCTGCACGCCGCACAGCTGCGCCGCGTAAAGGATCTCATCGGCAATCGGCGGCGGTGAGCACAGCACCACTTTTTTACAGCCTGCAATACGCGCCGGAGTCGCCAGCATTAATACCGTTGAGAAGAGCGGGGCGGAACCGCCAGGAATATATAAACCAACCGAAGCTACCGGACGCGTTACCTGCTGGCAACGCACGCCTGGCTGAGTTTCGACATCTACCGGCGGCAGTTTTTGCGCAGTGTGGAAGGTTTCAATATTCTTTACTGCCACCGCCATCGCCTGTTTTAGCTCGTCGCTCAGGCGTTCGCTGGCGGCGGTGATCTCCTCAGCAGACACCTTCAGCGCGGTAACCGTGGTTTTATCAAACTTCGCGCTGTATTCACGCAGGGCGTCATCGCCGCGTGCTTTCACGTTATCGAGAATATCGTTAACAGTGCGGGTAATGCTTTCAGAAGCGGAGATCGCCGGGCGCATTAACAACTGGCGTTGTTGTTCCGCAGTACAGCTATTCCAGTCAATGATTGTGTTAAAGCTCATGGCGATCACTCCATCATCTTCTCAATGGGCAGGACCAGAATCGAACTGGCACCCAGCGCTTTCAGTTTTTCCATGGTTTCCCAGAACAGGGTTTCGCTGCTGACCATGTGCATGGCGACGCGCTGTTGATCACCCGCCAGCGGCAGAATAGTTGGGCGTTCGGCACCTGGCAGCAGGGCGATGACGTCATCCAGACGCTCGGTCGGTGCATGCATCATGATGTATTTTGATTCGCGCGCCTGGATCACACCCTGAATACGGGTCAGCAGTTTGTCGATCAGTTGCTGTTTGGATTCTTCCATTTCGCCATCGCGCTGGATCAGGCAGGCTTTCGAGCGGTAGATAACTTCTACTTCGCGCAGGCCGTTGGCTTCCAGCGTGGCACCGGTGGAAACCAGATCGCAAATCGCATCCGCCAGTCCGGCACGCGGCGCAACTTCGACAGAACCGTTCAGTAAGCAGGATTTAAAAGAGATACCTTTCTGGTCGAGATAACGCTTGAGCAGGTGAGGATAAGAGGTGGCGATACGTTTACCGTTTAAGGAGAGCGGGCCGTCCCAGGCTTCATCAACCGGCGTTGCCAGCGAAAGGCGGCAGCCTCCGAAATCGAGACGACGCAGGGTAAAGTAGCGTGGATCTTCACCCTGGGCGCGGCGGTTAAGCAGTTCTTCTTCCAGCACGTTTTCGCCGATAATCCCAAGGTCTACCACGCCGTCCATTACCAGACCGGGAATGTCGTCGTCACGCACGCGCAGAATATCAATCGGCATGTTTTCAGCCATTGCGATCAGGCGCTGAGTGTGAAGATTAATTTTTATGCCACAGCGCGCCAGCAATTCGCGTGAGTCATCACTTAAACGTCCTGATTTCTGCATAGCTATGCGTAAACGAGTGTTGTCTGTCATTTTCTTTTTCCTCTTTATACCTGTCTGAACCGTTATCAGCCGCGCAATAAAAAAGCCCCCGGAAGGTGATCTTCCGGGGGCTTTCTCATGCGTTCATGCACCACTGGAAGATCTGAATGTCTTCCAGCACACATCGCCTGAAAGACTAGTCAGGATGATGGTGATGATGGTGGTGTTTAAATTGAACGCGTGTCATAAAAGTCTCTGTGAATGTTTATTCAACTGATGTCTTTTAACCTAAACCACTTTCACGTTAGAAAGCAAGGGCTTTTTTATATATTTTATGTCGATGGATTTGTTTAATGAATGAGCGGGGAAAGGAGGGGGCTAAGAGGACTGTCCTCTAACCTGACGGCACCAAAAATAGCGAAGCCTGGATTTTTCGTCTCGCTGACAATGCTTTGAGCTACTGGCTAATTAATAAATAGTTTATTGCCACTCATCATTGCACAATGAACTGTACAAAAGAGGAGATTGACATGCGTACAATTAGCTACAGCGAAGCGCGTCAGAATTTGTCGGCAACAATGATGAAAGCCGTTGAAGATCATGCCCCGATCCTTATTACTCGTCAGAATGGAGAGGCTTGTGTTCTGATGTCACTCGAAGAATACAACTCGCTGGAAGAAACGGCTTATCTACTGCGTTCCCCCGCTAACGCCCGGAGATTGATGGACTCAATTGATAGCCTGAAATCAGGCAAAGGAACGGAAAAGGACATTATCGAGTGAAACTAATCGGGTCTGAGGAATCAGGGGGATGATTATCTGTACTGGCAGGAAACAGATAAGCTAATTGTTAAAAAGATCAATGAACTTATCAAAGATACCCGCAGAACGCCATTTGAAGGTAAGGGGAAGCCAGAACCCCTGAAACATAATTTGTCAGGCTTCTGGTTCCGACGCATTACAGAGGAGCACCGTCTGGTATGCGCGGTTACTGACGATTCACTGCTCATTGCAGCATGTCGTTATCATTATTGAAGAGATTCATTCATAGAATGAATTGTCAGTTTTGATACGCTGGCGTAGCCTTATAGATCTAAGGTGTATCAGGAGAAAACGGATGAAAAAGGTCGCAATTGTCGGGTTAGGGTGGTTAGGCATGCCGCTGGCGATGTCACTTTCAGCACGAGGCTGGCAAGTCACCGGGAGTAAAACTACACAAGATGGCGTAGAAGCGGCCCAAATGAGTGGGATTGATAGCTATCTGCTTCGCATGGAGCCCGATTTAGTTTGCGACTCTGACGATCTGGATGCCCTGATGGATGCCGATGCGCTGGTGATTACGCTTCCGGCACGTCGTAGCGGCCCCGGAGATGAGTTCTATTTACAAGCGGTACAGGAGCTGGTGGATAGTGCGCTGGCTTATCACATTCCCCGCATTATTTTTACCAGTTCAACGTCTGTTTACGGTGATGCGCAAGGCACAGTGAAAGAAAACACTCCGCGTAATCCGCTGACCCATAGTGGACGAGTGTTAAAAGAGCTGGAAGACTGGCTGCACAATTTACCCGGTACTTCGGTTGATATTTTGCGTCTTGCTGGTCTGGTCGGGCCTGGGCGTCATCCCGGCCGTTTCTTTGCCGGAAAAACTGCGCCGGATGGAGAACACGGCGTCAATTTAGTCCACCTGGAAGATGTTATTGGCGCTATCACTCTGTTGTTACAGGCACCTAAAGGCGGGCACATCTATAATATATGTGCGCCAGCTCACCCTGCGCGTAATGTTTTCTATCCACAGATGGCCCGTTTACTGGGACTGGAACCTCCGCAGTTCAGGAATAGCCTGGACAGCGGCAAAGGTAAAATTATTGATGGCAGCCGGATCTGTAATGAATTGGGATTTGAATACCAGTATCCCGATCCACTGGTAATGCCGCTGGAGTAAAGCATCACGCCAGCAGAATGCCGCATACACCGCAAGGGGGCGTGTATGAAACCACTGCTGGACGTGTTGATGATCCTTGATGCCTTAGAAAAAGAGGGTAGTTTTGCGGCGGCGTCAGCCAAACTGTATAAGACGCCATCTGCCCTCAGTTACACTGTTCACAAGCTGGAAAGCGACCTTAATATTCAATTGCTTGATCGTAGTGGTCACCGCGCTAAGTTTACCCGCACCGGAAAAATGTTGCTGGAGAAGGGGCGGGAAATTCTCCATGCTGTGCATGAACTGGAAAAGCAGGCGATCAAACTCCATGAAGGTTGGGAAAACGATCTGGTAATCGGGGTTGATGATACCTTTCCCTTTTCACTGCTTGCGCCACTCATTGAAGCCTTTTATCAACATCACAGCGTCACGCGTCTGAAGTTTATCAATGGCGTTCTGGGCGGTTCCTGGGATGCCCTGACTCAGGGGCGAGCGGATATTATTGTTGGCGCGATGCATGAACCACCATCTTCCAGCGAATATGGTTTCTCTCGGTTGGGCTGTCTGGAACAAGTTTTCGCGATTGCTCCTCATCATCCGTTAGCTCTGGAAGAGGAACCGTTAAATCGCCGTATCATTAAACGCTATCGGGCGATTATCGTGGGTGATACCGCGCAGGCTGGCGCATCTACGGCATCACAACTTCTCGACGAACAAGAGGCCATTACCGTATTTGATTTTAAAACCAAACTGGAATTACAAATCAGCGGTCTTGGTTGCGGTTATTTACCGCGCTATCTGGCGCAACGCTTTCTTGATAGTGGCGCGTTAATTGAGAAGAAAGTGGTTGCGCAATCCCTCTTTGAACCCGTATGGATTGGCTGGAATGAACAAACCGCAGGGCTTGCCAGTGCGTGGTGGCGTGATGAGATTTTAGCAAATAGTGCTATTGCTGGTGTTTATGCAAAATATGATGACGGAAAATCAGCCATTTAAATAAAAAATTATATGACAAGCCTCTCATTCTCTTGTCATTTACCCCCCATTTAGGCACAATGCGCCGCTGTCAAAAAATGACTAAAAACCGACGTTTCATCCGCGTCGGTTATTTTTTGCTTCAAACCAATCATTCATACCAAGAGGCCGGGCTTCGTACCGGATAGATATTTACTAAAAATCGACAGTTGTTGTCGCTGAGGAATCCAAAAAAATGGGGCAATTTTTTGCTTACGCGACGGTTATCACCGTAAAGGAGAATGACCATGTCGCATAACGTTACTCCAAACACCTCTCGCGTGGAATTGCGTAAAACGCTTACGTTAGTTCCGGTTGTAATGATGGGTCTTGCCTATATGCAGCCGATGACGCTGTTTGATACTTTTGGTATCGTTTCAGGCCTCACGGATGGTCATGTGCCGACAGCCTATGCGTTCGCATTGATTGCGATCCTGTTTACGGCTCTGAGCTACGGGAAGCTGGTTCGCCGCTATCCTTCTGCTGGCTCTGCATACACTTACGCCCAGAAATCCATTAGCCCGACTGTCGGCTTTATGGTGGGTTGGTCTTCTCTGCTCGACTACCTGTTCGCGCCGATGATCAACATTCTGCTGGCGAAAATCTATTTTGAAGCTCTGGTGCCTTCCATCCCATCGTGGATGTTTGTGGTGGCGCTGGTGGCCTTTATGACCGCCTTTAACCTGCGTAGTCTGAAATCCGTAGCGAACTTCAACACTGTAATCGTGGTGTTGCAGGTAGTGCTGATCGCGGTGATTCTGGGCATGGTTGTGTATGGCGTATTTGAAGGTGAAGGCGCTGGTACGCTGGCGAGCACGCGTCCGTTCTGGTCCGGTGATGCACATGTCATCCCGATGATTACCGGTGCGACGATTCTGTGTTTCTCCTTTACCGGCTTTGACGGCATCAGCAACTTGTCGGAAGAAACCAAAGATGCAGAGCGCGTGATCCCGCGTGCGATTTTCCTGACCGCGCTGATTGGCGGCATGATCTTCATCTTTGCAACTTACTTCCTGCAACTGTACTTCCCGGATATCTCTCGCTTTAAAGATCCGGATGCGTCACAGCCTGAAATCATGCTGTACGTTGCGGGCAAAGCGTTCCAGGTTGGCGCGCTGATCTTCTCCACCATTACCGTACTGGCGTCCGGCATGGCGGCGCACGCAGGCGTAGCGCGTCTGATGTACGTAATGGGTCGTGACGGCGTGTTCCCGAAAAGCTTCTTCGGTTATGTACACCCGAAATGGCGTACTCCGGCGATGAACATTATCCTGGTTGGCGCGATTGCTCTGCTGGCAATCAACTTTGACCTGGTAATGGCAACGGCGCTGATTAACTTTGGTGCGCTGGTGGCGTTCACCTTCGTTAACCTGTCGGTTATCTCGCAGTTCTGGATCCGTGAGAAGCGTAACAAGACGCTGAAAGATCACTTCCAGTATCTGTTCCTGCCGATGTGTGGTGCGCTGACTGTAGGTGCGCTGTGGGTTAACCTGGAAGAAAGCTCAATGGTTCTGGGTCTGATCTGGGCGGCTATCGGTCTGATTTACTTGGCTTGCGTGACTAAGAGCTTCCGCAACCCGGTTCCGCAGTACGAAGACGTTGCATAATCTTTAAAGCCGGATGACATAATCATCCGGTAAATCTAAAAAAGCCGGAGTTTATATCGCTCCGGCTTTTTTGTTTCAGACGATCTCTTCTGCGTACTGCCAAAGCGCTTTTAACAGCGCTACTTTCTCTTTGTCATCGGCATATTGTTGTGCCAGCATCTGTAATTCATCAGCATAACCTTGCAAAAATTCTGCTGTGAAGACCTGACGGCGGTGCTCCAGCCAGCGTTGCTGCTCGGCGTAATCCAGCGTCCCGGGGAAGTTACGCGCCCGATAATTGAATAACAGTTTCTCAATACGTTTATCGACAAAGGTGATATCCAGTGCCGGTAAATTACGCGGCTCGGTTTCCAGGACAATTTTCATTGCGGCGCGATCGGCGTCACTGAAAAAGCCATTATAGAGCTGTGCATCGATGTTATCTGAAGGTGTAAATGGTTCGGCTTCAGCAAATATCGCAACCACTTTTTCACGCACTTGCGGGTGTTCACGCAGAATTTTCAGGTTATCGAGACAATGCTGACGATTAATTCCCAACCTGTCGGCATCTTCCGGGCGCAGCGTATTCGCCTGCGCCAGCACCGGGCATTTATTGATATGCACCAGCTTAACCGGGACTGCGGCGTTATCGCCCAGATCGGCCTTTGCGGTATACAGACGCTCGCGCAGCGTGTCGCTGTCCAGCTCCAGGAGTGGCGAGATATCTCCCGCCAAATCCACCATAATCACGGCATTGCGATTTTCCGGATGCCACGCCAGTGGCGCCACCCAGCTGGTATTGCCGCGCCATGCGCCAAACATACCGGAAACATGTACCAGCGGTTTCATCTGCGGCACATCAATCAACGCCGTCAGTTTGTGCTTATTACGATGGGTAAAGAGATAATCAAACAGCCGTGGTTGACGTGTTTTCACCAACTTCGCCATCGCAATAGTGGCGTACACATCGGCCATCGCATCGTGGGCGTTGCTATGTTCAATACCATTAGCTTTGGTTAAATGTTCAAGTCGAAAGCTCGGTAAACCATCTTCATTTTCAGGCCAGTTAATCCCCTCCGGGCGCAGGGCATAACAGGCACGCATCACGTCAAGCAGATCCCAGCGAGAGTTATCATGTTGCCAACTCCAGGCATAGGGATCGTAAAAATTACGATAAAAGACATTGCGCGTAACTTCGTCGTCAAAACGCACATTGTTGTAACCAAGAATACAGGTCTTCGGTACGGTAAAAAGCGAGTGAATACGGGCGGCAAAGGCAGCTTCGTTTTCCCCTTTTGCACGCGCTTCCTGTGGAGTGATGCCGGTAATTAACACCGCCCCTGGCTGGGGTAAATAATCGTCCGCAGGCTTACAGTAAAAGACTTCAGGTTCGCCGATAATATTGAATTCGCTATCAGTGCGAATGGCGGCAAACTGCGCAGGGCGATCTAACGCGGGGTGCGTGCCAAAGGTTTCGTAATCATGAAACAAAAAGGTAGATTGTTGCTTACCGTCATTCATCGTTAGGTTAAATCCGTTATTTCTGTTGTATGCCAGAGTATCAAATATCACCGTGCTAATCAGCTTTAGAGCGATATTTTGGCTGCGTGTGAAAACAGATAATGTCAGATTAAAATGAGATAAATGTCACATTTTCTTGCACTTTATTCCAGCCAGTTCATCAGGATTTCCGTAAAAAGAACAGCTATTGGAAACACCTGAGGATTTGCTGTTGAAACGCCGTCTTATTATTGCTGCTTCTTTGTTCGTTTTTAATTTATCGTCTGGTTTTGCGGCGGAAAATATTCCCTTTTCACCCCAACCTCCGGAGATTCATGCGGGATCATGGGTTTTGATGGATTACACAACCGGACAGATCCTCACGGCGGGTAATGAGCACCAACAACGTAACCCTGCCAGCCTGACTAAGCTAATGACGGGCTATGTCGTCGATCGCGCTATCGATAGCCATCGCATAACACCAGACGATATTGTCACTGTGGGACGCGATGCGTGGGCGAAAGATAATCCTGTTTTTGTCGGCTCTTCACTGATGTTTTTGAAAGAGGGCGATCGCGTATCGGTACGTGATTTAAGCCGTGGATTAATTGTGGATTCCGGCAATGACGCCTGTGTGGCGCTTGCGGATTATATTGCCGGGGGGCAACGGCAGTTCGTCACAATGATGAACAATTACGCTGAAAAGTTGCATTTACAGGATACCCATTTTGAAACGGTTCACGGTCTGGATGCGCCGGGCCAGCATAGCTCAGCCTATGATTTAGCCGTGCTTTCTCGCGCCATCATCCACGGCGAACCTGAGTTTTACCATATGTACAGCGAAAAAAGCCTTACCTGGAACGGCATCACCCAGCAAAACCGAAACGGGCTATTGTGGGATAAAACCATGAACGTTGACGGCCTGAAAACCGGGCATACATCCGGGGCCGGGTTTAATCTCATTGCTTCGGCGGTGGATGGGCAACGTCGTCTCATTGCAGTGGTAATGGGGGCTGACAGCGCAAAAGGTCGTGAAGAAGAGGCTAGAAAATTACTGCGTTGGGGGCAACAAAACTTTACTACGGTGCAAATTTTGCACCGTGGGAAAAAGGTCGGTACGGAGCGCATCTGGTATGGTGATAAAGAAAACATCGCACTGGGAACGGAACAAGAATTCTGGATGGTGCTGCCGAAAGCGGAGATCCCTAATATCAAAGCAAAATATACCCTTGATGGTAAAGAACTAACTGCGCCAATTGCTGCTCACAAGCGGGTAGGGGAAATTGAGCTGTACGACCGCGATAAATTGGTTGCGCACTGGCCATTGGTTACCCTGGAATCTGTCGGTGAAGGCGGTATGTTTTCCAGGTTGAGCGATTATTTCCACCATAAATCCTGACCTTTATTTAGCGCCGACTGGCAGGAGTGCGAGTCTGCTCGCATAATCAACACTCATTCCTTGTGGTATTTACATTGCAAAATACACTGTACAAAAAAACAGTGTGTGGAGGCGTCATGAACTACGAGATTAAGCAGGAAGATAAACGTACCGTTGCAGGTTTCCATCTCGTTGGCCCGTGGGAACAAACGGTGAAGAAAGGTTTTGAGCAGTTGATGATGTGGGTAGACAACAAAAAAGTTGTGCCTAAGGAATGGATTGCCGTCTATTACGATAACCCAGATGAAACACCCGCCGAAAAGTTACGTTGCGACACGGTGGTTTCCCTGGAGAACAACTTCACTCTACCGGAAAACAGTGAAGGCGTGATCCTGACGGAAATCTCCGGTGGGCAATATGCGGTTGCCGTTGCCCGCGTAGAAAGCGATGATTTTTCTACGCCATGGTATCAGTTTTTTAATACTCTCTTGCAAGACAGTGCTTATCAGATGTCACCTAAGCCCTGTTTCGAAGTTTATCTTAATAACGGAGCAGAAGACGGCTATTGGGATATTGAAATGTATGTCGCAGTGCAGCCGAAAATGGGTTAATGCTGGTGCAACAACAGGGTGTTAACCTGATTGCTTCGCTGTTTTTCGTCATGTAAAAGGGTAAAATTGACCTTCAGACTTCTGATAATCCCTTCGGGAATGTTCCTGATTACTTTTTGTAAGTCGGCTGGACACTTGGTTTAGTGTCTGGCCGCGGTAATCGTTCTGAGTTAACTTCATCCTTATTTTACGGAGTTCCAGCGTGCGAGCTGATAAGTGCCTTAGTCCGTTTGAAATTCGTGTGTACCGTCATTACCGTATCGTGCATGGTACTCGCGTCGCACTAGCATTCCTGCTGACTTTTCTCATTATTCGCCTGTTTACTATCCCGGAAAGCACCTGGCCACTGGTCACTATGGTGGTGATCATGGGGCCTATCTCGTTTTGGGGTAACGTCGTCCCTCGAGCATTCGAACGTATTGGCGGTACGGTGTTGGGGTCGATTTTAGGTCTTATCGCTCTGCAACTGGAGTTAATCTCTTTACCGTTGATGTTAATCTGGTGTGCAGCAGCCATGTTCCTTTGCGGCTGGTTGGCGCTGGGCAAGAAACCTTATCAAGGCTTATTGATTGGTGTGACGCTGGCGATTGTTGTTGGTTCCCCGACAGGTGAAATTGATACGGCATTATGGCGAAGCGGCGATGTGATCCTCGGCTCTTTACTGGCAATGTTGTTTACCGGTATCTGGCCACAACGGGCGTTCATCCACTGGCGCATTCAACTGGCGAAAAGTCTGACCGAATATAATCGGGTCTATCAATCAGCATTCTCACCAAACTTACTCGAACGCCCACGTCTGGAAAGCCATCTACAAAAACTCCTGACCGATGCCGTGAAAATGCGTGGGCTGATTGCACCCGCCAGCAAAGAAACCCGTATTCCAAAATCGATATATGAAGGTATCCAGACGATTAACCGTAATCTGGTTTGTATGCTGGAGCTACAAATCAATGCTTACTGGGCCACGAGGCCCAGTCATTTTGTGCTACTGAATGCGCAAAAACTGCGCGACACGCAGCAAATGATGCAGCAAATAGTGCTGACTCTTGTTCATGCCCTTTACGAAGGCAATCCACAGCCGGTTTTTGCTAATACAGAAAAACTGAACGATGCTGTGGAAGAGTTGCGCCAGTTGCTCGCTAATCATCATGATCTGAAAGTCGTTGAGACGCCGATTTATGGCTATGTATGGCTAAACATGGAAACGGCGCATCAACTGGAGTTGCTGTCAAATCTGATTTGTCGGGCTTTACGCAAATAAATTCCGACCTTCAGAATCAAATTGCTGCTGCTTCGATTCAGCAAGGATAAAGGGTATGATAGTGAACAGGGATAAAAGCATTGTCATCTGCGGCAGCTATGAGTAATGTTGGCCCTAACGAATAGCGGTTGCTTAAACGAATCCGACTCTCACATTATCAGGGGTATAAAAATGGAAACTACCAAGCCTTCATTCCAGGACGTGCTGGAATTTGTTCGTCTGTTCCGCCGTAAGAACAAGCTGCAACGTGAAATCCAGGACGTTGAGAAAAAGATCCGTGACAACCAGAAACGCGTCCTGCTGCTCGACAACCTGAGCGACTACATCAAACCTGGTATGAGCGTTGAAGCAATTCAGGGCATCATCGCCAGCATGAAAGGCGACTATGAAGATCGTGTTGATGATTACATCATCAAAAATGCTGAGCTCTCCAAAGAACGCCGCGATATCTCCAAAAAGCTGAAAGCTATGGGCGAAATGAAAAACGGCGAAGCGAAGTAATTTCTACTTTATTCAATGAGGATTGCCGGGCAATCCTCATTGTTCATTGATTCTTTTCTCACTGTTGTAAGTCATCATACCCATCTCATAACATATTGAAATTTCTGGCTTAACGACAGCCTTCTTCTGTATGCAATAAGGCAAGAAGTTCTGCAATCCCGATGTTATTTACCGCACTGGTCACTAACACCTTTCGTGCTCCAGCTTCCCGTAGCCAGCATTTCACCAAAGATATCTGTTCTTCACTGGCTAAATCCACTTTGGTGACTACCCCAATGACCGGGCGATTCATTGACGTGGTAAAGCCTGGCGAAAAAGGGGACCACGGCGCGTCCGCATTAAGCACCAGCGCGATAATGTCTGCTTCACAGGCGCTGACCAGCAGCGCACTGTAAAGACTGCGGTTTTCGAGGTATTCCCCGGGAGTGTCAATGGTGGCCGGTGACCAGACGATTGCCTGCGTTTTCTGATACTGAATATTCTCTCCGCGCAGGCATTGCGTGAGTGATGTTTTTCCGCACTGGCTGGGGCCAATGAGCATCATGCGTCGCATAGTGTCAGGTCCGCGTAATGGGGCAGGCGGTAAAGTGCATCATTTCGCCCAGTGTGCGGGTAACCTGGCTAAGTGCATATTCGATAGCAGAAACATCGCCAGTCAGCACTACGGCACCGGTAAAACGATCAAGAAAACCAATCTCTACAGCGCCTGATTTTGTAGCGATATCACATGCGATGATAGATGCTTCGCTGGGGGTAATCGTCAGAATGCCAATAGCGGAAACGGTGTCCGGTAAGCCTAATTTTTTAAACAGATCCTTTCCAGGATTGGCAATAACATGTGCCAACGTGACCTGTTTACCGGGGACATATTCCTGAATCATTCGTTCAGTCGTGTGCTGAGTTGACATTATCCCTCCACCATCTGACGCCACATGGCTTCATGCGGACGGGCAATTACCGAGCGATAGACCAACAAACCTTTTTCCCCCGCTCGTTCGCTGGCGACAGATACCGCGTTATTAACATCAGAAATATCGCCTGCCACTACCATGTAGCATTTACCGCCAATACCAAAGGCCATATGTACCCTTACGAGCGTGACGTTTGCCGCTTTCACTGCACAATCGGCAGCGTCAATGCAGGCCGCTACACTCCAGGTTTCGACTACACCGACAGCCCGTCGCTGGTCAACATGGTTCAGACCGCTGATTGCGGGCAGGATAGAGGGATGAATATTAGGAAGGAGCAGACTGTCGACCAGCATTTCACTTGCAAGGGAAGCGCCGCTGCTGATGGCCTGCTGTACTGCACCGACATCGCCTCCGAGCATCAGCAGAAATTTACCGGGGCAAAGCGTTTTGCTGACCAGTAATTCAACGCTGGCGCTTTTCAGCATGGCATCGCCGGTTTCCATCCCTTTCGCGATACTACTAAGTTCTAAAATACCTACCGCTTTCGACATGGTTAACCTCTCACTATCGTAATCGCGTTTTCTGTCACATCGCTGACCATGCCATCAATACTGGCATGAACAGGGGCACCTAATGTGCCGTGTGGAATTTGCCCCACGCATTGTCCACGAACGACGCAATCGCCTTTTTGTACACATGGAATTGCGCTGGCACCGATGTGCTGGCGTAACAATAGCGTCACTCTTTCGGGCTGAGGCACCTGTTCAGACAATGGCGCGTCCTGATACCACGTGGCTAATCCCAATCTTGCCACCAGCCGTTTTACTGGAATCAGCCGATAATTTGCCATGACATCCTCAGGATTTAATGCACCTTCGTAGCGGAGATTTTTGGCGCGTAATTCCTGCTTAAGCAGGCGGTTTATGCGCATGGGTGAAATACCTACCGGGCAGGCAACGCTGGCGCAGACGTTGCACTCCGAACAGGTGAGCGCTGTCAGTAACAGTTGCGGCGTAGCGAGCTGTTGGTAGTTAACTGCACGTACTAACAAATGTGGTGATAGTTCGTGACCAATTAAATGGCGTGGGCAGAGATCGGTACATAAGCGGCATTGTTCACAAACGGTTTTCGCGACGGCAAGTACGCTACGGTCATCCTGCATTCGACGTTGGAGCAGTGAATGAGAGTTGGGTAAAACCAGCAGGCCGCCAGTGGTTTTGCTGACTGGCGTATCGAGCGATGTGATCAAACTCCCCATCATCGGACCGCCATTGATAAAACCAGGATTATCTACCGTTGCGCCTCCCGCCAGCGCCAGTACCTCGCGTAAAGAGATCCCGATGGGAACGGTCACCGTTACGGGTTTAGCAACTGCACCATTAACGGTTAGCGTGCGGCGCGTTACCGGATACTGCTGCTCAACAGCTCTGGCAATATTCAGCACAGTCTGGACGTTATTGACGACTACGCCGACGCTAACGGGCAACGCGGCTGGTGGAACGCGGCGACCTGTTGCCATCCAGATGGTCAGCACTTCGTCTCCTGCGGGGTAAACGTCGGGCAAAATATGCAGGCGGATATCAGGCGGTAGTAATGGTGTGAGGGCGTTTATTGCCAGTTGATACTTTTCTTTCAGCGCGATGATTCCGCTACTGGCCCCGGTGGCTTTCATTGCATAGTGAACACCGCGAAGCAGGCGGCTGGCTTGCTGCGCCATTAACTGCTGGTCCACTTTCAACATGGGTTCGCATTCCGCCGCATTCACCAGGAACGTATCAACACGTGCTTGTAGCTTGATATGTGTCGGAAAGCCAGCCCCACCAGCACCAACAACGCCTGCTGCTTGTACTCGCTCGCGGATTGTTTGACTGTCACAGGAGGTTAACTCGACGTTCATAACAACACCTCAAGCAGTTCTGCAATAGCATTGGCATCAGCCACACGTGGATTGGTACGCAATGTAGCATCCGCCAGCGCCGCCTGAACCATATCGGGAATACGTGGTGACCATTCTGCTTTTTTCTCTTTCAGCGCATTGGCGAGAGTCGGTATTGAACACGCTTTTTTGAGCTGTTCAATATGTTGAATGAGTGCATTCAGGCTTGCGGTGTCATTGGCATTGTCCGGGCATAAATGACACGTTTTAGCCAGCCGGGCGTAGCGTTTGGCGGCGCGAGGATCGCCAGCATTAAAACGAATAACTGACGTCAGCAGGAGCGCATTCGCCAGACCGTGGGGCAAATGAAACTGCCCACCGAGTTGATGGGCAATCGCATGATTTAACCCAAGCCCCGCCTGGCTAAAGGCCATTCCTGCAAGTGTAGAGGCATTATGCATTTTACCTCGGGTGGCAATACAATTGCCTTTCTTCACTGCAGTGGGCAGGTATTGAAAAACAATTTGCACGGTTTTTTCGACCAGTGCATCCGTGAAGTCACTGGCGCGGGGAGAAACATAGGCTTCAAGCGCATGGGTTAAAACATCCATTCCGGTATTGGCCGTTATTGCGGGTGGCACGCTGACGACCAGCGAGGGATCGAGGACTGCGATATCCGGATAAAGTGCATTATCGAAAAGGGGATATTTAATCCCCTTCTCAGGATCGCTGATGACACAGGCGCTGGTCACTTCTGAACCAGTGCCGCTGGTGGTGGGGATGGCTACGCAGGTTTCAATTTCGATAGCACACTGGCGACTAAACCAGACAATTGCTTTTGCGGCGTCCAGTGCAGAGCCGCCGCCAAAACCGATAACCACATCCGGGCGCAAAGTTTGCATCTGAGAGATGCCTTTTACCACTGTCTGGATAGTTGGATCGGGCGTTATTTCGCTAAAAATACTGAGACGATTACTGTCGGGCAGCGCCTGGCGCAATGTATCAATCAGCGGTGAGCGTGCCAAAAAAGCGTCGCAAATAATCCAGATGTGCTTATTGGTGAAACGACTAAGCACTTTGAGACTTCCCGGTCCGCTGTATAAACGCGTCTGCAGTGAAAAAGTATTCATTTCCGTTTCTCTAGCGAATGGAAAAGCCGCTGGTTAACACACAGCGTCGTGAGCGGGCAAAAGTCCGGGCTGACGTTGTCCCTTCTCCGGTCGGTGTAGCAATGGTGAAGGTCGTAAAACCTTCGCCACCGACGCCAATACCAGCCCAGGAGGGGCCATTTTTGACAAAGATAGAGGTTTGCATAACGCGCGCGGCAAGGTTGAGCCGTGAGATGTTCTGCGAGTGCATAATTGCGGTGTGATGCAAACTGTCTTCTACATTCAGCGCCAGTGTGAGGGCGCTATCAAAATCGTTGACCTTCACAATGGGTAGCATTGGCATGAGTTGTTCGCTGGTAACCCAGCTATCATCGGCGTCAACAACGGCAATCAGTAAGCGCGGCGCTTTTACCGGCAAAGGGAGGCCTGCGGCCTCGAGCAAGGTTGATGGACTTTTGCCGACCAGTTTTTTGTTGGCGACGCCGTCTGGCAGGCAAACAGCACGCAATTTTTCAGTTTGTTCATGGCTAAGAAGAAGGGCGCCAAAACTTTGCATCTGTTGAATTAAATAATCAGCCACTGAGGTCACGACGATCAGGCTTTTTTCAGCGATACACGGCAGGTTGTAATCAAACGAGGCTCCGTTGATGATATCTTCGGCAGCTTTCACAATATCTGCCGTTTCATCGACGATGCAGGGGGGATTACCCGCACCGGCACCAATCACTTTTTTGCCACTTTTCATTCCCATGGCGACGATACCCGGACCGCCGGTAATCGCCAGAACGCTGATTTTAGGGTGCACCATCATCTGTTCGGTTGCGGCAAAGGTCGGTTCAGATACAGTAACGATCAGGTTATGAATGCCACTACAGCGAAACGCGATGTCTTCGACTATGGCGATCAATTTCAGCGAGACGTTTTGGGCTCCTGGGTGAGGACTGAAGTAGACGCTATTACCAGCTGCCAGCATGCTGATGCTGTTGTTAATGATGGTTTCCGTGGGATTGGTACTTGGCGTGACCGAGCCAATAACTCCAAAGGGGGGGTATTCAAACAAAACCATGCCACCATCACCGGTCAGTGCGGTGGTGGTTAAATCTTCAATTCCAGGTGTGTTATCGAGTGCCGCTTTGTTTTTTAAGTACTTATCTTCTTTATTTCCCATTCCCGTTTCGTTAGCGCTCTCTTCCGCCAATTCTGTAAGACGGGGCGTTAATTCTTCGCGAATAGCGCTGATAATGGCGCTGCGGGTTTTAAGAGGACACTGTTGAAAACGCAAAAAGGCCTGGTGTGCAGCGCTGATAGCTTCATCGACAGTCTGGAAAATACCGTTTCTTTGCGTTTGTGATGTCGTGGGTGCTAGCTGCTCGCGCAGAATATTGCGGATCAGTGTTTCTAATTCAGAGTTATTCATTGGTTTTCTCCCACGTTAATTGCCGTCATTGCGCTTTGGGCAATATCCATGTCTTGTTCAACGCTACCACCACTAATCCCAAGCCCTCCAAGCAATATTCCGTCACGCCAGAGGGGGAAGCCGCCACCAAAAGTGACGACTTTGCCTTGCATATGGCTTTCGAGTCCGTAAAGCGGCGCACCCGGTTGCACGGTATCCGTAAGCTTGTGTGTTGCCGTTTTCATCGCCACGGCGGTCCAGGCTTTTTTCGGTGCCAGTTCACTGCTGACCAGAAGTGCATCAGGCATCCGCCAGGTAACACTTTCTGTCCCGTTGGCATCAACAATGCTGATGACAACGGGAATATGCAGTTCATCCGCGCGCATTGCCGCGCTACGAATGAGCTGATGAAGATCCTGAAAAGTGAGCGACATCGTGCGTTCCTTCAATGCTGGAATGTGGTTGGCTGCGTGATAACGTTTTGTGATTTCCTGAATCATCAGGTTCTGATGAGCAACGTTGTCTTCCACGCGGGCGAGGGCATACAGGCAATCGGAAAGCCGGTTAATATAGTGCAGCAAAACATGGCGGACGGAGGCTTCCGTTGTCAGTTCAACCAGACGTCTTTCAGCTCTCCGGGCCACGGTGCGGGCGAAATGCATGCGGCTCGCGGCTTCACAACGTCCTGGCAGAATGAAACAGTGAACTGGAGGAACAGCGCTCATTGCGCTATCGATCGCTTTTTCAAGTGCGGCAATTTCTTCCGTACTGATGTAACGCTGCTGCGCTGATGGCTGCTCGCTTTCACTGGCGAGTTCGGCGCTAAACCAAAATATCTGTTGCTGAATGGCTTCCAGTAATATGCGATGGCTTTCGATGGCAGTGGCGCAATAACACAGACTGAGTGTCGCGTTCAGTTCATCCAGTGTGCCGTAGGCTTCGACGCGTAGATGAGTTTTACTCACGCGTTGTCCGGTAAATAGAGACGTACTTCCTGAATCACCTGTGCGGGTATAAATCGCCATCTTTCAACTCCTTAGCGCGAAATCGTATCAACAATGCCGACCACTGCCAGGTCGATGGCTTCGTTAGGGCCGCTAAAAACATGTCTGGCGCTGGAGCCGCTGCTGAGGAGTACCAACTCACCGACGCCTGCACCGACTGAATCAACGGCAACTTCGTCACCGGTTAATGGCGTGAGAGGCAGTTCGCCGTCAGCACTGACCCGGCGAACCAGCAGCAGTTTTTTCCCGACCAGGGATGGTGATTTTTGCGTGGATACCACCGCGCCTGTGACTCGAGCCAGATGCATGGGTTACTCCTGCCTGATTAATTGAATGTTTCGGGTCATTGCCGCTTCACGCGCAAGTGCGGTCACACAACATTTCCGTTGCAACACCACTATCCCTGCGCATAACTGCACTACGTCGGCATAACTTAAAAGTTGACCACGATGAAGGTAGATTGGTTGTCCTTGTTCGTCGCACCAGGTTAGCGGTAGATGGGCGAGAGACTTCAATTTGATGGTGTTCAGGAAATGACTCTGCAACGACAATTGAATGTGTATTCCCCAGGCTAACGCCTCGTGAATGTGGATTACCGCTCGATCTGACGTTTCGTTCTCCGCAAGTTGTCGCAGCAACGGTAAATCGACGAATCGAATTTGTAACGAAGCATACTGATGAACTATTTCGTTAACGCTGGCTTCTCGCAGTTGCGAAACCGTCAGCGCGAGTGTTTTCCCCGCACGTTGTTTCAGGCGAAAAATCACTTCTTCAACAATGTGTTGCATCAGTTTGTTATTCATGGCAACGACACCAGCGTGGCAAAAACGGCTGGATTATCAGCGCCTGCGGCGTTGGCCTCGTCGGTATCAATATGCATTTCAAGGCGCATATCTGGTGAGACGCGAACAGCAACGTTATCGAATATCAGTCGTCGTTTATCACCTTCAATGGCGACCGCCACTTTATCGCCATGTGTAACGCCATAAATCAGGGCATCAAGCAAAGACATATGAATGTGCCGTTGTGCGACAATAACGCCAGAAGCGATTTCCAGCTCTGCAAACGGGCTTATCAGACGAATCCCCGGTGTGCCGCTGAGATCGCCAGACATACGTAGCGGGGCGGTGATCCCTAATGTTCTGGCGTCAGTCCGGGAAATCTCCACCTGGCTTGAGTTACGTAGTGGCCCTAACAAGCGAACGTTGTGTAATTTGCCTTTTGGACCCACCAGCGTAACAACCTGTTCAGCAGCGAATTGACCAGGTTGCAGTAATGACTTTTTCTCGCTGATCGCTTGTTCAGGAAAAAGGCGCACATAATCCGCCGTTGAAAGATGAATATGACGACTGGAAATGCCCAGAGGGATAGGGCGCTCGCGCATTTCATCCAGAACCTGGCTAACAGTCTCCTGCAAGGTTTGTTTATCCATTGCTACTCCCCTCGCTTATCAGAGTGCAGACAAAGTGAACGTGGCTCACCTTTTTGCCGTTGACACGCGGGATCAAGACACAAATTACAGCTGATAATCTCTGGGGGGGCGACTGTTGCTGGCGTTTCGCTTACTGCCACCGTCATATTCATTGTTTCTGTTGGGCGGGGCAGTATTCCCTCACCCGGGCGGGCAATTACTTTGTGTGCGACGAGGCCATTTCGCTGTTCGGCGAAACTGGCACCCGTCGCGATCGCCGCATTAACCGAGGCGACGTCACCGGTGATTTTAATGAGCGTCCAGCCTGAGCCATTGGTCTTCTCAAGGCCAACCAGCGTGATGGACGCGGCTTTTGCCATAGCATCTGCGCAACTGATGGCGAGTGCCAGACCACTGACTTCAAGTAATCCCAGTGATTGCTTCACGCTGTGCTCCTTAGCGAATGGGGTTATGCAGATTTAGGTAAAATGGCCTCAACATCGCTGTGTGGCCGCGGGATGACATGGCAGGATTTCACTTCGCCAACGGCGCTTGCGGCGGCGCTTCCTGCATCAACGGCGGCTTTTACTGCGCCAACATCGCCACGGACCATCACCGTAATCAGACCCGAACCAATCTTTTCATAGCCAACCAGTTGCACGTTGGCGGATTTAACCATGGCATCTGCGGCTTCAATTGCGCCAACTAATCCTTTTGTTTCAACCAGTCCTAGTGCGTTGTTCATACAGCGTTTCTCCTGTGGATTATGAGTGGCATTCCCTGAAGGGAATGCCTTTTACCAGGCGGGCAGCGTTATTGCCGATGCTGCGCCGGGCATGGTTATCTTGTTGATACATCAGCGTAAACAGTGGCGCTGATGCCGGTAAGTTTTTGTAATGCACAATCAGCTTTTCCCGGTCGCAGGCTATGCCAACCAACAGGGGGGACTGACGAGCAGCCTGCCAGGCGCTATCGATGACTTCACCTGACGGGATATGTTGAATGCGAAAGGGGATACCTTCCTCTTCAATGCCAAGAAGCACCTCATTCCATGTACTGATACAGTCACCTATTTCCGTAACGACAATAGCGGGCGTATGTTCTTTACTTTCCATGAGCCAACTCCCTGTGCCAGGAAATCAGTAGCCCGGTAGCTACCGCATTGCGCGGGCCTTCACTACCACGGATATTCCCCCGTCCGGCGACCAATCGATAATGCGCCAATGCATCGGTGACTAACTGCGGTACTTCGAAATCCAGCGAAGAACCGCCGACCAGAACGACGAACGGAATATCGCGAATATTTCCGCCTGGACTTACCTGACGTAGCGCGCGCAGGGCATTGGTGACGAAGACGCGCTCTTTCGCACTGCGGCGAACAGCACGTACTTTTTCCAGTGTTAAATCGCCGGGAATAGGCACCAGTTCGTCAGGTTTCACCACACAAACGCGGGCAAATACATGAGGGGACAGCGGAGTAGGGAAGAACTGAACGCTGCCGTCTTCATGGCGTAAATGGAACAGGCTTTCTACTTTTGCCAACGGGTATTTTTTGATTTCTTCTGCCAGATAACGATCATTTAAGCCCAGTTCCCTGGCAATAATCATCGTCACCATGTCGCCCGCTCCCGCAAGGTGAGTGGCTATCATTTCCCCTTTCTGATTGATGATGGAGGCATCGGTAGAACCTGCGCCTAAGTCCAGAATTGCCAGAGGGCGTGTGGTTCCTGGGGTAGTCAAGGCTCCCTGAATTGCAGCTTCTGCTTCAGCGCCTCCGACCTGAACATCAACATGCAGTTTTTGCTTAATTTCACTGGCGATCATCGCCATTTGCAGTCGGTCGGATTTCACCATTGAAGCGATACCCACTGCCTGTTCCAGTGAAAATTCACCAGCCAGCCCACCGGTTACGCTGACGGGAACAGAGGTATCTATCGCCAGTAAATCCTGAATAAAAATTTCGTGGCTGGGTTTATTGGTCAGTTCCGCCATAGTCTGGCGAACATGTTCCAGCATACCGCCGATGTTGGTGCCCGGTTCTCCCATTACGTTTTCCAGTTTTGAGCACTCGCCGACCGCTTTCATAATGGCATCGGCACCAGCAGCAACATCAACTCGTATTGTACGTCCGGCAGAAAGCAGCTCGATGTTTCCGGCGGGTATCGAACGGGCTTTAACGTCGCCAGAAGGTGTTTTCACCACTACTGCAGAACGGTTGCCTATGAGTGCTCGTGCAACAGGAACGATATTTTTAGTCTCTTCAGCATTGAGGGCGAAAACAGTGGCAATCCCATACGGATTAGACAGGGTTTCGATAACCTTCCCGGGAACGGCGACTTCAATCGCGGCTAGCATGCCGAGCGGAATACGATCGATGTAGAGGACTTCATCAACAATGGGTAAAGGGATTTCCAGGCGGTTACTGACAAGCACGCCATCATCACGTTGCAGAATAACGCCAGTCAGTTGATATCCGGCACGCACGGAGGCGTTTATCATGGTCGCGATATCGGCAAAATCAAATGCCGATGACACGACCAAAATGTACGGTGTATCCGCCGGACGTGTTAACAACTCTTGTGGAGTGATGGTGAGCCCCACGCCCAGTCCCACTCCGCCTGGCGTTTTTGGGTTGTGACCAATCATGGTTGACTCGGTGATGATGGTTTCCGTAATGGTTTCCATCGCCACATCGCCAATGACAGGAGTTGCTTCGTTGATACGAATAAGCGAAATATCGCTGACATTGATGCCGACTTTTTTCGTTGCCTGTGCGAGCGCCTCCTGAATGCCATATACGTTACGCAACGTACCTTTAATTCCGGTGGTTTCCGCAAGGGCGCTGCTCACGAATGACAATTCTCCAGACGTACTGAGCGTCGCCAGAGCAACTTCTGTAGATGAATTGCCGATATCAATGCCTGCTATATATCGCATAGTTCGTCCTTAATCGTCGCCTTTCAGTTTTTTACGCTCGACATAGAGTTCTGCAGCTTCGCGGACAAATGCAGCGCAAATTTTGGCCTGATAACGACGTTCAAGATCGTCAGCAATGGCAATGAGTTCTTGCTTAGTTGAACGATAAGGGCGTAATGCATTATAGATTTCAAGGATGCGATCATCCGGCACTGAGGTAAGCTCGGCAGCGCGTTCAAAATTCATCGCCAGACGATCGCGACCCGCATCTCTGGCAATCGCGGCCTGAATACGCAATGTTTCAGGGGTTATGCGCATGTCCTGGGCGGTGACTTTATCGCTGAGTACATTCTCCAGAGTGAAATCGTCGAGCGTTTTATTGGTCGCCGTTTTAACCCATTCCGGATGTTTATTTGCCAGCGGATAATCCGTCACTTTGGCGTTCTGTATTGACGCGTTGGGTGTCGCAGAAACAGGAGCTGCATCCTGTAGACTGTTCATGCGGTTCAACACGTCCCTGACCATCGACTCAATTGCATCGGTATTCATGAAGGTTTCCTTTGTTAAAACGTCACGCGCAGTTCTTGCGGTTTTTTGCCAGTGACCACGTACTTCGTCTCTTTGATATGCAAAATGGCTGATTTGGCCTGGTATTTAGGCCGCGCCATTTGATCGTTGAGGGTCGGAACTGGTTGTGGAGACTCACGCTTCGCATAACGCGCGGCGTTTTTACCAATCTGGCGATAAGTTTCCAGCGTCAACAAAGGCGCTTGCGGGAAAAGTTCCAGGTTAGACAAAGGGGGAAGCCCCTGCTGGTGGATAACCGTGGTGCCTTTTGACTGAATACCAATAGCAATGCCGGAACCACTAAGGCGATCGCCTTCGACTGCTACGAATGCGACATCGGACGATTTAAAACAACGAATGACACGCGCTTTAATGCCTTCTTCTTCAATACCGGCAATCACTTCACGCAAGATGTTTTTATGCGGAATACCGATAATATTGACGGTCTGCGCCAGGCCAAATGCCGGGCCTACAGCAATAATGACTTCATCCTGCTGAGTGCCTTGTTGGGCTTCGCCAATTTCAGTTAAAAAATTTCCGGTATCCGGCGCGGAAGAGACTGTTGCGGCGACAGGTGCGCGAAATGAAACGGACTTGTCGCTGGTTTGCATTTCTGCCAGCACGTCTTCGATAATCTGACGCAGTAATTTTTCGTTAATTTCCATTTCTCACCCTTAGTCAATTTCGTTGGGATCAAGTGCACCGGGAATATTTTTGATCTCTTCCCAGCGTTCCCCTTGCAGGCGATAACCTGTAGCCGGTCCGGCGTAATCATTGACGTCATTGACCGCAGAGAGCACTTGTCCGTCATCGACGATAATGGCTGAGGTATGGAGATAATCGCCGGTCAGTTTCGCTTTTTGCATGTTGAGCATGTCCTGAGCGACATCGGTAAAACCGCCTTGCGCCAAGGCTTTCACCACTTCCAGGCTGTTACGGTTTTTATTGATAATTTCCTGGGCGAACTTGATGTCTTCTACAATGTTGCGCTCTGGCATATCTTTCGAACCGTGGGCATAGGTCGCCGCTTCGACTTCTTCATCGGTAATAAGGGGTAACCCCATACCGGCAAAGACAGCCTGTAAGGCGCGTGCGGCTTTATTGCGGATAGCGACAACATCTTCTTCGCGCACCGGTCGCAGACCGCCATCAACCTTCAGGTCACGCTGAATGACGTTGTAATCATCGAAGTCTTCGGCGTCTTCGTTTGAACCGGCAAACATGTTGTCGTAGTTCGGCACAGCGGAAAAACCGGAAGAGATAAAGTCAGTACCCGGCAGAAACTGCATCAGGAAACGCGCGGTACGGCGCATATCTGAGTGGGTAAAGGTCTGGTCATTACTGGAGGCACATTCCAGATCCAGCGATGAGCAAATTAGGTTTTCCGCCAACACTGCGCGGATGCCTGACGGCACAGCTGATGGAACACCGATGCAGCTTACGGAACCATTCTGCAGCCCCTGTACGCCTGCGGCTTTGGTGATGTAAATGCAACGAGCCTCGAGATAAAGCATTGATTTGCCTTCCGCGTAACCCATCTGTACTTCAGAGCCGGAGCCGGAAGTAAAGCGCATTTTTAAGCCGCGAGATGCATAAGATGACGCGAGAAATCCTTTTGACCACGGGGTATCATCGCCATCGGTGAAAACAGGTTCCGTGCCGTAAACAGAAATCGTTTCGGCGTAACAGGTGTGGCCTAACATACCGAGTTTCAGTTCGGTGGCTTCTTCCAGTGAACACTGGGTCAAGACGCCCGGGCGCCCTACCTGTGAACCTACCAGCAGAGCGATGGCGTTGAACGGCGCATAGCGAGCAACGGCAACGGTGGTTTCCTGTTCATCAAACCCGCGCCATGCGCCTTCGGCTGCGTCGGCGGCAATTTGTACCGGGTTATCTTTGACGTTGGTGACGTGAGCCTGTTGTGATGGTGTTCGACGGGCGCGCATTTTCTGCATCGCCATCATCATCTCTACCACGTTCATCTGCGAAACCACTTCGACGATTTTGGCGGGCGTCATTGCTGTGGTAATGGGAACGATATCGCTACGTTTGACATTCGGATCGCACAGCATATTGGCAAGTTTGACCGAATCCATCGCGATGACTTCTTCGGCGCGCGCGAGATTGATGCCGTAACGGGCGATAAAGTGGTCGATCAGGTCAAACTGGCTGGCGGGTTTTCCATCCAGCTCGGTGACGACGCCGTTAACAATTTTGATTGACGGTTTTGGATCGTTCGGGCTTTCCATCGCAATGAAGCCTTCTTCAATCCACTCTTTAACGAAACCGTCCTGGTTGACCGGGCGTTTGGCCAGTGCTTCAAATCTTTTCGATCTCATGAATCAGCCTCAGGGAATTCAGATGTAGGAAGGGCGATCGTTTTTCGGTGTATCGCCGAGAGTCGAAAGTACGGTTTTACCGATTTCGCGTGCGGAGATGACCGCCTGACGGACTGCGCCGGAGTCACCCGAGATAATCAGAATGACTTCATTGCTGTAGCTGGTGCCATGAGCAGGCGAGCTGTATGCCACCACGTCCACATTGGCGGACTTCAGCGCGGTGTCGGCCATCAGAACACCCACAGCGGCTGGAGCGCCGACAATAACGCCGCAAGCCCGTCCCAGTGGTGCACCAAACGCTTTTTCCAGTGCATAGCTGGCGCGGGCGGTATATTGCAGTTCAAGATGCCCGGCTTCGTTGGCATAGACATCGCCAAAGGTCCGATCGAGTTCTTTCAGGGCAACTTCAATACCGCGTTTCACGTCGGAAACATCGTTGCCACCTAAGAGGATTAATGAGCCGTGTCCGGCACCGCCTTTGGTATCTCGAGGAAGTTCAATGCTAATAACTTCAGTGTTCGTAGCTTTTACCGCTTCATCAGCGGCCATAATGTGTGGACCTGCGCCAATACGTGCACCCAGAATGCCAATGGAGCGATAGCGTTTTTCAAGTTTCATCGCGTCCAACAGGGCGCTATCAACGTTCGCAATGACCAGACCTACAGTGTCGCCAATAGCGGTGCCAACAAATTCCGTTAACGTGCAGCTTTTTTCTGCCATAGCCGTCTCTCGTGTTTGATGAGTGGTTTCCGGGAGAACCTCATGCTCTGGCGTCGCTACGCGAGCGATGACCTGCGCCATGATCTGTTCGACCAGTTCATTGCTACTCATGGGTTAATTCCCTTTGGTAAGATTTTTTCGACATCGGTATGTGGGCGGGGAATAACGTGTACGGCTTTTACTTCACCGACGTTACGCGCGGCGGCGGCACCTGCGTCTGTTGCCGCTTTTACAGCCCCGACATCACCACGAACGATGACGGTCACCAGCCCGGAACCTATTTTTTCGTAGCCAACCAGCAATACATTTGCCGACTTCACCATGGCGTCTGCGGCCTCTATGGCGGCAGTTAAGCCTTTGGTTTCTACCATTCCTAACGCTTCTTGTTGCATAAAGACCTCGCCTGGATTTTTTGACGATATGACTATAAAAAAAAGCGAGGAAAAAGAATGGCTGACTTAATCGGCCAATGAGAAAAATAAATAGAGGACAAATATTATAAAATTGCTTTTATATACTATATGTTATTAATTTATTGGTTGTTTTGTGGGTCTTTCAATGTGAATTAATTGCGTTGGCTGAAGGGTTTAATCGCGAATAATATTTCGTTGGGTTTGGTTCGCGGAAAGGAACTGTGATATTTATTTAAATTTTATCATGTCATGATGACAATTTTTTATTGTGAAAGTTTGGCGGTAATTATTACTTTCAACACTGATTAACGCTGTGTTGCATGCTTCTGCAATGACAATAATTTGCTATGTCAGCACGATTTTTCCACGAGTCTGTCATGCATGTTGGCAATATTTTCCGCAGAGCAATTTTTATAGTTGCCCTCGATATACACAACAATCAGCAATTCTGTTGGCTGATAAAGAAAAACTTTGTAAAAAAGGTGTCACTATGAATGATTCACTCAAGGCGCAATGCGTTGCCGAGTTTTTGGGCACCGGACTGTTCCTCTTTTTTGGCATTGGTTGTTTGTGTGCCCTCAAACTTGCCGGGGCAAGTCTGGGGCTGTGGGAGATTTGTATTATTTGGGGGTTAGGTATTTCACTTGCTGTTTATCTTACGGCAGGAATTTCCGGCGCTCATCTCAACCCAGCGGTTACGATTGCTCTATGGTTGTTTGCCTCTTTCCCAGCCCGTAAAGTGCTGCCATTTTGTGTGGCGCAATTAGCGGGTGCCTTTGGTGGTGCGGTTCTGGCATATTTTTTATACAGCAATTTGTTTACCGATTTTGAATCTGCCCACAATATGGTTCGTGGAAGTGCAGAAAGTTTACAACTCGCCAGTATCTTCAGTACTTACCCGGCAGCGGCAATAAATGTATGGCAGGCGGCAATGGTTGAAATAGTCATCACGTCTATGTTGATGGGATTGATTATGGCGTTGACCGATGACGGCAACGGTGTACCGAAGGGGCCTCTTGCACCTTTACTGATTGGTATTCTGGTTGCTGTTATTGGTGCTTCTACTGGACCATTAACCGGTTTTGCCATGAATCCAGCGCGTGATTTTGGGCCAAAAATTTTCACCTGGCTTGCGGGTTGGGGAGAAATAGCGATGACTGGCGGACGCAATATTCCTTATTTTATTGTACCCATTATTTCCCCGGTCATTGGTGCCTGCGTTGGTGCGGCGATTTATCGCTTTCTCATTGCACAAAATTTACCTGTCAATAGTGTTACGCCTAAAGATATCCGCGAATAGCGAAATAATCTGGCGGTTATAAACGTTTATTTTTTTACTGTTTGTGATCTGCTTTCCGAACTTATTAAAAAGTCTCCCGCTTCATGGAGGCTTTTGTTATTGTCCTTTGTGCTTCTCGTCAGTAAATCATCAGGGATGATGTGAAGATTAAATGTAAAACAATTGTTTTTTACAATAACAATAAATTAACTGGGAGGTTTTATCATGATTTCTGCGGCGACACTTAATTCAGAACTCATTAATAAAATCGCGCAGGATTTTGCGCAGGCGACCAGCCTTGCGGTTGTCGTGGTCAATATCCACGGTGATGAAATTTCCGAACTTTTTAACTTCACCCCGTTTTGTCAGATGATGAGGCAACATCCACAGCTTAGCACTCGCTGCCGTATGAGCGATCGTTGTGGAGGCCTGGAAGCTTCTAAATCCGATCAACCTTGTATTTACCGTTGCCATGCAGGATTAACCGATTTCTCTATTCCTTTGGTGATTGCCGGGCATTTAGTCGGCTTTGTGTTGTGTGGACAAGTCCGCCTGCGTAATGGTGATGTCGATTTGATCGATATTCTGAATGTCGATGATCGTTGGCAAGCAGATCCCGAATTACTTAATGAATTTCGCAAAGTCCCGGAGATGGATTACTCGCGAGTTATGGCCTCTGCTGATTTGTTGAAGTTGATTGTGGAAAATTGCCTCAAAAAGCAACTCAATTTTGTCGTTATTAAAGAGAGTAAACCTCATTCGGATTCAGTTCGTCAGACCCGTGCGTCTAATCCCCACGATAATAAAATGAAAAAAGCATTGCGCTATATTGATGCGCATTTATCAGACGATTTACGCCTGGAGGATGTTGCCTCGCATGTTTATCTAAGCCCTTATTATTTCAGTAAATTGTTTAAGAAATATCATGGAATTGGTTTTAATGCGTGGGTAAACCAACAACGCATGGCCAGCGCCCGTGAGTTGCTGTGCCATAGTGACTGGAGCATTGCCAGCATTGCGCGTAATTTAGGCTTCTCTCAAACAAGTTATTTTTGCAAAGTTTTTCGACAGACCTATCAGGTAACGCCGCAGGTTTACCGTCAGCAAATTAGCGAAAATACGGCTGCGGAAACGGCATAAATTCAATGTAAAAAATGAGGGATGATTAAATATATCCTGGCAGTAATAATTCATTTACGTGTTATGGGAAAATTGAAATCGGCTCATAACATACGCTGACATGTTTGGCACATTTGTGCCTGGGAAGAGGGTGGAAATCCCTCGCAGCCCCCGCTGCTGTGATGCTGACAACCCCGAAAATGCCACTGATCGTGAGATCGGGAAGGTCGGGGGAGGATGACGCTAAGCCAGAAGACCAGCCTGTCAGTTAATACCAACAACTTCGGTGGGAAGTGGGTTGTCTGGAAGCGCCCGGTTGAGCACTGGCGCGTCTTTATACCCCTACCACCCTGAAAGGATCAGGGGATGGCGGCAGCATTTATTTCATTCATCGTCGTGTCGACAGGCACCAGGGCTGCACTTATGGTGTGGCAATCTTTTTTTGTGGCATATCAACCTGACCGTTATTACAGGAAACTAAGCGGAGGGTGGTGGTCATGAAAACGATAAAACCTGAATCGATAGCTCTTTTTTGCCTCTCATCTGGCGATATTGAACTCGCTAAACATCTGGCTGAAATGTTGCCTATTACCTGTTTTGTCGGTGAGGATTGGCAGCAAGGTTTCCTGCCTTTTAACGGTGGGCCAGAACAATCATTATCAGATGCGTATAGCGATTATTCAGTGCTGTTATTGATTGCTGAAAGCGGGACACTCATCCCAGAAAGGCTCCCTCTGCCTGATGGCGTGACGGTAATCTTAATAGCAGAGCACAATGCTCGTTTGCTGAATGGCACGGCTGGTGGGGCTGTAGCGTTAATCCATTATCTGAATGAAATGTGTCAATTCAGAGAAACCGTTGCTAATGACACATTTTGTCGGTCGTTAACGCAGGAGAATTGGGCTATTTCACAATGCCTCCCCCATTCGTAATGGATTGAGAATGCTGGATTTTTATTTTTAATACGCGCAGTATTAATCGAAGAAATGTTATTACGGTCAGTAACAGTGGAACATCCATTGCTCTGGTCAATGAATACCATCATACAATTGAACCGGGAGTCCGTATGATGATTTTGGTGACGGGGGGCGCACGGAGCGGGAAGAGCCGGCACGCCGAGGCGCTTATTGGGGACACTCCACAGGTCCTGTATATCGCTACTTCGCAAATTTTTGATGATGAGATGGCCGCACGGATTGAACACCATCGGCAAGGCCGCCCGGCGCACTGGCACACGGTGGAACGCTGGCAAAATCTTGATGAGTTAATTAACGCAGACATTAACCCGCAGGCTGCCGTATTGCTGGAATGCATTACAACAATGGTGACTAATCTTTTGTTTGAATATAGCGGCGATAAAGATCCTGAAAAATGGGATTATGACGCGATGGAGCAGGCGATTAACGGTGAGATTCAGTCGTTGATTGCCGCCTGTCAACGTTGTACTGCAAAGGTCGTATTAGTGACCAATGAAGTGGGCATGGGGATTGTGCCGGAGAATCGTCTGGCGCGACATTTTCGTGATATTGCCGGGCGGGTAAATCAGCAGCTGGCCGCTGCGGCAGATGAAGTATGGCTGGTGGTTTCGGGTATTGGAGTAAAAATCAAATGAGTAAATTATTTTGGGCGATGCTCTCTTTTATTACGCGTCTGCCTGTACCGCGTCGTTGGTCCCAGGGGCTGGATTTCGAGCATTATTCTCGCGGTATCATTGCTTTTCCCTTAATTGGTTTATTGCTTGGCGCCATTAGTGGACTGGTCTTCATGGCGTTGCAGGCATGGTGTGGCATACCGCTGGCGGCACTGTTTAGCGTGCTGGTGCTGGCGCTGATGACAGGGGGATTCCACCTGGACGGCCTCGCAGATACCTGTGATGGCGTATTTTCTGCACGTAGCCGCGATCGCATGTTGGAAATCATGCGTGATAGCCGTTTGGGTACCCACGGTGGTCTGGCGCTGATTTTTGTGGTTCTGGCAAAGATTCTGGTGCTAAGCGAGTTGGCACTGCGTGGCGAACCGATCCTTGCATCGCTGGCGGCTGCATGTGCGGTTAGCCGTGGGACTGCCGCATTGTTGATGTATCGTCATTGTTATGCCCGGGAAGAAGGGCTTGGTAATGTGTTCATTGGCAAAATTGACGGGCGACAAACCTATGTCACCCTCGGTTTAGCCGCTATTTTTGCTGCCGTATTATTGCCGGGTATGCATGGTGTGGCTGCTATGGTGGTGACGATGGTGGCGATTTTCATCCTCGGCCAGCTTCTCAAACGGACTCTGGGCGGGCAAACCGGCGATACGCTAGGAGCAGCCATAGAACTTGGTGAACTGGTCTTCCTGCTGGCACTGCTATAAGACTGATTACCGAAGAGACGCTACATGCAAACACTCGCCGAATTATTGAATACGATCCCTGCCATTGATCCTGCCGCTATGTCGCGTACCCAACGGTATATTGATGGGTTACTCAAACCTGTCGGTAGTCTGGGAAGACTGGAGGCGCTTGCCGTACAACTGGCAGGAATGCCGGGACTGAATGGTGTGCCTCATGTGGGCCAAAAAGCAGTGCTGGTTATGTGTGCCGATCATGGCGTCTGGGATGAAGGTGTCGCTATTTCTCCGAAAGCAGTGACAGCCATCCAGGCTGAAAATATGACACGTGGAACAACTGGTGTGTGTGTGCTGGCAGCACTAGCGGGCGCTAAAGTTCACGTGATTGATGTTGGGATTGATACCGTTGAGCCTATCCCTGGGCTTATTAACATGCGTGTCGCACGAGGTAGCGGTAACATTGCCTCGGGTCCGGCAATGAGCCCCTGTCAGGCTGAAGAGTTGCTTTTGGACGTCATACAATATACGCGCGAGTTAGCGAGAAATGGCGTCACGCTGTTTGGTGTGGGGGAACTGGGGATGGCAAATACCACACCGGCAGCGGCGATAGTCAGTGCGATTACTGGACGCGATCCTGAAGAAGTGGTCGGTATTGGTGCAAACCTGCCGACAGATAAACTGGCGCATAAAGTTGATGTTGTTCGTCGGGCAATAACATTGAATCAACCGAATCCACTGGATGGTATTGATGTGCTGGCCAAAGTCGGTGGGTTTGATTTGGTCGGAATGGCTGGCGTAATGTTAGGTGCCGCTTCCTGCGGTTTACCCGTGTTGCTGGATGGATTTCTTTCTTACGCCGCTGCACTTGCCGCCTGCCGGATGTGTCCTGCAATCAAACCGTATCTCATTCCTTCTCACCTGTCGGCAGAAAAAGGGGCGCGTATAGCGCTGTCACATTTGGGGCTGGAGCCTTATCTCAATATGGAAATGCGTTTAGGTGAGGGGAGTGGCGCAGCGCTGGCGATGCCCATCATCGAAGCCGCCTGCGCGATATACAGCAACATGGGAGAACTTGCCGCCAGTAATATTGTTCTACCGGGGAAGACGACTTCTGAATTGAACAGTTAAAAACGAAAAGTCAGATAAAAGCTATAATTATCGGATAGCTTTCGCGACTTAGGAAAGGGACATGATGCGTCGTGTAAATATTCTTTGTTCATTTGTTCTGCTTTTTGCCAGCCATAATAGTCTGGCGGTAACTTATCCACTCCCTCCAGAGGGTAGCCGTTTAGTCGGGCAACCACTGACAATAACGGTTCCTGATCACAATACCCAGCCGCTGGAAACCTTTGCTGCACAGTATGGGCAAGGTCTGAGTAATATGCTGGAAGCGAATCCGGGCGCTGATGTTTTCTTGCCGAAGTCTGGCTCGCAACTCACCATTCCGCAGCAACTGATTTTGCCCGCCACTGTTCGTAAAGGGATTGTGGTTAACGTCGCTGAGATGCGTCTTTATTACTACCCGCCAGACAGTAATACTGTGGAGGTCTTTCCTATCGGTATCGGTCAGGCCGGGCGCGAAACACCGCGCAATTGGGTGACTACCGTTGAACGTAAACAAGAAGCTCCAACCTGGACGCCAACTCCTAACACTCGGCGCGAATATGCGAAACGAGGGGAGAGCCTGCCAGCATTTGTCCCTGCGGGTCCCGATAATCCTATGGGGCTGTACGCGATTTATATTGGCAGGTTGTATGCCATCCACGGTACCAATGCCAATTTTGGTATTGGGCTCCGGGTAAGTCAGGGCTGTATTCGTCTGCGCAATGACGATATCAAATATCTGTTTGATAATGTGCCTGTAGGTACTCGTGTACAAATTATTGATCAGCCGGTGAAATACACAACGGAACTGGATGGCTCAAAGTGGCTGGAAGTTCATGAACCGTTATCGCGCAATCGGGCGGAATATGAGTCCGACAGAAAAGTGCCATTGCCGGTAACACCTTCATTGCAGGCGTTTATCAACGGACAAGAAGTTGATGTAAATCGCGCAAACGCAGCTTTGCAGCGTCGTTCAGGAATACCAGTGCAAATTAATTCTGGGGCGAGACAGATGTTTTAAAATAGTTGTTACGTAGAAAGCAAAAAGCCTGCTTGAAAGCAGGCTTTTTTGAATTTGGCTCCTCTGACTGGACTCGAACCAGTGACATACGGATTAACAGTCCGCCGTTCTACCGACTGAACTACAGAGGAATCGTGTGAACGGGGCGCATATTAATGGCAGCGTTCCGCGATGTCAAAGGGGGAAATGCATTTTTTTGTTCGTTTGCTGGCAATTTCGACAAAGCGATGAACATTCAATCTTTTTTGTAATGTTCCATTGTAGTGCATGCCATCCTTTTATGGGGCAATGAACGCTCGTTCTGTAACCCGAACGAAAGGACAAAACAATCATAATCTCTTATTTGACAGGCGATTAGCTTTCGCATTAGTGCCAAACTTAAACTGGCAAGCATCTTGCAATCTGGTTGTGAGTAATACCGGCACTTGGGCCGATTTTTAAAAACCGGAGGCAACATGAACTTCAGACGCCTGAAATACTTCGTAAAAATTGTAGACATTGGTAGCCTGACCCAGGCTGCTGAAGTGTTACATATCGCGCAGCCTGCGCTCAGTCAGCAGGTCGCCACACTGGAAGGCGAGCTGGATCAACAACTTTTGATTCGCACTAAACGTGGCGTTACTCCAACAGATGCCGGAAAAATTCTCTATACCCATGCGCGGGCAATTTTACGTCAGTGTGAACAGGCCCAACTGGCAGTTCATAACGTAGGTCAGACATTATCGGGTCAAGTCTCAATTGGCTTTGCGCCAGGAACCGCCGCGTCGTCTATCACCATGCCCTTATTACAGGCGGTACGAGCCGAATTTCCGGAAGTGATTATCTATCTACATGAAAACAGCGGCGCTGTTCTTAATGATAAACTTATAAATAGCCAGCTTGATATGGCGATAATTTACGAGCATTCCCCTGTGGCAGGTGTATCCAGCCAGGCTTTGTTAAAAGAAGATCTTTTTCTTGTCGGAACTCAGGATTTTCCAGGGCAAAGCGTTGATGTTAATGCTATAGCGCAAATGAATCTCTTTCTTCCCAGCGATTACAGTGCCGTAAGACTCCGCGTTGATGAGGCTTTTTCTTTACGGCGACTCACGGCAAAAGTCATCGGTGAAATTGAGTCTATCGCCACGCTTACCGCAGCGATTGCCAGCGGCATGGGGGTTGCAGTGTTACCCGAATCAGCCGCGCGCTCGTTATGTGACGCAGTTAACGGATGGATGTCACGTATTACCACACCGTCAATGAGTCTCTCTTTGTCATTAAATTTACCTGCCAGAGCAAAACTGTCGCCACAGGCACAAGCAGTGAAAGAGCTGTTATTGTCAGTGATCACTCCTCCAGTCATGGAAAAAAGACAATGGCAATTGGTTAGCTAAACGTTATATCTGGATGGAATAAGATGCGGGTTTTTATTATTTGTTATGCCGGGCGTTAGACTTTAACAATAGCGGAATGTCTGATCTGCCCGGAGTTTACCGTGAATTTCCAACAACTAAAGATAATCCGCGAGGCTGCACGTCAGGATTACAACCTGACAGAGGTTGCGAATATGCTTTTTACCTCACAGTCAGGTGTCAGCCGTCATATTCGAGAGCTGGAGGATGAGCTTGGTATAGAAATATTCGTTCGTCGAGGCAAACGACTGCTTGGTATGACTGAACCGGGCAAAGCATTGCTGGTAATTGCAGAACGCATTCTGAATGAAGCCAGTAATGTTCGTCGACTTGCCGATCTCTTTACCAACAATATATCTGGCGTTCTCACTATCGCAACGACGCATACTCAGGCACGCTACAGCTTGCCAAAGGTCATTAAAGCCTTTCGCGAACTTTTCCCGGAAGTGCGGCTTGAGCTTATCCAGGGAACACCACAGGAAATTGCGACGTTGCTGCAAAATGGCGGGGCCGATATTGGCATCGCCAGTGAGCGTCTGAGCAATGATCCGCAACTCGTCGCCTTCCCATGGTTTCGTTGGCATCATAGTTTGCTCGTTCCAGATAATCATCCCTTAACAAAAATTACGCCATTGACGCTGGAATCAATAGCGAAGTGGCCGTTGATCACTTACCGACAGGGGATTACTGGTCGCTCGCGGATTGATGACGCATTTGTCCGCAAAGGTTTGCTGGCAGATATTGTATTGAGTGCGCAGGATTCTGATGTTATCAAAACCTACGTAGCCCTTGGCCTGGGGATTGGATTAGTAGCAGAACAATCCAGTGGCGAACGAGAGGAAGAGAATTTAATTCGTCTGGAAACGCGCCATCTTTTCGATGCTAATACCGTCTGGTTGGGACTAAAACGAGGACAATTACAGCGTAACTATGTCTGGCGTTTTCTGGAACTGTGCAATGCAGGACTGTCGGTTGAGGATATTAAGCGACAGGTGATGGAAAATAGTGAAGAGGAAATTGATTATCAGATATAGCAAAAAGCCCGCTATAAAGCGGGCTTTTCAGAAATTTGGCTCCTCTGACTGGACTCGAACTTCATCTGTATCTCCTGCTGTTAGTGGCTTTCAAAAAATGGCGTCTGTTTTTACCATCATATTTACCAGCATTTTTAATGCCATATCACCATAAAGTCAATTATTATCAATTGGTTATGACAACACACTTCACTGAACCTCACTGAACGAACTCCCTGTTCTGCTACAAATCTTCAATCGCTGATTCAACAGATTACTGCTATTACCCGATATGTTTACCCCCGGAAAGATAACTAAAGACAGAAGAACACTCTATGACCAATGCTGAGACCGCCAGTTATCATTATTCCCTTTCTCTATGCTGCCGGATGCGTTAACGTCAATGTAATGAATATCAACATTTTTAGGGAAAAGAATGACCAAAAGAATGCATGTCGCAGAGATAGTGGAAGCATTAAGCAAATGGTTTGATGTTAGCCGTTATGATGCGTTGAAAGACCTCACTCTGGAACAAATTTATGCAGAGCTGGAAAGGCGCATGTTTGTCTATAAAGCCAGACAGCAATGGGAAACACTGGACGATAAGCATCGTAATGCCGTTATTCACCATGATGCGATGATCCACTCTGGTAGGGTCTTGCTGGAGGATAAATGGATCTCTGAAAGCCACATGCTGTCTCATAGCTATGCTGTCAGGCCAATGACAAGGAATTCACTGTTTAACTATGGACGGGCAATGTATCGGCTGGAGAATTCGCCTCCAGAAGAAAATGTTTCAGTGAGTTCGGATTACATCTCTGAATACCTGAAACAGGGAGGTCTGAACCCTGCGAACAAGATGCTGATTGAAATTGACTTGGAAGAAGCCAGCAGTGACGATCTGGCTGAACACCTGAAAGTGCTTATCAGTCAGTGGCAAAAGCACCTGAAAGTGCCTAAACCACCGGAAAAAGATTTCCGGTTTGGTCATAAAACATTCCAGAAGATACTCGATTACAAGATTATCCCTCTGATGGACCTCATCGCTTGGGAACAGCTCAACAACCAGAAAATCAAATACCCTGTATTGGCTGGTATCCTACACCCCGATATGCGTTATGCCAGAGGTAGCGAGCAAATCAAAGACACTGATTATCCGCTTGCTCACGGTTTTTTAAGCAATGACAATTATTTCAAGTCATTGAATGATTTTTTCATAAAAAACAATCTGGTGAAAAACTCGCCTATTCTTGATGTCATTGCAATGAATGACAAACCAGAAACAAAAAAGAAAACAAGGGACATCCACTAATCCTGAACTTCCCCTGTATTCATATCCTATAAACATCCCCTGAATTCACTGGTCCTGAACATCCCTCTGGTTCAGGGCTGGTGAACCAACCTAGTTTTTCACAAGCGATCTCCCTACAATTATCTCCATCAAATAACACAGGAGATAAATATGGTTAAAAGTGAAATAAAAGCAAAGACAACGTTTATCCGTTTGCCAGAAGTAATAAAACGCACCGGATTTGGTAAAACGTGGATTTACGAACTGATTAAGGCCGGACGGTTTCCATCGCAGGTGAAAACAGGGATAAGAGCGGTGGCATTCATTGAAAGTGAGATTGATGAATGGATTGACGCGACTATTCGAAACTCACGCCAGAACGCTGCATAAAAAAAAGAAACAAGATCTCGTGTCGAACAGATAACTGTTCGCACAGGGAATATTATTATCCTAAACAATAATGGAGAAGATTATGAAGATAGAACTTATTACGACAAAACAGTTTATTGAACAAGCCGAATATTATTTCAGGAGCTATATGGACGGATTGCGAAGGAATGCACCAGATGATTTTTATTATTTTATCAACAATAAATACAATATGAATGACATTATGGAAAGTATCATTAAAAAAACGAGATATCATTTTTATGATGACACTGAAGAAGGCAAAAGGAATCGGATTTATGGAGAAGTAAGCCACTGTAAGGTAAAGCAACACCTTCGTCAGCTTTGGATTGTCTATAAGTGTGTATATCGCTAATACTTATACAAATATTTTGCTATTCCAATATTAAACTAAAGAGGAAATAAAAATGAATACATTTAAAAATAAAAACACTGAAATCTTTTATGTTGTGTCATTGCATATCTACGCGGAGCTTTTTAACTCAAAGGATAAAATAACCAGTAATATGATTATAACGCATGTAATGGATCATGAGTTTGTCAGTAGGCTAATCGATCTGGCGATGAGAAATGCTGAGAAACATCTTCTGAAAAAAGCATGGAAAAAGAATGCTACTTAAAAACTGTCTGAGGTGGATTTTAAAGAGGTAAAGCAGGCATTAGCCAAAATGCATTACACCGTTCTGGCGGAGTCATTATGTTGATATGTACTGACGTCTATTGGCCCCTTCATGGGGCTGATAATCGGACGATTAAGGTGCTGTTCTGTGGAGAGACTTGTTTTGCTGCTGTTCGAAGGTTGAACCAATGCCTGAGAACTGGTCAGGGCACTCTATTTGTAACTATAAATTTGATTGAGATCATTTTTTAATGGAAAATTAGCGTATGACACATTGATAATCTCTTTTATGGAAGCATATGTAATTGATGACCTTAACAAGGATATTACATGAGCACTGCAACTGACTTTAAGACACTCCTCGACAATATAAAAATAGATAATGCAGGCCAGATTAGTAAAAGGTATGGCCGTATAACTAAGGCTTTGAACCAATACTTTTATAACTTAGATTCTAAGACAGCCAATTCACTACAGGTTGGTTCCTATGGGCGCTTCACAGGGATTCGGGGGATCTCTGATCTTGATATGCTTTACTTTCTACCTGCAACTTCATGGCCAAGATTCCGAGATCGACAATCGTATTTATTACAGGTTGTGAAAACAGAAATCAAGAAAATTTTCAAAAATACGGATATTCGCGGTGATGGGCAAGTTGTTGTTGTTAAATTTAAGAATCAAGAGGTTGAAGTAGTTCCTGTATTCAGTAATGAAGATGGAACTTTTACATACCCGGATACACATGATGGTGGATCGTGGAAGGTATGTAACCCTAGGGCCGAAATGTCGTCTTTTAGGGCACTGAATGATGATAGGAAGGGACATCTGAGACGTCTATCTAAAATGATTCGAGCGTGGAAAGCTCGTCATGAAGTTGAGATAAGTGGATTCTTAATTGATACACTGTGTTATAATTTTTTCTCTAATCTAACTGAATATGATGATAAGAGTTTCAAAAGTTATGATCAACTTTCGCTTGATTTTTTCACTTTCTTAGAGAATGAAGGTGATCGAGTATTTTATTATGCTCCCGGTAGTCGCTCAAAAGTGAGCGTAAAAAAATCATTTAATAAAGTAGCAAAATTAACAAAAGAATATTGTGAAGAAGCTTTATCTGCTACAAGTGAAAACTCAAGAAACTTAGCTTGGAAGAAAGTTTTTGGCAGGCCTTTTCCAAATTATACGACAAAATCACTCAGTAATGTCAATGTATCTGAACAGTTTATTGAAGATCAATATGAGATGAATTTATATGGTCATGTTTCGATAGAATGTGAGATTAGAAAGAATAATTTATTGGAAGCTCTTCTTTCAAATCTTCTTGGCGAAGGGCATGATATTAGCACAAATCGCAAGTTAAGATTCTATGTTGATGAGATAAATAATATATCTCACCCATATAAGATTAAATGGAAAATAAAAAATGTAGGTGATGAAGCTGAGCGCCGAGGAAATTTTAGAGGTGAAATTTTAGACGATGAAGGAGGTTCTGAGCGTTTCGAGACCGCAGATTTCTCAGGACCTCATTTTGTTGAATGTTATGTTATTTATGGCAACCAAGTCGTAGCAAGAGATAGAATCGACGTACCTATACATAATTAGTCCCACTTTATGTTAGGTTAGTGTTAAACTAACATTAACCTAACATATCATAATGGTGAGTCAGATGGACAAAAATATATTAGAAGGGCAATTAAGAGAGTGCTATGGAAGGGTCGTTTACACACATAAAACTCATGAGAAATGTGCAGATATTCTTCAAAACAAACTAAGCTGCATGAAAAATTTACAGCTAGTTCTTTTAGCAATAACTACCGGTAGTTTTATAACCACTGTAGTGGGTGATGCTAAAATAGGTGCTATCATTGGGTCAATACTTTCCGCTATACTTCTCTTTCTAAATTCATATTTGAAGGATTATGATTTAGGAACTATAGCTCAAAAGCACAGACAAGCTGCTGGAGATATGTGGTTAATTAGGGAGAGATATTTATCTCTGCTTACTGACTTGAAAATGCAAACTAAAAGTATAGAGGAAATTCTCCACGAAAGAGATGCTCTGATGAATGAACTTTCTGCAATTTATATGGGAGCACCATCCACGAATTACAAGGCATATTCAATGGCTCAAAAGGCGCTGAAGGAACTTGAAGATATGACTTTCTCTGATGAGGAAATTGATAAATTCCTTCCCACTGAATTGAAACGTAAATGAATTTATGAATCCATAGATGAACTAATCTGTATTAGCTCAAACCAGATCTGACAGTTATCGGTTATTTATATATATCTGTCAGATTACATTTAGTTTAAGTTCTTTTCAGTCCAGACGCTTTTCCATCAAGTAATATTTTTAAAACCGCCAAATTATATTGACGGCTTTATTTGTGATCAGAGCGCGAAGTCATCCAGCGTTTTACCAGCTTCGATAGCAGCAGCGATCGCTTTAGGAGTACGGCCCTGACCCGTCCAAGTCTGCTCATTACCGTTTTCATCTGTATATTTGTATTTAGCAGGACGAGGAGCACGAGTTGATTTGGCTTTAGGCTGGGATGAACCAACTGAAGCGAGTAGTTCTGTAGGATCGATACCGTCTTCTAACAGTTTCTGGCGGAAGGCTTCCAGTTTAGCCTGACGTTCTTCTTGTTCTTTACGTGCTGAATTTTCTTCCTCACGGCGTTCTTCAACGATTGTGGTGAGTTTTTCCAGCATCTCTTCCAGAGTTGCCAGATCTGTTTCACGAGCCTGTGCGCGAAGTGTACGAATATTGTTCAGTGCCTTAAGAGCTTCACTCATAGTATGTCATCCGGTGTTTTAAAATGGGCGATTAATAAAAATAATGCTTACGGTGCTGTTGGAAAAATCAAAAAAACAGTCAGTAAATAATATAGTAAACATTATCGTTTAAGCAATCTAATACATCCCATTTCACACGAATAGCATAGGGGCGTTTTAAAGAGACATTTTCCTGCGCTTTTGGTTTGATGGTTCGAACTCTGACGAGATACGAGATAGTTGCTCAAGACTCTGTTCAATTGAACGCTGGAACTCAACAGCGGCTTCTGTGCGTTGTTTTATGACTAAGGCTACTATTTCTTCATCACTCTTATCTGAAATGGCCTTACGGTATAACACGCGTTCGTTAAATAAATCGAGATTACCTGATGATTTGGCTGATGTGTTAGCTTTTGAACTGCTGATGGGATTTAACTCGTCAATAAAGTATTCAATAAGAGATTCTCTCTTTTTTTCAAGTCTGCGAAGTTCGGTATGTGCAGATTTAAATTTTTGCGCCTTAATCAATGGTATTTCATCGGAACGTAGTTTGCGATATTCATTTCTGTATTCTTCTATCGAAATATGATTTTTTAGTTCTTTGACTGTATTTACGTATTCGATTAAATCACTGTTGTCTGTTTTTACTTTTCTCATAAACAATACCTCGGAAATAAAATAGTGGATATATTTATATTACGAGATATGGTTCAGGTGTCAAATTAGCGATGTTTCTCTCTTGGCAAGAAAATACCTTTAATACAATCAGGATTTATTACGGCGATTTGAATATGATTTTTTTCATAAAATTTCGCACCGTCATATAAAGGATTACCTTCAAGAAATGCAGCACGAACAGAATCAAAAGGCATTCCTGCCTCCTTGGCAATATTACAGGCATAACGTATTACTGCACAATCAAGTTCACGTCGCATGAAATCAAAATCACTCTTACCAAAGGCAGCATTTTGCGGAATCGGACTACCTGATGCGATTAAAGAAGAAATCATGTCATCGTAAGCTACCTTGAGGAAGTCAATATATTTCTGATCCAAGAGATCGAGGCAATGACCAAGGTCTATTACAGCACCCAATACGAAAGGTGTTTTAACTTTAGAGTTTTTCCTTTTTTTGTCTTCTTCGGCATATTGAATAGTTCTTGCATAGTTGTTTTCCCAGAAATAAACACCATTACCAAGCCAGTCATATGAGTTATTACTATGTATAAAGTTGTCTTTTTGTAGAAGAATACGTAAGGCAGCCCGTTTATCTATACCGTGAAATCCATAAACAAAAGTAGGTTTAGATGAATACATTTAACCGGCTGCCAGCTTGATTTCTTTGCTTTTTTTAACCGTTTCTTTTGAAAAGAAACGAGAGTTAAAAGTGCCATTTTTAGTCAGTATTTTAGCGTCGACTAATAATTTGAACCGCTCTTCATCAGTTCGCTTAGCCGCTCTTTCTTTCACCTTTTTTGTCAGTTCTTCAATATCCATCATTTATCTCCTTCTCAATAAAATCTTACACTCTTCCTATTATACATGTGTTTTGTTCAAAAATCAATCGCATATAAAATTGATTTGTATATAGCACTTTAAAAGAAAAAGATGGTTTACTTCCTGTTTTTTCTTGTAGAGCAGTTTTCAGATAGTCTCAGTTTGAGGAAGAATACCATTCGGAACCACTATTTTTTCTATCGGCAACTAATTTTTGTTATCTTCTATTTTCTTTTTGGTTTTTGTATTTTTATCCTTCAAGTAATAAGTTTTCATGAAGGTTAAGCGATCACCATTAAACATATAGTCTGGATTAATAAAATAATAGTTCTGTATCATGGTCTCAGCAATAAATTTCTTGTCAGCAAGTTCTTTCATCCCTTTGAAATATGTCGTTCTTGATATTTTTACAATCTCTTGATCAACAATATCGAATGACATCAATATCGTATCTGTATCTTTATTATCTCTAATAGCAAGATACAGTATCTTAAATACTTTCTTACCGGATGAGGATAACCCCTCAATAGCTGATACGCCATCCACATAAAGCTTTACGAACTGTGTCTTGTCTACTTCCATAGACTGATAGAAACCACCATTACCAACTTGCTCTCCAGTATTTTCATTAACTAATGCTAATCGATCTTTTCCTGTAGTAATACGTCTGACACCAGTTTTTGTATGTAGACTTGTATCATTAAGAAATGGATTTTTAGTATGACGTGGGAGACCTCTTCTTGATTTCTTTATTTTATTATCTAACATAGAACTTGTCCTCTTATTATTTTTATATAAAGTAGATAACGTACTATTTTTAGTTAGTCAATATTTTAAGTGCAGTTTTTATAAAAATAATAATACTTGAAGTTTGGTTACTAAAAACTTCAAGTTCTGAAATAAGTAAAAATAGAAGCTGTATTGTTTTTTATTATTGATAATGATTATCATCTTAAGTACCGGGATTCGGGACTTTAACTCCCGAGAGTGCGTACTTTGTTTTAAGCTATAGCTGACTTGAGAGCATTTTTCTTCTTCATTATTCAAATAGCGAAGCTTTGGATGACGTTTAAAAGGATGAAATATAGAAAACAGTTCTTCTTTTTGGTTGATTGGTGCCTTATGAAAATGGCACCAGTGGTGTTATCTGTTTTATTTTTTCGACTATGCTATTACAGCGAAGTGATTGTGTGGAACAATCACGAACCGCTGCTTTTTATTGTGAGAGCTTAATTAATATTCCTTTTGCTTTATATGCGTCTTCGACGCGATCTTTTTTTGGATAAATCCATCATTATCGGAGACAAGCTCCTCACAGCAGAGTGATTGTTGCCAACAATCACGAAGTGCTGCTACTAAAGATATAGTTTTCCTATACATTTAAGAGCAAATGCTATATGTCAGAGGGGGAATGCTATGTTTAAACATAGGATCCGAATTAAAAGTTAAAAGAAAAATAGATCTGACTATGAGCGAATACATTCGCTTATTAGCTCATAGTAGTAAAATAAAATACAAAATGTCAGTTTTAGGGCGTAGCCGTGCATAAGCACAGAGATAAAAATCTTTTCAAAAAGAAGTTTAATAATAAGAAGTAAAATCATTAATAAATGAAAATATATTTTATTTTTACACTTGCGATAGAGTATTAAACAGTAATAAATAAAAAAAGGAAAATATAATGAATAATATCAAAATGATCACACTCTTCCATCCACATGACAAAATACCATTTATGATCTGTATTGTAAACACAGTAGAAGATACAGAACTTGGATTGAAATTAACTCTTGAAAACGGCAACAGCATTTGTGTCAATAACTATGACCATTATCTGTTATCAGAGTCTGTAAGTCGTTGTGATAAAGACAGGGTGAAAAATATTTATATCCGTTTGGTTTCAGAACTCACACAGATGAGTGAAGAAACTATAAAATCACAGATGTTATAAAACATCTATAAAAGCATAATAAATATTTTTGATATTACGATTAGTTGCATGGTATTAAATAAAAACAATAACAGGAAAATATCATGAGAAAAATAAAAACAAAAATCTACTTGCCTACAGCTTTAACAGGAAGTATGGATAAACAGTATATTCCTGTTTTAGAGGATTTAAGAAAAACGATATACAGCGACAGAATGTTATCAAGGCTTGCAGATAGCGGTAATATTGTTATCCATAGTTCACTTGGATATCCGGTTGCTAAATATAAAAACACGGGGATTAGCATAGGCATAGAACCATTAAATCCGATGATAAGACAAGATCTAACTCTTGGATATATCGTGGTAGTCAGAAACGGAAAAGCATCACAAGAAGTTAATGGATTACTTAACAGGTCATTGCCCAAAGCAATAAGCACTTTTAATGATCACATCAACGAATATGAATCAGTAAAAATCAAAATGCGATAACAACCTATGATCTGGTAAAATATTTAGTCTGATAACTACAGGAGGAGGATGAGCGATGGAAGGTAAGTTAATTTTTGTTCCGATGCAATACTACGGTTTCAATCCAATTACGATGAAACCGCTGCCGTTCCATTGCTATCCATCCAGAACGTCATAGCCAATACCGATCCGTTCTTTCTTCTCCGGTTCTTCCACCATACCGTTCTGATTGAAGAAGGAACAACGCTGGTAAGTATCTTTCTGGCAATAGAACCATGGAAGGCTTTGTTAGCAGCTTATCTGGACAGAGATGTTGGTGCTTATATAGATGAGGTAAGAAAACTGTCCGGGCCAACGACATGGGATATTGAATGGATTGGGATTGATCGCCGTAGCATGGTTTACCGCGCTTATAAACGTCAGGAGATGCAGGATGGTGAGGATTTTTCTGACTATTTAAACCGGGAACGCGTTCTGACCGATGAATTTGAGATTGAAAGTGGCTGTGAGGCTTCTGGCTTTAATAAAGGTGATAAAGAACGCTGGAGCATCAGTGGTGATGTTCACGAGATAAAGAATCTCCCTGTAATCCTCTATAGCAAACAGACATTGATGACTTCACCGAAAGACGGTTTGCTGAAGAAAAACGTATCGGGTGTGAAGAGTTCCAAGCACAGTTGCTTCGTTTATGGCGATACCTCGTTTTCTTTCAGTGAGGTTATGGAAGCCATCTTCATTAGCGGGCTGTTCTTCTATGCACCAAAAGACGCCGCCAGCAGTCTTGATGAGCTGAAAGCGAGTCTGGCTGAACTGGAACAAGAACGTGCTGAAAAATCCAATGAGGTGCCGACTGGCAATGAAACAGATGAAGAACCTACCATCGTCGTAGCCGACGGTGCATTTGATTCGCTCGCTGCTCACATGGAGTCTGAAAAAGCGGAGTGGCAATCCATTAAGAAGTTATGCCAGCAAGAAGGTGGGTTGCCCATACGCATTGGCAACATTAAAATGTCTGAGTCTATTCAGATTATACCTTAGTTGATATTTTTACTAAAATGTGAATGCTAAATCATAGAGTGGAATTTAATAATGTATAAAGAAGAAAATAAAAATATAGCTCGTAAAAGTGTTTTAAAAGCTGCGATTGAGGCGCTTACTTTGCGTAGAAAAGACTCGACTTTAGCTCCTAAAGACTATATTCGAAAAGTTAAAGCGTTTTATAGGAAAGACGAGAGTGATCCACGTGCATTTATTGTTGATGAGTTATCGGAGGAAACAATAATTCGGTGGGAGGAATTCTATGATTCAGTGATTCAGGATAGGACTGCACGTAGTATTAAAGTCGCATATTTATCTGGGCCTAACCCTGAAAATGATTTAACTGAAATGACTGATATGGGGCTTTTGCCAGAAAATATTTGGGCATTTGAAAGTGATGCTAAAATATATAATGAGGCTGTCATTTCAGCACTTTCTTCAAAATTTCCGTTTATAAAATTAATTAAAGCTAATATTGGGGATTTTTTTGCGGTGTCACCGCAGAAATTTGATCTTATATATCTTGATTTCTGTGGGCCATTGCCGAGTAAGAAAGCTGGTCAGAAAACATTAAAGGCAATAACATCAATATTAAAATATCATGCACTTTCACCTCTTGGTGTTATGATAACAAATGTAAGTCTACCGTCAAAAGAACAAAACGCGAATGAACATAAAAATATCGTAAATTTAGTTGCGAGTTATCTCTATCCAAAATCAACACTGGAGAGTAATAATCCTGAATGGAACTGTACTGATGGTGCAATTTCTGAAGGTTATAGCCTTGATGAGTGGCATAAAAAAGTTGAATGTGAAATTGAAGATTTCTATGGGCAGTATATAACGAGATTATTAGTTGATCTGATTTCGGTGATCTCTCCATATGATAATTTCACCTCATCGCATTCTTTATATAAAAATATGTTTAAAATTTCTAATTACAACGATCTAACTAAAAGCGTAAATGATTTATTTCATTTTGATAGTAATGGGAATGGTGGGGATATTATAGTTGATTCAGGGCTATTTCCAATCCTTTGGACAATTGCATCAATAGATAAAAAATACAATAATAAAGATAAAAATTACTATCAAGATATTTATTGCGATGATGATTTTAACGATTATGCTCAGTCTTTTTTATCGCAAATGAGTGCTAATGGTAATGCTCATGATTTAATAAAAAATATTTCTAACATGCACTTTCTATTAAATGAAGGGCGTACAGAGAATAATTTCTATAGTGATTCTCTGCGAAATCTCAATAAAATAAATTGGTATCAAAAAGTTTATCCATTTTGTGATCTTTTTTTGTTTCATCAAATTAAAGAGGTTTTATTCAGACAGTTATCCGTACCTTATCATGTAAATATGGAAAAAACACTGAGATGGAAATACAAAGCAAAAGACACCAATATGTATATGGATATGTTGGTGCTTGATGAATGTCGTTACCTATACGATTGGATGCCTTCACTTGATATGTTTTATAGTGGGATGATGGATATCGAGAGGCAATTTAGTTTTAGGTTTATTCTTGATGCTGTAGCTAAGCATCGAATGATTTATAATAATGAATTCTTTTATGGGACTGCATCTGTTAGTAGATTCGAAACTGATTATGTTGAAAAAGTATTGAGTGTTAGAAAGAATATAATCTAATCATATAGAGTAAGATCACTTCCTTGGGAAATGATCTTACTCATGAAGTTAGTTTTCATAAAAATCAAATGAAACCACTAATCAATCATACCTCGTGTAATTTTACTGGCTGTCTGACTAAAATTATAACGTTCCACAACATCACCCTTAAACCAGATATCCAGTGATTTAATGTGTGCTGTGCTGCTATTGGTCAACAGAGCAAGGCCCGGTATGTAGTTAGATAGTTGGCTTTCTCCCGTCATACTTGAGTAGTTCCACATCTCCTGTCCATCATTCGTAGCGCGTGTCTGAGGCTCTCCAAAGGCAGCAAGAATTTCTTGTTGGGTTGTTTTTCCCTTGACGATTTTAACTTTAACCGTCTGATGATTTTCATCTGTTAGGGATTTATTACCATGAACGGTACAACCACCAAGTGGTAATATGATAAAAATAGCAAGTAATAATTTTTTCATTTTGTTCCATAATTAGATAAAAGGGAGAGGTTAGAAAACATACTTTTTAAATACCAGCATCCATCGCTCGCAAAGTTCGTGGTTTGAGGTGCTTTTATTTTTCAGGGGAACATTAACTTTCCACATGGGATTTTTAATATCATCGGTTAAAATATTTAGACCAGACCGTTTGTTTGCTGAAAGTTGTTCTCTCCAGTTAGCAATAGCCGCATTATTCATACATCGTAATATTCCATTGCCATAAAACTTACCACCTTCTGAAAGCGTATAATTTATTTCTCGAATTTGATCAAAGGTATATGTGCTATCTTTATTGAAAATACGGACAGTATATTTTTGAGTATCAATAACAATACCTGTCTGTTGGCATTCATACGAAAGAATGTCGCCGTCCAGAACTTCCGTGAAGCTGTTGTAGTGCTTTTTCTTTTGTATATCTACTACTGCCATGATGATAACGAAGAGCACCACTAAAAACACGATACCTGTTGCTTCCACTCCTACTTCCTCCATGTAAATGAGTTAAAGAGACTGAACCCGCTCACAGAGCTTTGCTTCGTTTTATACGTTCTACGACACCAAACTCATGGCATCGGTCTCGGCGTTGCAAGGCTATCAGAACTTGAAATTATGATCGATATAAAAGATCGATAATGAGTTATTAATAGGTTATAACGATTGAATGTGCGATATCGATCGGCAATTAATTGTTATAATCGATCGAATATCTATTTATGATAGTTAATAACTATCACAAGATTGTTTTTGATCGTTTTAAACGATATGACGAGACGCTAAAAGAATTGAATCCTATCAATTGGTTAAGCGGTGGTTTTTCCATGTGATATCAGCCGGATCCCGCAACAACTCTAGCCCTGACCGGATTAGGTCAAAAATTTAGGCACTTTGATTATCAGGATGGATAAGCAGATGAAGAAGATTTTACTCGTTGCTGGCGCAGCTCTGGCACTGGCGGGATGTGGTGAGAAAGGTGATTTTGAGAAAGCGATCAATGCCAAGATTGGGCAGGACAAATACTGCTTCTCGCTGGATAACAATAACACCAGTTTCCCCATCCGTCTTGCCAAGCCACGACTTGATTCGACTGGCACAGGAACGAATTCAGTGATCCTCGACGGTTTTATTGAGCAGGGCCTGATGGTTTTTGAACAGGGCTATGACTCGAACGTATTAGGGATAACAGAGGAAGGCAAAAAAGCCAAAGTCTGGAGCACAAGAGACGGTGCCTGTGTTGGTCGTCGTGCTGTTGACGAGATTAAGGAATGGACTGAGCCGGGAAAGGGTAATCAGAAAGTAGTTCGCGTGACCTATACGTGGAAGCTGGTTGATGTTCCGGGCTGGATTGACAAAAAAGCGTTCACCAGCGTCAAAGGAATGAATGAACCTGCTGATAGTGCCATGAATCTTGTTAAAACCAGTAATGGCTGGAAAGCCAATTAAGGACGCCATCATGGAAAACAATACCATCAAATGCCCGTTTTGCTTCAAAGAGAGTCAGCGTGGGGTTCACGTCTGTACAGGCTGTTTAGCGACGGTGTTATATGGCACTTATCCCGGCTGGTATGCTGCTGTTGTTTTGTTGTTGGCTTTTGGTCTGTCTATTATCATTGGTATGTCAACAGGCATGGCCGGGGCTACTATCAGCCTACCAATCATTGCAGCTATTGGGTTTGTCGCTGGTAAGGCAATTTTCTCTGATAATGTTGTGTTCAGAAGAAGGATGTAAAACCTCTTTTAATGTAAATGCAAAGAAACCATGTCTGCGAATCTGGATATGGTTTTTTTGCATAAAAAAATATTTTATATTTCAAAATAGAATAAATGAGTGTGTTGCCTGTCAGGCAACAACTGGCTATCATTTAATTATGGACGAACGAACTCGTTTGTCTTTGCTCTTTAAAAACCTCTAGGATCGGTAAAGGACTGAGTGAAACTTTCAGTCAACCATTTCTCCAATACGAGACGTGGCCCATGTCCCTCTTCATTGTGATCGTAACTTAATGCGAAATGTATATTGCAATCGTATATCTACGATACGGCATTGTTTAATGCTGAAATGGCGGGGTATCCAATCAGTTGTGTTGGATGGGTGTTGGCTGGCTTTGTCTACGGTGTGCAACACGATCCACAAGACATTTTGGCGGGGATGCAAGTTGCATCGTGTTGTTAAAATGAGAGGATTTTATGAAAGATGTTTTAGACACTTTGCGCCAAGTGCGTGAAAAGAGCAAACACACTGTAGACAATAGCTCTTTGAAAGAACTGGATGATGCGATTCTGACCCTTGAAAAGAGAATCGAGGAGAATTCTAAAGGCCACAGAGCCTTAGATTATCTTTCTTATATCGCTAAGATCTTTGCTTTAATTAAACTTCTTAGCGGTGATTCTGATTTTCATTAATATCTACCTACTAAGGAGATTTGTTATGTATCCATCTTCATTTTCTGAACGAGCAGCCAGCCATGTCAATCCCATTATCTGAGGTGCACTATGTTAGATATTGGTTCAACCATTAAACTATGCCGTGAAGCACGTAAGCTCACCTTACAAGAACTATCAGATAGAACGGATTTAACGAAATCTTATCTATCTCGTATAGAGAACAATCAAAGAGATCCTACTATTTCAGCGCTAGAAAAAATATCATTAGCGCTACATATCCCTCTAAATCTCATCATCCTTCTTTCTGAAAGTGAAGAGACAAATGATGAGTTTTCTGACATCAATAACATGCTCAAAAAAGCTATAATGGATTCATTAGTTAATGTATAAGAATTGGAATTATTCAAATAGACCACTTGCTAATTTAGAGTCTCTATTCAAAATTCTGGAAACAAATGAATGGAGGCTCACTTATCTTTTAAAAAACAAAAAAAGTTTTTTCAAAACGGTACCGGTAATCAGAAAAGGTAAAAAAAGAACGACGTATAAAGTAGTTGGTGAGTTATTAAAGATACATGAGTTTATAAAACAGCGTATTTTTTCGAAGATATCACTTCCGGAGTATATTACTGGCGGTAGGAAAGGCGTCAGCTATATAGATGATTGTATATCTCATCGTAATAAATCAATTATCATTCAAGAAGATATGAAGGATTTCTTTCCTTCTATAAAAGAAGAGTTGATAGCTAAAGCATTTCAATATTACATGAATTTCTCTCCTGAAGTTTCTTCATTAATAGCCAATCTATCAACACTTGAAGGCTCACTTGTTCAAGGAACTAAATTAAGTACGGACATTGCCAACTTAATATTTTTAGAAGAAGAGGCTCTTATCAGTGAGGAAGTCAGAAAATTAGGTGGAAATTATACGAGATATGTCGATGACATAACTATTAGTTTCGAATCGGGAGTTAATAATGAAGATATTTCAAAAATAAAAACAATGATTTTGTCAATGGCGCTCAAAAGTGGAATTAGATTAAATAGAAAGAAATCAAAAATTTTGAGAAATGGTCAGTCCAAAATCGTACATGGTGTAAAGGTAATCAAAGAGCTTAGGCCAACACAAAAAAGAAAAGATAATATAAGGATGTGTCTTTTTAATTTGAAGAAAAAAGTGATTGAAAAGGAAAGTGTTATGGATGTTCTTACGATGTATTTTAAAATTAGAGGATTAATAAATACATTAAAGCAGCAAGGTGATAAAAATCATGCAGAGTATATAAAGCAAGCTAATCAGATTATAGCTGGTGTTGATAAAAAGGATGCAATAAAATCAATAAGGCAAATAAGAAAAGTTAGAGATATTAAGAAATTAAGGTTTTTGTATTCAAAGTTAAAACCATTAGGTAATTCATCTAAAAGTGTATCGGCCATTTTAGATGTTGAATATGAAAACTGTAAAAGCAAACTTAATAAATAATTGAAGGGATAATGCAAGGCAATTCTTAATGGTCAGTATTTTTTACATGTTTGTATAAATGAGCAATTACATTATTTATTAGATCGATAACTCGAAGGTCTCAGCCGTGGTGAATTATTATTGTCGTTCCCATTTGTGGGGGGAGTAAAAGGCATATCACTATTAACGTTATTCTTTTCGTTTTTCTGACGACTTGGAAAACGAACGGTCTTGTCATTATCTGATACATTTCCACAGAACTCTGCTTCTGGTGATTTTTGGTCATTGTTAAATTTAGCGCGTTTTTCAAACTCCGAGCGTGGAACATTGATACCCAACACTTCATCATAGATATAGTTTTCTGCGATACGCTTATCATGGTCAGCATCAGTGGTATCGGGTTTCCTTTTAGCCCATACAAATCTTTCTTTGAATAAACCGATGACTAACAAAGTAAAACGCTTAAACAAACCACTCTGACGCGGCTGAACCTTTCTGCTTTTGGTTTTAATAGGAACGCGTTTTTTCGCTCTGGTTTTTCGAGAAGAAGGGGTTTTCAGTTTAGTGGATGTATTTGGTTCAGGAACAACCAGAACAGGGGATTTCTTCCCTGAAACATTTACTTTACTAACTTTATTAGGATCACGGTAAGATTTTGCTGCTGGTCTTCTGCTTGTAGTTGCTGTTGCCACAATCGGCTGCTGTTCTCCTGTTGCCGGGTAGTCTTGAAGAACAATCTCTTCGGGTTCAGCAAGATGTGTAATCGTAAAGCTTCTGAAATCAACCACGATTTCCAGTGGTAGCTCACTGAATGTGGTGTAGACCTTTTTTGCTTCTTTAATTTGATGATCGCGTTGAGCTTGTTCAGCAGCTCGTTGTTCCTGAGACTCGGTGTTATTCCATTTAGCACGATGAACACGCTGCATTGCCGGGCGGTTTGTTTCCGTTGCTTTGGCAAGCCAGAATGCTTTCTCTTCAACACTGAATGCTTCTTCTGCTTGAGCAAGGGCATCGGCACATTGCGTTCTGAGAGAACGGTGATCGATACGTTCTTCACTGCCTGCGGCTTCAAGGTAGCTGTTTGACATCGTGGCCCATGACTCACGCCATTGGATCATTATCTTCTTATCATTCCAGCTTCTGTCTTTTTTACCGAAGCCTTCGGGACCAATGGTTTTCAGAGTTAACATGATGTGAGCATGGGGATTCTTACTATCCAAGTCATGAAATGCGATATCAGCAATCATTCCTTTATCAACAAAGTTCTTCTGACAGTATTCGGCAACCAATTTTTTCTTATCATCGTTGTTGAGTTCTACGGGAATAGCGACATCAAAATAACGGGCTGTTTGCCCGTTGTTCTGGCGTTCCACTCTTTCAACTTCATTCCAGAGTGCTGGGGAGCTTTCAATAATATGAGCAGGTGTGGAAACAGGGGCTAATATAATATGACCATGAAGATCTGTTCTGTGGCTGAAATCAAATGTTTCGCCAATGCGATCATCTGTAATACGTGTACGGGCATGATAGGCAGCTTTCGCAACGGAAGTCATGCCCTCGCTTCGTTTCACAATTTTAAAATCCAGATGAAAAATCGCCATTAAAAATATAACCTCAAATAAAAATGCTGCTGTTAGTTTTTCGCCAGAAAAACTTCGGGGTTGACCTTGGTTTTGCTTTTAGCCTGCGGCAGGCAACCGTCGGTAGACCCCACACATTGCGTAGCAGTGTATAGGTGGGCATTGTCTTTAAAAAAATAAACCAATGTAAAATGCTCCTCTTATTAATTAATACGAAATATATGTATGGTTGTAAAATAATACGCCGGAATAAGCGGCGCAAACTGGATTAAAGGTGTAGGTTTCACGTCCGTAGGACAAAAAGAGTAAAGAAAAGGCCCGTAAGGGAAAAAGAAGTATTAATTATTCCCGCCGTAAGGCGGGACAGCTTTAATTGAAGAAAAAAGCTAATAAAACAGGGAGTGTTATGTGTTGCACAATTCACAGGTTGAGATTGGAAAATAGAGTTAAAAATCAACAGGTGAAAATAAAATCACGAATGCGCAAAAATAAGTAACGCGGAGAGTGCGAGGTATTTTAAGTTAGTGATTACTATCATATGCGTTGCACATATTTATAAAGAAATGTATCAGAATCATTCACTCTAACAAAATTGTGTAAATTTGACATTATTTCTCCTTGTGATAATTAAATACGTGTAAACAGCAAGAGGTGATAACTATGGATGATGATATAAAAAGACCAAGAACAGAAAAAACATTAAAGCAAAAGGTCGCTTTTGCTCAGCTTGAACTTAACCGTCTTAAGTCTCTGGAAAAATCAGAACGAAAGAAAGTTGAAACAAGGCTAAAGATTATTCTTGGCGCGGAAGTGGCTAAAGCTATGCATTGCGATATCGAACAGGTGGATAAAGAACTCGTTATGGGGATTTTGCTTTCAGCATCTGACCTGAATGACATTGAAAAAATAACGCATATAAAAGCAGGCAGGAAGTTTCTCGCACAAATGGATGGAAGACAAAAATAAAAAAACTAAATTTATTTTGCTTCAGGTATTGATATCTAATTATTATCTGTTATCTATATAAAAGAACAGAACGCAGGATAATCCTTTATTAATATTTTTTCCTTTTCAGTCATGCGTTCTGTTCGACCAGTAATCTGTTAATTTTTATCTTTATGTAGTGAACGTTATTATTACTTTTTTATCAGATATGATAAATATCCCATGAGGAAGTAATAATAACAGTAGTAGTGATAACAAATGTTGTTTTTAAATCTCCCGGAAGGCAAAGAGAAATCTTTGCCTTTTTTAATTCATCCGTCTGTCAGATAGAGTTAAATATATCTTGCTATTTCTATTGCCAGATATGAGAGAAGCGTTATAACAGGAGGTATCATTAAAACAAAAAAGGAGATAATAATGGTTTTATTAAATAACAAAAGAAAAAGCAAGAAAGGTTTCTCACTACTCGAACTATTACTTGTTTTGGGCATCATTGCTGCATTAGTGGTAGCGGCTTTTATCGTTTATCCCAAGGTTCAGGCTTCACAAAGAGCGCAGGCAGAATCCAATAACATTGCCACCATACAGGCAGGTGTTAAAGCGTTATACACGTCGGCATCAAGCTTTACTGGCCTGACAAATACTGTGGCTGTTCAGGCAAAAATCTTCCCTGACAATATGTTAAGTGGGTCAGGAACGGCAGCTAAACCCATCAATGCCTTTAAAGGTAATGTGACGCTGGCGGCTACAGCTACAGGTCCGTCATCAGCAGCGGGCTCTTCTTTCACTATCACATACGATAATGTGCCAGCAGCGGAATGTGTGAAGATTGCGACAGCGGCAGCCGGTAATTTTTATATTACTACGGTAGGAACCAAGGTTGTTAAAGCCGCAGGAGGAACACTCGATGTGGCAGCTACGGCAGCAGCATGTACGAATGCCACAAGTAATACATTAGTTTTCACGTCTATTTAATGAAGAGGGCGCAGGCCCTTTTCTTTCTTATTGCTAAAACAGGGAGATAATTATGATAAAGAAAAAAGGATTTACCTTACTGGAAGTGACTATTGTGTTAGGTATTGGAACGCTTATTGCTTTTATGAAGTTTCAGGATATGAGAAACGATCAGGAAGCGGTATTGGCTGATAATGTCGGAACACAGATTAAACAGCTTGGTGAAGCGGTTAACCGCTATATCAGTATTCGCTATGACAAGATATCCACACTGTCATCATCCAATAATCAAAGCAGCGATCCGGGGCCAAGAACCTGTACGTCTAATGGCTGTGAAATCACTTACCAGACGTTAATTAATGAAGGTTTGTTGCCTGTAGGCTATACAGGAACTAACGCGCAAAAAGCATCTTACAAAATTGTGTTAAAGCGTTCAGGAACCGCGCCTAATTACGTGATTAATGGCCTTATAACAACCGCCAGCCCGTGGGAAGAAGGTGGTCGTATTCGTTATGACCTGTTAGGTAAAGCGGTTCAGGCGGCAGGTGTTGATGGTGGTATGAGCAGAAGCACCAAGATCGCTTCTGGTTATGGTGGTCAGTGGAGTGAGAACTCTAACAGCTACAATAACATCACGGGTGGTGGATTGCTGGCTTACCGCGTGGGGTATAACTCTTCAATGTATTCTGTTTACCTGCGCCGTGATGGGACGTTGCCGATGACGGGTGATCTGAATCTTGGTGGTAAGAGCATCAAAAACATCAAAGATATGACGGCATCAGGAACAACAACAACGGGAGCACTTAAGACAACGGGTAATGCGTCTGTTGCATCAGATCTGAGTGTGGGTGGAACCTCGACCCTTAATGGTCCTGTAAATATCAACAACAATCTGAGGGTAAAATCCGATACCTATCTGAACACGCTTTCAACAACAGGTCTGGCGAAGTTTGGTAGTCGTATCGCGACGAATGGACTTAATCCAAACGATCTGCCTGCTGGCTGGGCTGGCGGTGTTCGCACCTATGATTTATATGCGTCAGGGACTGTTGGTGTAGGAACCGGGAAAACAGTTAAAGCTTACATGAATAATGCGGGTAATATTTATGCTTCAGGTAATCTTACTGCCGGAACGATAAAATCCAACGGAACAATTGAATCAACAGGCAGAATCAAAGCAGGTGAATATCTTCATTTGAATGGTCAGGCAACGTTAAATGCGAAATGTACGCCTAATGGTCTGGTGGGGCGAGACAGTGCGGGTAGGATGTTATCGTGTGTCAGTGGTAAATGGCAGACAGCAAGTGGTGATGGTCTGAAAGGTATTTTTATCACAATAACAGATCAAATCTCTGGTTATAAATGCGTTATACCGAATAGTGACACTGGGACATGTGCCTGCCCGGGATCAACGTATAGTCCTCAGTTTGGTTATATATCTGGAACTTTAATCGCTGAATACGATGAACGACGTTGTAGTGGTAGTAAGAACGAGCACTGTTATAGTAATATAAGAAGGTTATATGCGTGTAGATAATGTTTCTGTCCATTTTATTTAAATGGTGATAATTGCCATTATCATATGTCATGGTAAATTAAAAGGGCCAAGAAGGCCCTTTATAATTAAGGCGTTTGTTTCACCAGAATCTATTTAGTTAAAATAGAAATCATCATCACCTGATTCAACGACATTTGTTACAAATGTTCTACATACTATAAAATCATCATCATTATTTTCAATAGATTCTGTAAAAAATGTATCCATAGCAGACTGCTTTTCATTAGATATTTCGTATTTTCTTTCACAGTTGCTGGGGGCTAAACTGTAATCCTCATCTTGGTTCTCTATGACTCTTGTATGCGTTGTCCAAGTGTTGAGATAATCTTCATCATTAGGTTCTGTGGTAAATGTTTTTACGGTAGAGTTTGTTTTACTTGAAATTGTTGATGCGTTTATTTCGAAAGATTCACTATAGAGCATAGTATACGGTTTCATATTATATCCTTTTAATTTACAGCTAAAAACATGCCTGACGGCGTGAATATGATTTCATTCACTGGATTATCGCTATAATATTGCAGTGAAATGGAAAACATGTATAGCGTGATTCCAACTAAAATCGATCTGTATAGATATTTTTCGGCATTTCTAACTATACCTGCAAAATATCTGACGTCATCTTTTCTTGCTATCCAGTCACGATATATAGCCTTCGTTAAGGCATAATTACTGTTATCAAATTTTAATGATTTAAAACTTGATTGAGAAAAACTACTTACCATCATTCCTTTTCTTAGAAAAAGAAATAAATTAATTATATCAACAAGCAATATAAAAAATAAATAATAGGAAATAAATCTTATTGCAAAATTTGTATTTGCGGATGGTAGAATGGTTTGTAGATAAACCACTGCCCCTGTGAGGGCAATAGTGATAGTAGTATAATGTGTTATCTTACTTTGAAGATTAGATAAACTATCGTTATTTTCGGAAAGGCGCTGCTTTAAAAAATCTTCTTGTTCCTTCCTTCTTTTAGGTAGAATTGATTTAATATATTGACTATACGCCATGACATATTCTTCAATTTTTGTGCCCGATATTCTTGGGCAAAGTGTATCATAGTGTATGCTCGTAAAAAACTGGAAGTTAGATTTATCCAAAATACGGTTTGATTTTTTATTGAAAGTTAATAAATATATTATTTTACTCCCCACAGGAAAACATAATAAAGATACTCTTAATGACGTAGAATTAATAACATTTCTTTTTTCAATAGTATCAAAATTCTCATCTAATGATGTGTGGAATAATAATGAAAAGTTTAATAATTTTATAATAAAGTAAATGAAATTATACTTCATTTAAAAACCTCACTAACTCACTTGACACATTAATATTCGTTTCATTTTCTAGCCATGCCCATTGACCATTTGCATTCATCTCTAAGAAGAACCATTCACCATCAAAAACTATAAAATCAAAACATCCAAAAGAAATATTCATGACTGACATATACCTCAGACATTTTTCTTTTATAGTATCAGGCATTTTTATTGTTGAATAGAATATTTCGTTATTGTCTTTTCTCCAGTCAATTTTATTTTTAGATATTATTTTTACCGAATAATCTTTACCATTTATGAATGTTGATCTCACCTCGAATTCTTTTTTTGTATACGATTGAAAATAAGCTGGACAATATTTTAATGTTTCTGTGTTTTTATTCATGTCAACCATATTTGTTTGAACAAATTCCTTTTCTTTCTGATTTTCTATCAATCCACTTGATAACGGTTTGACAATGCTATTGATTGTCAAAGTGTTTTTGAAACAATCGAAATTATTTGTCAATATAAAATCAGGAATTGTGAATCCAATATCAATTGCAGTTTTTGCTTGCAATACTTTGTTATCTGCTCTTTTTATAATTGATGGCTTGGATAAGCATTTTCCAGTAAACGACTCAGCAATCCCTTCAACAAAAGCGAATACTTCTCGAAAGCAATGATTATGATATTTTGAATCAATTTTATTGATAATATTCTCAGGAGTTGGTTTTCTATAATAGATGGATCTGCATTCACTCTCGAGCAATTCATTATTATTTTTATTAACAATACTGAATCCTTTTTTAGTGTAAGAAAATTTATATTCAGAGAAATTATCAACATCTAACCTGTAAAAATTGTTAATGCTATGTTTTTTTACTATGTAATCAATTGTTTTATCAAAGCTAGATGTTATAACTAAAATCATTTTTATTCCTATCATTGATAACCATTTGGTATAAGCTGATAATAATTATATACCTATACCTTTTGCGGGTTAAGTACAAGCCTCTCTCAAGATGAAGATCGCTATAGATTTCTGAAAGTTATTTGCTGTCAAGAGCTCTTTTTCATAGCAGTGGCTAACTTTTAGTTTCTCTTCGTTAAACGCGATTAGTTATTTTTATTCATTAAAAACAATAGACTATATCATAACTGTGTTTTTATACAGTTTTAGACTTGTTTTTAGGAAAACAAAGGATTATAAAATCTGTTGATGCCACTGTATGTGGTGTTTCTTTAGGAATGTAAGTACTACATAAGGGATATTCATAACTTCTTGGGGATTCGTTTCATGAGTAAAAACGTAAAACAGACTTCTGAAAATGTGGCTTCTACTGCTGCAAAAACGCTGGCTAATCCTAATGCTTCTGCCATCCAGAAAAGCCTCGCTGGTTCTGCGCTTTCGCAACGTGGGACATCAAACCAGACAAGTGGGCAAATGGAGCATAAGGCATCATCAGCTCTTGATAATCCACGTTCCAGCAAGTTAACGAAGCAACTTGCAGCCTCTGTTTTGGCACAATCAAACAAAGGGCGTAAGTGATAAGTAACAGGGAGAGTAAAACCTCCCTGCGTTTTTTATTTACTGCGATTGTCTGCTTGCTGGAAGGCGATTATTGTTTCTGAGCAAACTCAAACGGCCTGACCATCCCATCCCAGTTAGCATCAAGAAAATCTGCCTACCATTGTAGCATCAACCTTCGCTGCTCAAGATGTTTGGCCTTATGTGTATAGGCAGCACGAACACTGTTGCTTTCCTTGTGGTTCATCTGGAGTTCCACCGCATCTTCAGACCATAGCCCTGATTCAATCAGAGCACTACATGCCAGTGTGCGGAAACCATGACCGCAAATATCCTGCGTGGTGTCATAGCCCATCTTACGCAGCGCCTTGTTGATCATGTTTTCAATCAGACCGCTAAACATTGGCAAGACAAAACCCCGACCACTCATCCATCAACGCCACCCGCTTAGGCCATAACGTCCCACGTTGATACGCAGCCTCTGCCTTATCTGCCAACTGGTGAGCTAACGCATGTTCAATTACCTCACGCGGATAGTTGGTCGTTTCACCAGCCCAATCACGGAATGTCGATCTAAACCCATGCTGTGTTAAATCGGTATATCCCATTCGCTTTAGGACTGCCAGTAAAGCCGTATCCGAGAGTTGTCCCTTCCGAGTGGCAGGGAATACAAAACTGATACCCTTAAAGCGTGGTAAAGCTTTTAACAAGGCAACAGCAGCATCAGACAGAGGAACTCGATGCTCCTTCGCTGCTTTCATTCGGCTTGCAGGTATGGTCCACGTTTTACCTTCAAGATCGATCTCTGACCACTCGGCACCACGAATTTCACCTGAGCGTGCTGCGGTCAGTATGGCAAACTCAAGCGCACGAGGAGAAACGCCGCTTCGTTCACGTAGTTCTTTCATAAAAGAGCCGATCTGGTTATAGGGAAGGGCCGCATGGTGTTTGGTGATCTGAACTTTACTTGGCTGAGGCAACAGAGGTTTCAGCATACCTTTCCATGCGGCAGGATTATCACCTTCAAAGTATTCTTTGGCCTTGGCGTAATCGATCACTGTTTCAATACGTCCACGTAGACGACTGGCAGTTTCATTCTTGGTTAACCAGATAGGTTCCAGTATTGCCAGAAGATCGACTTTGGTGATTTCACTAACGGCCTTTTTGCCAATGAAAGGGTAGGCATAGGTTTCCAGTGTGGAACGCCATTGCGCGAGATGTTTTTTGTTCTTCATCTCACTGTCTTTGACCTCCAGCACTTCTTCACAACATTCGGCAAAGGTCTTTTTCTTCCGGGCCAGTATTTCCTGCCGGGCTTTTTGTTCGTGTTTTTCTTGAAGGGGATTAATACCATTACGGATTTGTTTACGTAGCTCACGCGCTTTGTCACGCGCTTCGGCTAAGGAGACTTCCGGGTAAGGGCCAAGCCCCATATTCAAACGTCTTGGAACTGTTCTACCGAGATTGTTGATTCGGGTTCCCATAGCCACGCAAAGAACCCATGCACGGGACTGATTTCGGATGCGAAGGTATAAACCATCCACATTACCAACCGCATACATGCCTTCGGATTTTAATCGTGATACGACGAGTCCTGATAGTTCCTTGGCCCTTTCAATGGCATTCGTCACACTTGATACAGAGTTGGCACATTCCTTGGTATTCTTTAACATTACTTTTTATCAACATCAGAATTTCGCATGTAGAAGGTAATCTAAGGTATTGAAATACTTATTGTTATTGTGATATATATAACATATGCAATGATAAGCGCATTTATAGTTTACGGGTAATTTTTATCTTTTACTGATGGTGTTTATTATTAATGATCATTAATGTAATATATATTAAAATTATTTTTATGAGGTTCTATTATGTCTGTTAATGATGCCAAAAAACTTGCGGATAAACTTTTCCCAATATTTGATGATGATGATATTTCTATCGTTGATATTCCCCCTGAGCAGCGTCGATTGCATACCGAGACTTACGATTTTTCAATATCAACACTCGTCGACTATTTGAAAAATGGTACTGTGTTTATTCCTGATTTTCAAAGGAAATATGTTTGGAGTAGAGGGCAGGCATCAAGATTAATTGAGTCTTTAATAATCCAGTGTCCTATCCCTGTTATTTATTTAAACCAAGAGAAAGATGAGAGTTTATCTGTTATTGATGGTAATCAACGGTTGACTTCAATTAAACTATTTATTGAGGATGGTTTTGAATTACAGGGATTGACAGCATATCCAGAATTGGAGGGGAATTCGTTTTCATCACTGGACGCGAGATTCCGTAGGCATATTTTAAATCGCACATTGAGATGCATAACCATATTAAAAGAAACTCACCCTCAAATTAAAATTGATGTTTTTGAAAGAATAAATACAGGTGCAGTACAATTAAATCCTCAGGAGGTACGTCATGGAGTTTATCATGGTCCATTATTTACTATGATTGACGAAATAAGTGAGGAGAAAGTATGGAGAGACTTAACAGGAATTAAAAATGACACACGAATGAAGAATAATGAACTCATATTGAGAGCATTCGCACTTTCATATTCTGTGACACCATATAAAAAACCATTAAAGAAATTCCTTAATGATTTTAGTTCTGAAAAACAAAATATTGAACCTGATGTTGCCTTGGAGTGGCGTAGTAGATTTCTTGGTGCATTAAACTGTATTAATAAATTGTTTGGTAAAAAAGCATTTAGAATTCTAAATGAAAACTTAGAGCCTCAAGTAAGAAATTTCAATTCTGCTTTATTTGATGCTCTAATTGTCGGGTTTATGGTATCAAAATTTAATCAGGATATGATAAACGAACTTGATGCAACAAAACTTAAGGATTTCTTAATAGAGTTTCAAAGAATAACATCAGAGGAGCGTTTTAATGAGTCGATTACTTCTGGCACTTCGGCGACGCAATCGGTTCATTATCGTATTAGCACAATGAAAAATTTCATTGAACGGTATTTCAACTGATGGCATATATTAAAAGCGCATCTAGAAAACAATTCGAGCAGATTCATTCCAATTTGCTTGAACAGGTTCGTTATGTTTCAAAAATAAAAGAATTAAGAACAGATATTATACATAGTGTTTATAATAACGCGATATTTCGAGTTTCTGCTGCATTCGAAGATTATATTAAAGATGTTTTGGAAGATTGGATTGACATGCTGAACCAAAATAACGGATGCCTTTCGCATCTACCTGATGAAATTATCTTGTTTTCTTTATTCAAAAACCAAGAGAAAAATTTTATAAATTACGTTTCTCATGGTTCTGAGTCAATAATGATGAGTGACTTAAATAAGTGTAAGGATAAACTTCAGGCGTTATCGTCACCTAATTCTCCTGTAAAGCCTGTTATTGTCCCAAAACAGCTGATAATGGATAAAAAATATCCTTCCAAAAAAAATATCAAACTTCTTTTTAATAGATTTGGTATCAAAGATATATTAAAAGCAATGACTGCGAAAGGTAAAAAAGATTATGAGTTCATGCTCCAGTCTTTCTCTGATAGCCGCACGGAGTTAGCCCATTCATATTCTTCAATTAATCTTTCAAAAGATACTGTTATTGATAAGCTAAATAATGTTAAAGAAATTGTTAGGATTATGGATAGGATATTATATTCACATGTCTGTGATAAAAGTGGTAGTGAATACTGGAAAACAGAACTGTTAGCGATTTAGTATTAATGCGGCTAATATCTTTAGCCGCATTGAAGTTGAAGCAACCTTTGACCACCATGTTTACTTTTATTGAGCAAACTCAAACGGCCTGACCATCCCATCCCGATTTGCATCAAGATAATCTGCCCACCACTGTAACATCAATCTTCTCTGTTCAAGATGTTTGGCCTTATGGGTATAGGCAGCACGCACACTGTTGCTTTCCTTGTGGCTCATCTGAAGTTCTACCGCATCTTTAGACCATAGCCCTGATTCAATCAGAGCACTACATGCCAGTGTTCGGAAACCATGACCGCAGATGTCCTGCGTGGTGTCATAGCCCATCTTACGCAGCGCCTTGTTGATGGTGTTTTCACTCATGGGTTTGAATGAGTCATAACATCCAGTAAAAATTAATCCGGCGTCATTACCTTCTTCATAGGTAAGCTGACGGATCTCTTTCAGTATCTTAAGAGCCTGCCTGCAAAGGGGAACAAAGTGCTGGCGTTTCATTTTTGCGCCACGCGTGGAATATTTGACGCGCTCAATCACTTCACGCTTTTCTGGTATCACCCATAACTTACTGTTGAAGTCGATTTCTGACCATCGTGCATAGCGGAGTTCACTGGAACGAATGAAAATCAACAGATTGAGTTTAATCGCCAGTGTGGTAAGTCCACGGCCTTTGTAGGCATCAATACGTTCAAGTAGCAGGGGGATCTCTTCCAGCTCCAGTGCGGGACGGTGCTCAGTCTCTGGTTTCTGCACAGCACCTTCCATATCGTAAGCAGGATTATGGCGCATAAGTTTTTGCTGGACGGCGTGACGCAGGATGGCAGTGATGTATTGCTTGATCCGCATGGCAATTTCAAGATAGCCAAGCGTTTCTGCTTTTTTTACCGGAACAAGCAGATCACCCGTATCCAGATCTGAAACGTTGCTGTCACCAATATCCGGGAATACATAGGTCTCAAGGCGCTTCCATACCGTATCGGCGTAATCTTCAGACCATTTTGTTTTGGTGGCAAACCAGCTTCTGGCGACGACACGGAACGAACGGGTTTTATCCCGCTTTTCCTGCAGAGCTTTTTCATCAGCCTGTTTTTTAGCGTTAGGATCGATTCCCTGAGCAAGCAGCTTTTTTGCTTCATCACGTCGTTGTCTGGCATCAGCAAGAGAAACCGCAGGGTAAACACCAATGGAAAACACTTTCTGTTTACCATCGAAGCGATAGCCTAACTGCCAGTATTTTGAACCATTGGGATGCAAAAGAAGGTAGAGACCAAATCCATCAGTGAGCTTGACGGCTTTTTCCGCTGGTCTGGCATTTTTTACTTTAGTATCAGTAAGTGACATGACGGTTCCCTCCGCGTGCTGGTAAAACGCAAATCGAACCAGCTTTACCAGCATTTTTACCAGCAAAGTAGTGTGGATTCGAGCGGTTTTTAACGAACGAGGGTGAACGTGAAGAAGGGGATAACCAGTTGATATAAATGCAGAAAGCAGACGTCAGTGAACGTCTGCTTTCCTTAAATTGGCTCCTCTGACTGGACTCGAACCAGTGACATACGGATTAACAGTCCGCCGTTCTACCGACTGAACTACAGAGGAATCGCTGTTGAGGCACATCTTAACGGCGAAAAATCTTTTGTCAAACCTGATTTTTAAATTTCTCAACCGTTTGCCGTTTCTATCAACAGTTTGTTGCATTTGCAGACAATTTGCTGGCGAAAATCTTTGCAGCTTTGCTGATTCTCCCTCATTATTTGAAATGTGGTTTCACTTTCTGCAATTAAGGTCAGTTTTGAATATCTCCTCAGCTTTACGCCAGTTTGTTCACGGCACTCGCTGGCACGCAAAACGTAAGAGCTACAAGGTGTTGTTCTGGCGTGAGATAACCCCGCTTGCTGTTCCTATCTTTATGGAGAATGCCTGTGTCCTGTTGATGGGCGTACTGAGCACGTTTCTGGTCAGTTGGCTGGGAAAAGATGCGATGGCAGGCGTTGGGTTGGCGGACAGTTTTAATATGGTCATTATGGCTTTTTTTGCAGCTATCGACCTTGGTACTACAGTCGTTGTGGCATTTAGTCTCGGTAAGCGTGATCGACGGCGAGCGAGGGTAGCGACACGGCAGTCATTAGTGATCATGATATTGTTTGCCGTACTGTTGGCAGCGCTTATTCATCATTTTGGTGAGCAAATTATCGATTTTGTTGCAGGTGAGGCCACACCGGAGGTAAAAGCACTGGCGCTGACTTATCTGGAGCTGACAGTCATCAGTTATCCTGCGGCGGCAATCACCTTGATTGGCAGCGGAGCACTTCGCGGCGCAGGGAATACGAAAATACCGCTTCTTATAAATGGTAGTTTGAATATCCTTAATATCATCATTAGCGGCATATTGATTTACGGTCTTTTCTCCTGGCAGGGGTTAGGGTTTGTCGGGGCAGGACTGGGATTAACTATTTCCCGTTATATTGGCGCAGTCGCCATTTTGTGGGTTCTGGCGATTGGTTTTAATCCTGCGCTACGGATCTCGTTAAAAAGCTATTTTAAGCCATTGAATTTCAGCATTATCTGGGAAGTCATGGGTATTGGTATTCCTGCAAGTGTGGAATCCGTATTATTTACCAGTGGCCGGTTATTAACACAAATGTTCGTTGCCGGGATGGGGACGAGTGTTATTGCCGGGAATTTTATCGCTTTTTCGATTGCAGCTCTTATCAATTTACCAGGAAGTGCACTTGGATCTGCTTCTACAATCATTACGGGTCGAAGGTTGGGGGTAGGGCAGATAGCACAAGCAGAAATTCAATTGAGGCATGTTTTCTGGCTGTCCACTATTGGATTAACGGCAATAGCCTGGTTAACCGCCCCCTTTGCCGGGATTATGGCGTCGTTTTATACCCAGGATCCGCAGGTTAAACATGTCGTTGTGATTCTGATTTGGTTGAATGCTTTATTTATGCCGATTTGGTCCGCCTCCTGGGTACTACCTGCTGGTTTTAAAGGTGCTCGAGATGCTCGCTACGCCATGTGGGTTTCTATGCTGAGCATGTGGGGATGCCGGGTGGTAGTCGGTTATGTGCTGGGAATTATGCTTGGCTGGGGCGTGGTTGGCGTTTGGATGGGGATGTTTGCCGACTGGGCCGTGCGGGCGGTGCTGTTTTACTGGCGAATGGTGACAGGGCGATGGCTATGGAAATACCCTCGTCCTGAGCATAAATAGTATGAAAAAAAGCCAGATGTGTCGGAATAAACGACAAAGCGCAGATTATTTCAGCAAACGAATTCAAAATTAAAAAACAGGCTTTGACATTGTGGATGGGCATCGTTAATATTCGCCCCGTTCTCGCGATTCCTCTGTAGTTCAGTCGGTAGAACGGCGGACTGTTAATCCGTATGTCACTGGTTCGAGTCCAGTCAGAGGAGCCAGATTTCTGAAAAGCCCGCTTTATAGCGGGCTTTTTGCTTTGTTACTTAATCAAATCCTTCACATCTTTTCCTGACGCAAAGGATCTGAACTCATTATCGGAACGGTGGTTCATTAAAGGTCCGCAGTTTACGCGAATGCAGTCGGTCGCCTTCTGCGCGCAGCAAGTCTATCGCCCGAATGCCAATTTGCAGGTGCTCGGAAATTGCGCCTTCATAAAAACGGTTAGCCTGACCGGGAAGTTTAATCTCACCATGCAACGGTTTATCTGAAACACACAGTAGCGTCCCGTATGGTACGCGGAAACGATATCCTTGTGCTGCAATGGTGGCACTTTCCATATCAATTGCCACGGCCCGACTTAAATTAAAACGCAGTGCAGAAGCTGAGTAGCGTAGCTCCCAGTTCCTGTCATCAGTGGTTACTACAGTTCCAGTGCGTAGCCGCTGTTTAACTTCCTCACCCGGCCTGCCGCTGACGAGTTTGGTGGCGTCATAAAGTGCACGTTGTACTTCAGCAATGCTCGGAATAGGAATATCGGGAGGCAGAACCGCATCAAGCACGTGGTCATCGCGTAAATAAGCATGCGCAAGTACGTAATCTCCAATAGCCTGGCTTTCACGTAATCCTCCGCAGTGACCAATCATCAACCAGACATCCGGGCGCAGCACCGCCAGATGATCGCAGATAGTTTTGGCATTTGACGGCCCCACGCCAATATTAACCAGAGTAATACCCTGACCATCGGTAGTGATTAAATGCCATGCGGGCATCTGGTGTTTTTTCCATGCGAGGTCGGAAATTGCTTCTTCCGGTGCTTCGGTTTCAGCGGTGATCCAGTTCCCGCCAGCACAAGAAAGGGCAATGTAGGGGCTATGAGGATCAAGGATCTGGCTGCACCCCCAACGTACGAATTCATCCACATAACGTGTGTAGTTGGTAAACAAGACGAACGGCTGAAAATGTTCGACTGGCGTACCCGTATAATGGCGTAACCGTGCTAGGGAAAAATCTACCCGGCGTGCATCAAAATGCGATAGCGGGGAGAATTCCGTTGGATGATAAATGCCGTCTGCCGTTTCATCGCCAATTTGTGCCAGTTCGGTTGTCGGGAAATAACGAGTTAATCCGGCACTCATTGAGCGATCAAGCGTCAGCTCTGAGCCGTCGATGACATAGGGATAAGGAATTTCATGCTCTGACGGTTGCACGGAAATATGTGCACCATAATCCTGGTACAGCAGAGTTAATTGTTCATTAAGATATGAACGAAAGAGAGCAGGGCGGGTGATGGTGGTCGTGTAGCTGCCAGCGTGAGTAAAACGACCAAACGCGCGTGTTTTGGGAGGGTTTGTTGCGCTACCGTCCCAGGTCACGGTCAGCGATGGATAGACAAAAAGACCGTGTTTTCGGGCGTTTTCATCAGGCAGTTCGCCACTTTTAATATATTTGCCAATGGCGTTGCGTAAAGCGACTACAGATTTTTCATATAGCGCGTCAAGTTTATCCAGTGCCTGAGCAGGGGTCAGACCGGAGCCCTTATTATTCATACGTCTCTCCTGTTCCATACAATTACCGCATTTCCGATAGTATGTCACAGGAATGTGAAACAAAAGTGTAAGGCGAAGATCGGACGATCTTCGCCAGGCTATCAAGCGTGTTGATTGTCTTTCATTAACAACGCAGTTATTGCGGAAATCAGGCAGCCTGCCAGCAAATAAATGGCGACGCTATGCCAGTCTCCTGCAAAATAAGTAATCAGAGCAGCAGCAATAAAAGGTGTAAATCCACCGCCTACCACGCTGGCAACCTGATATCCGACGCCAGCGCCGCTGTAGCGATAACTGGCACCAAACATCTCGGTGAACATCGGCTGTTGCACGCAAACCACCATGTCATGCGCAATGTTCGCCAGCATAATGGAGAAGAAAACGATCCAGAAAATGGACTGTGCCTCAAGCGCTATAAAAAAAGGAAATGCGCTTAACGTTCCGATTATTGAGCCGCTGATATAAACCCTACGGCGACCAAAACGATCGGCAAGCCAGGCAAAACAGGGAATTGTCAGGCAGCTTAATCCACCCACCAGCAAACCAATATTGAGGAATAATTCGCGCGGCAGCCCCATATTCTGGGTCGAATAGTTGAGTGCAAAGGCGGTAACGATATACATCGTCAGCAACTCGCACAGTCGCAGTGCAATAATCTTAAGGAAAGCACCGGGATGTCGTAACAGAGCTTCGATAACCGGGATGCGTTTTTGCACCGCCGCTTGATTATGCAGCTGTTGTTCAAATTCAGCGGACTCCTCCATGCCATTGCGCACCCACAATGCACCCAGCACCAGTACGATGCTAAACAGGAAAGGAATGCGCCAACCCCAGCTCAAAAATTGCTCGTCAGTTGTCGTCATACTGATCAATGAAACCAGTCCGGTTGAAAGGAGTAGACCTACTCCGTAACCAACCTGCACGCCGCTACTGTAAAAGGCTTTTTTGTTTTTTGGCGCGCTCTCAACGGACAGCAACGCAGCGCCTCCCCATTCTCCGCCAACAGCAAATCCCTGAATAGCTCGCAGTATCACCAGCAAAATTGGTGCCCACCAGCCAATAGTTGAAAACGAAGGGAGAATGCCGATCAATGCTGTGGCGATGCCCATCATCCAGACGGTAAGCATCAACATGCGTTTACGCCCCAGTCGGTCGCCGAAATGGCCGAAAATGACACCACCGAGCGGACGAAAAAGGAAACCGACACCAAAGGTAGCAAATGCAGCGAGCGTTCCCATTGCCGGGCTTACCTGCGGGAAAAACTCGCGATTAAACACCAATGCGGCAGTAATGCCATAGAGTAAAAAATCATACCAGTCGACGACGGCACCCGCGAAACTGCCTAACGCAGCGCGTCGGGCGCGACTTAACGAAAGCGTTCCTTCATCGGGACGCGTGGAGATGAGCGTGGAGTCCATAGTGATCCTGTTTGTACTGTCTTTTTATAATTAGTATGGAAAAGGTAACTCACATTGCCGTCGATCTATAAACGAACCTTATGAGACTACCGCGACAGAAAGCATCTGCAAATGTTTTTATGCCAGGAACTGAGGATGAAGGGCCGGGAGGGGGGCAGTTACATATCACAACCGCGTTGAACAGAAAAATGTGAACGCTAAAGCCGCAACGCATGCCCGGCTGATGCTATTTTTCTCTGATGGATTTTTTTGAATTTTCCTAATGGGATTTGTGTCACTGACACCAGGCGAGCTAATTGCTTGAATGATTGGCGGAGAGAGGGGGATTTGAACCCCCGGTAGAGTTGCCCCTACTCCGGTTTTCGAGACCGGTCCGTTCAGCCGCTCCGGCATCTCTCCGTTCAGATGGTTGCCATGATGCCAGGAAATTTGGCATTTTAACAGTCCCTGTCCGTGCAATTTTGTTCAAGTGACGAGTTTGCGAGCAAAACGATGATTAAGTGGCCCTGGAAAGTACAAGAAACAGATCATGAAGATACGCTGCCATGGAAGGAAGCTCTGGCGATACCTCTTTTGACATGTCTGACAGAGCAGGAGCAAAGCAAACTGGTCACTCTTGCCGAACGTTTTTTGCAGCAAAAAAGACTGGTCCCGCTGCAAGGATTTGAACTTGATGCATTGAAAAGTAGTCGCATCGCCTTACTTTTCTGCTTGCCTGTTCTGGAGCTTGGACTGGAATGGTTGGATGGTTTTCATGAAGTGCTAATTTACCCTGCGCCATTTGTGGTAGACGATGAATGGGAAGACGATATAGGGCTGGTGCATAATCAACGTATCGTTCAATCAGGACAAAGCTGGCAGCAAGGCCCAATCGTGCTGAACTGGCTCGATATACAAGATTCTTTCGATGCCTCGGGCTTTAATCTGATTATCCACGAAGTTGCACATAAGCTGGATACACGAAATGGCGATCGCGCCAGTGGGGTTCCCTTCATTTCTTTGCGTGAAGTCGCTGGATGGGAACACGATCTTCATGCGGCGATGGATAACATTCAGGAAGAAATTGAGTTAGTGGGCGAAAATGCCTCCAGCATCGATGCTTATGCTGCTAGTGACCCTGCAGAATGTTTTGCCGTACTTTCCGAATACTTTTTTAGTGCACCGGAACTTTTTGCGCCACGCTTCCCCTCGCTGTGGCAACGTTTCTGCCAATTTTATAAGCAGGATCCATTACAACGGCTACGAAATGCCAATGGGCGAGACACCAATTCAGTACCAAATGTTCATTAAATATAAATTTTGTTGCTTAATTAACCGATTGAAATGACTTACGAATTTTAGTGTTGACACTCGCTGCGCTGCTAAGTAATATTCGCCTCGTTCTCACGATTCCTCTGTAGTTCAGTCGGTAGAACGGCGGACTGTTAATCCGTATGTCACTGGTTCGAGTCCAGTCAGAGGAGCCAAATTCAAAAAAGCCTGCTTTCGAGCGGGCTTTTTGCTTTTCTGCAAACGTGCTTTAGTGTTTGAATTTTTGTTAGAGCTTTCATTACGCTGTGACTGAAATTTTCGCGATAATCCTTTTCAGCGTATTGCTGAATTCATCCAAATTTAGATGATCAATAGCCTTTCCTACCACAATCGTCTCTGAAATGCCGGCCATGGCAGGCCAGCGAGTCTTATAATCAGCATACACGGCGATGACAGGAACATTATAAGCACTTGCCATGTGTAAAATAGATGTGTCTGGCGTTATTGCAAGGAAGGTATCTCTTATGATTGCTGCAGACCGCATTATTGAAGGTGATAACGACAAATGATAAACGTTATCAAAATGCCGGGTTAGTTCCAGGGCTGTTTCCGAACCTTTCGGACCATGAACAATGACAATTGGCATATCTGATTGCATTTTAATCATCTCAATGATTTTTTGTGCCATTGTTAATGAAAATGTTCTCTCTTGCACGCTACCTTCTAAATTAAGAGCAATATATGAACCTAATGAATGCATCTCACAACGTACTTCTTTTAGCACTATTTCGCTGAGGGGCAATTCAAATATGGGCGGGGGCGCCGGAAATCCTACTTCTCGCATCATGAAGGCCCATGTCAGCGGTACTGGGGCGCGTAGTGACTGATCCATTTTCGACGCTGACTTACATATCGGTGAATAACATTTCATTGTTAAACCCACAACCTGTAAATTTGTATTGGCTCGTAAATGGCTAATAAATAGCATCGTCTTCAGGTTTTTCTTGCGCATTGCTTCAATACAAAGATCAGGAGTTCCATATTGTTCATTGATGTTTTTTGCTAATTTTTTTATTTCTTTAATACTGGCATGATCCTGCATTGTCATACTGATCAATGTTAATTTTGTTTGTTCCAGATGAAGTGCATCAAAAACAGATTTATTAATTGTTGATGTGACAATTAATAAGTGTTTTATTTTATGCATTTCAAGCGATCGGATTATTGGGTAAATAGCCATTGCATCCCCAATTTGATCGGGAATGTGAATAACTACGAATTCACTTTTTGCAATATCAGTATTTTTGCAGCGATAATCATAATACGCAAATGCAATACGTCTGAAAAATGATACAAATGACATTTCCAACCTCGCTTCCATTCTGGTTAAAACGTGGTGAAGTTTAACAGAAATGATTGATTTCTAAAATCGATAAATAATAACGTGGAATATACTATATATTTATTGTTTATGTGTTAATCATTTTCGAGAATTATCATTTTGTTTAAAAACAGCTTGTGTCGCATTCTTCAGTCTGGGGTGCATAAAGTGAAGGGAAGCGTTAAAACGTCAGTAATTGGAGGTGGTCGTTTTCATGTTTGTTAAGTGGGGGAGAGTTACCCCCACTTTTATTCCACAGTAAGTGTCAGCCGATTAACCTACGTATGCGGCCAGCATCTCCTGTGCTGCCAGTTTGCCTAACGCATTTGCTGCGAAAGGACTGTCACCGGTTAAAAGTTTACGATCTTTGTGTACCCGGCCGGTAATATCATCATTGACGATGTTCATGCCCATTTTCTTCAGTTCTTCACCAAAGTACCAGGTCAGATGACCCGGCATGTAGCCAATCTCTGGTGTTTGTTTGTCTGCAGCGTCAGGGAATGCGCAAATTGAATAACCATTTAATGGGTTATCGCCGTGGCGAAGCGCCAGAAAGGCTGCCGGACCGTGGCAAAGGGAGATAACAAAACGGTCATTTTCGATTGCCCACCGCAGAGCGGCAGCCACGTCTTTGCTTTCTGGTAAACCAATGAGTGCACCGTGACCGCCAGGAACAAAGATTGCTGCGTACTCGCTGTCTGCGTTGAGGCTGGCAACAACATCTGCCAATTTTTTCGGATTGCGGAACAGAGATTTGTGCTGCTCAAAGAATGGCATCACTTTTTCATCTTTACGCGGCATAGCCCAATATTCAAATTTTGTCATCAGGCCAGAAAGCGTCGCAACCTCGAACTCGAAACCAGCAGCATGCAGATGATATAACGGCAGCAACGTTTCAATCGGATGGTTTCCTGTTGAGAAGAGCTTACCATTATCAGTTGGCAAATAGCGTTCATCGGCGGCGATTACCAGAATTTTTTGCTTTCCGCTATACGATTTTGGATAGTCTACCCCATCAAGATCAGAAATCGGGCTGGTATATTGGCCTAACGAATATTCTGACGGGAAGAAAGCATTATCTTCAGCCATATCGATTTGCGGATTCTTACTTTGTTGAACAGTCATAGTGTATTCCTTGTTGTTACTTATGTAGGTTAGTCACTATATTCGCGACTGAGCTGGTTGCTATTTTTAACCAGGTGGTAAATTGGAGTCAATATATCGAAAGCGGTATGCAAGGGGGGAATGTGCGATGATTATGCTGCACTTGTGTCGAATATTAATCATGCCGATTTCTCCTTATTGCGTAAAGTGGTCGTAATTGGTGTTAATTTATTTTAGTCTATTTTTCAGAAATCAGGATATTGATTCACGGTAGCACAATTTTTAATTGTGGTGATTTTTTGTGCTCACGTGAAGTTTAGAGCGGCGCCAGATGTGCCTACAATAGGAGGATTCGCCTGAGGCCTGCTTAAAACAGGTAAATGCTGAAGCGAAGAATCTCGCCGGGCCATGCTATGAGAGTGTAAGTTAAGAAAATGAGATTATTAGCAAAAAAATAATCGTAAAACTGTCTGGCACGAGAGATTATCGCGAAAGAATGATGATCCAGATTAAGGTTTAACTGATGACAGATATGATTAATTACTTGTCATCAGATGTACTCTTTGCACAATTTGTCAGAGGGAATGGCCTGGAGACTAAAGTGGGGCAGCAACGATAACTTTTCCAAAAAAACGACTTAAATATAGTATTAGAAATATGCACTAATAATTCAAGTGCAGTTGATTATATTGAATTTTTTCAGGGAATACCTATGTACCGAAATATTGTTATTCCGGTGAATGTTTTTTCTCGGGATGATAGAGAGCAAGCGTTTTTGCACGCGCAATTTTTCGCCAATGTTTCTTCTGGACATGTTCACTTACTTGGCTTTATACCGGAATATTTAAGAGTTCTCGAGCGTGGGTATATTTCTGATATGCATCGTTTTAAAGAAGGTCTACGTGGGCAGGCTGTGTGCCGTTTAGCTCATATAGCAGAACAACTGGTTTTGCCTGAAGGATTTATTCATACATATGTTCATTTCGGCACTCTTCCGGAAGGGATAAAGGAACTTGCTGAACAACAACTGGCTGATGTTATTGTGCTGGGAGCTACGCAGGAATTAGGGTTTATCGACATGCTACGGCAGTTTAGCGTGCCGCTGTTGGTGATTTGATGTGGGATATAAAAAAGCCTGAGTTCGATGAGGGACGAACTCAGGCCGATATTATGTTTTACAGTTACGTGCCGCGGCGCGTTGGCTGATTAGAACTGGTAGACTAAGCCCACAGCAACGATATCGTCGGTCGCGATGCCGTTTTCTTTGTAGAAGTCGTCGCCGTTGTCCAGCAGGTTGATTTTATAATCAACATAGGTGGACATGTTTTTGTTGAAATAGTAGGTCATACCGATATCAACATATTTAACCAGGTCTTTGTTGGTGTAATGATGATTACCTTGGCTGTCAAAGTTATCACTATTTACACCGCCTAAATCCTTACCTTTTGATTGCAGGTAAGCGATGGACGGACGCAGACCGAAGTCGAACTGATACTGAGCAACAACTTCGAAGTTTTGGGTTTTGTTAGCGATAGCATCAGCATCACCGTAACCAGTCATGTTACGGGTTTCAGCATACATGGCTGCTAAGTAAACGTTATTAGCGTCGTATTTTGCACCAACGGTCCATGCTTCTGCTGTTTGACCGCCAGCAGTTGCATCGAAGCGATCCCCGTAACGAGTATCATGCAAACCTTTGTGAACCTGGTTATCGGTACGGTCAGAGTTAGAATATGCAGCACCCAGACTTAAACCGAAGTCGAAGTCATAGGAAGTTGACATACCGAAACCATCACCATTTTCTTTGGTAATGCTACGTCCCTTACCAGAACCTTCCTGACCGAATGGTCCACTGCTTTCATTATTACTCTGATATTGCAGAGCAAAGTTCAGGCCATCAACCTGACCAAAGAAACCATTGTTACGGTAGGTTGCAACACCATTAGCACGACCGTTCATGAAGTTGTCGGCACCAGCGTAGGTATCGCCACCAAATTCTGGCAGCATATCGGTCCATGCTTCAACGTCATATACGACACCGTAGTTACGACCATAGTCGAAAGTACCGTTCTGACCGAAACCTAAGCCTGCAAATGCCAGACGAGTTGCGGTATTGCCCTTGTCGCTCTCAGCGCCATTTGCGCCAATGTTAAACTCCCACTGACCATAGCCAGTGAACTGGTCAACGATCTGGGTTTCACCTTTGAAACCGATACGGGCATATGACATGTCGCCATCACTGCCTGAGTCATCAGAGAAGTAGTGCAGACCTGCTACTTTTCCGTATAAATCCAGTTTATTACCATCTTTATTATAGACTTCAGCCGCATTTGCTGCGCCAGCAACTAATAACGCCGGGACCAGCATTGCCAGAACTTTTCTTTTCATTATGTATTCCCTTGTGATTATAATCTTCATGAATATATCAATAAGTGCCGTTATCCAAAAAAAAGCACATTTGGATACTATTCTATGAAGTTCATTTTATTTTAAAGATTACATGTAACAAATGTATTTAAAAGATTTCAAAATGTTTCTATTCTATTTAATATAATTCATAATTATGAATTTCAGACATAAGCATTCATCATATTTATATTTGTATATCAATTGGTTATTGTTCTTTTGGAAGGATGGATTACATCAATGATTGTTGAACTAAAGACTGAGTGTGATCTACTGCACATTAATGAACGCATAAAAAAAGCCGGCATCATGCCGGCCCAAAAAATATAAACAAGACGATAAAAGGCTAATAACGTAGTCATCATGACACAGAAAACAAAAAAGGTATAATTGTATTCAATGCCAATATATTCAAAATATGAATTAATCAATTATGCCCAAACAAAAAACAAATGCCTTCCGACTTGTTTTTTCTGCACATAATGTCAGTGGTTAAGATTCATATATTTGTTCAAAAAATGAGTGAGACTTGACTGGCTCGACCGATGTGGAAAAATGTGACTTTTATCACATAACAGTATAAGTCTGAATTTTCCGGGTTATCTCAAAATGGAGTATGGTTCGACAGCAATGGAAGAAAGACTCTCTCGTAGCCCTGGCGGCAAACTGGCTTTATGGGCTTTCTATACCTGGTGTGGTTATTTTGTCTGGGTAATGGCGCGTTACATCTGGGTAATGAGCCGCATCCCCGATGCCCCCGTGTCTGGATTTGAAAGTGATTTAGGTTCAACTGCGGGAAAGTGGTTAGGCGCGTTAGTGGGGTTTTTGTTTATGGCCATGGTCGGGGCGTTGTTAGGCGGCATTGCCTGGTACACGCGACCTCGCCCCGTACGTAGCAGACGCTATGAGTAAAAACTGCTAAGGTTGCGACTCTTTGGCCGCGGAGCGCATATGGACTTACAACACTGGCAGGCACAATTCGAGAACTGGTTGAAGAGCCATCATCAGTATCAGGACGCGGCCCATGACCTGTGTCATTTTCGCCGCGTCTGGGCGACGGCACAAAAACTGGCGGTAGATGAAGACGTGGACATGCTGGTGATTTTAACCGCCTGTTATTTTCACGATATCGTGAGTCTGGCGAAAAATCATCCGCAACGGCAGCAATCTTCAATGCTGGCAGCAGAAGAGACGCGTCGCCTGCTATGTGAAGAGTTTGCGCAATTTCCAGCGGAGAAAATAGAGCCCGTTTGTCATGCCATTGCCGCACACAGTTTCAGTGCGCAAATTACGCCCTTAACGGCGGAAGCTAAAATCGTGCAGGATGCGGACCGGCTGGAAGCCTTAGGCGCGATTGGCCTGGCGCGTGTGTTTGCGGTTTCAGGCGCGTTAGGTGTGGCGCTGTTTGATGGCGAAGATCCGTTCGCGCAGCATCGCCCGCTCGATGATAAACGTTACGCGCTGGACCACTTCCAGACCAAGCTGCTAAAACTACCCCAAACGATGCAAACCACAAAAGGTAAACAACTGGCGCAACACAACGCCCGTTTTCTGGTGGAGTTTATGGCCAAACTTAGTGCTGAACTGGCGGGGGAGAATGAAGGTATCGATCACAACGTGATTGATGCGTTTTCGCCAGCTGACTGCGCGCGTGGCCCTAAACCGATGTAATTATGTTAACCTGTCGGCCATCTCATATGGCCGGTTAAATCTATGCAGGAAAATATTTCAGTAACCGATTCATACAGCACCGGGAATGCCGCACAGGCAATGCTGGAGAAACTGCTGCAAATTTATGATGTTAAAACGCTGGTGGCGCAACTTAATGGTGTGGGTGAGAACCACTGGAGTGCGGCGATTTTAAAACGTGCGCTGGCGAATGATTCGGTATGGCACCGTTTAAGTGAAAATGAGTTCGCCCACCTGCAAACGTTGCTACCCAAACCGCCAGCACATCATCCGCATTATGCGTTTCGCTTTATCGATCTCTTTGCCGGGATTGGTGGTATCCGTCGCGGTTTTGAGTCAATTGGCGGTCAGTGCGTATTTACCAGTGAATGGAATAAACATGCGGTGCGCACCTATAAAGCCAACCATTATTGCGACCCGGCGACTCATCATTTTAATGAAGATATCCGCGACATTACCCTGAGCCATAAAGAGGGCGTAAGTGATGACGCGGCGGCGGAACATATCCGTCAGCACATTCCTGAACACGATGTTTTACTGGCCGGTTTTCCTTGCCAGCCGTTTTCACTGGCTGGCGTATCGAAAAAGAACTCGCTTGGGCGGGCGCACGGTTTTGCCTGCGATACCCAGGGGACGTTGTTCTTTGATGTGGTGCGCATCATCGACGCTCGTCGTCCGGCGATTTTTGTGCTCGAAAACGTTAAGAACCTGAAAAGCCACGACCAGGGTAAAACGTTCCGCATCATCATGCAGACGCTGGACGAACTGGGCTATGACGTTGCCGACGCAGAAGATAACGGCCCGGACGATCCGAAAATCATCGATGGCAAACATTTTCTACCGCAGCACCGCGAGCGCATCGTGCTGGTGGGCTTCCGTCGCGATCTTAATCTGAAAGAAGATTTCACCCTGCGTGATATTAGCGATTGTTTCCCGGTGCAGCGAGTGACGCTGGCGCAGTTGCTGGACCCGATGGTCGATGCGAAATATATCCTGACGCCGGTGCTATGGAAGTATCTCTATCGCTATGCGAAAAAGCATCAGGCGCGCGGTAACGGCTTCGGTTATGGGATGGTTTATCCGAACAATCCGCAAAGTGTCACGCGCACGCTTTCTGCCCGTTATTATAAAGACGGCGCGGAAATCTTAATCGATCGCGGCTGGGATATGGCGACAGGTGAGAAAGACTTTGACGATCCGCAGAATCAGCAACATCGCCCACGCAGATTAACGCCTCGCGAATGCGCGCGCCTGATGGGTTTTGAAGCGCCGGGAGAAGCAAAATTCCGTATACCGGTTTCTGATACGCAAGCCTATCGTCAGTTCGGTAATTCGGTGGTAGTACCGGTTTTTGCCGCGGTGGCAAAACTGCTCGAGCCAAAAATCAGACAAGCGGTGGCGTTGCGTCAGCGAGAAACACAACATGGCCGACGTTCACGATAAGGCCACGCGTAGCAAAAATATGCGCGCGATTGCCACGCGCGATACGGCAATCGAGAAACGTCTCGCCAGCCTGTTAACTGAGCAGGGGCTGGCGTTTCGTGTTCAGGAAGCCAGTCTTCCCGGACGTCCGGATTTTGTCCTTGATGAATTTCGCTGTGTGATATTTGCCCACGGTTGCTTCTGGCACCATCACCATTGCTATCTGTTTAACGTCCCCGCCACGCGAACAGATTTTTGGCTTGAGAAGATAGGTAAAAATGTCGAGCGCGATCGGCGCGATATCAGTCGTTTGCAGGAACTCGGCTGGCGTGTGTTGATTGTCTGGGAATGTGCGTTACGCGGGCGGGAGAAATTAACGGACGCGGCACTTACCGAGCGTCTGGAAGAGTGGATCTGCGGCGAGGGCGCCAGCGCGCAGATCGACACTCTGGGGATTCATTTACTCGCTTGATGCATCCTGAATGACGGGAGCGACAACGGGTTTTGCCGGGAAGAGATATTTCCCCAACGTGACCAGCACCACGGCGAAAACAATCACTCCTAGCGCCAGCCATTCAATCTTCGACAGCGTTTCGCCGCCCAGACCCGTACCCAGCAATACCGCGACCACGGGATTAACATAGGCGTAGCTGGTGGCCAGAGCCGGACTGACATTGCGGATTAAATACATATAAGCGTTGATGGCGATAATCGAGCCAAACAGCGTCAGATAGCCGACTGCAAGGAAACCAGAAAGCGAAGGGACTGCTGTCAGTTTTTCACCCGCAATCATCGACGCAATCATTAACACTACGCCTGCTGCCAGCATCTCAATGGCGCCTGCCATCATCCCTACCGGCAAGGTAATGCGCGAGCCATAAACCGACCCAAACGCCCAGCTAATTGAGCCGATTAAAATCAGCATTGCCCCCCACGGGTTACCGCTTAAATTACCGCCACTATTGAGCATGATGATCCCGGCAAGCCCAATGGCGATACCCACCCATTCCAGTTTGCGCGTTTTAATGCCAAACAGGCGGCTGAAGCAAAGAGTAAAGAGTGGCACAGTTGCCACCACCACGGCGGCAATGCCGGAAGGGACGTTTTGATGTTCGGCAACCGTCACCATACCGTTACCGACAGCCAGCAGTAACAGGCCAATAAGCGCGGCGTTGAGCAGGGGACGCAGCGGCGGCAATTTGTGCCCACGCAGCAGTAAAAACGCCATCAATAAAAGACCTGCTGCCAAAAATCGCACTCCCGCCATCATTAACGGTGGCCAGCTTTCAACGCCAATCCGAATGACAAAATAGGTCGAGCCCCAAATGATATACAACGCAAACAGCGCGCCAAAAAGCGGTAACAACTGGCGGAAACGCATAATCCCTCACGGTGGAAATAAAAAGGTGGTTCATAGTAAACGTGAAAATCATTCTGCTGGCGAGAGATATAATTGTGCTTGATTGTTAAAAAAATGTTGACCTGTGAAGCACAGTATCAGGCAAGCCGATTTTGCTTCATACTTAGCGCGTCAACGAAAAAATGAGAGGGAATGCTTTTGGCCGGGAGTAGTTTATTGACGTTGCTCGATGATATCGCCACTTTGCTGGACGATATCTCCGTGATGGGCAAGCTGGCGGCGAAGAAAACCGCCGGCGTATTAGGGGATGACTTGTCGCTCAACGCGCAACAAGTTTCAGGCGTGCGTGCCAACCGGGAACTTCCTGTGGTCTGGGGCGTGGCGAAGGGATCGCTAATCAATAAAGTGATTCTGGTGCCGCTGGCGCTGATCATCAGTGCATTTATCCCGTGGGCAATTACGCCACTGTTGATGATTGGTGGTGCGTTTCTCTGCTTTGAAGGGGTAGAGAAAGTGCTACATATGCTGGAGGCGCGTAAACACAAAGAGGATCCGGCGCAGAGTCAGCAGCGTCTGGAAAAACTGGCGGAGCAAGACCCGCTCAAGTTTGAAAAGGACAAAATAAAAGGGGCCATTCGCACCGATTTTATTTTGTCTGCGGAAATTGTCGCCATAACGCTGGGTATTGTGGCGGAAGCGCCGCTGATTAATCAGGTGCTGGTGCTCTCAGGGATTGCTCTGGTGGTAACGATTGGCGTGTATGGCCTGGTGGGGATTATCGTTAAGATTGATGACCTGGGCTACTGGCTGGCAGAAAAGTCCAGTACGTTGATGCAGGCGTTGGGTAAGGGGCTGTTGATTATCGCGCCCTGGCTGATGAAAGCATTATCGGTTGTCGGCACGCTGGCGATGTTCCTGGTTGGTGGCGGCATTGTGGTGCATGGCATCGCGCCACTGCATCATGCCATTGAACATTTTGCCGGACAGCAGAACGCGCTGGTGGCGATGATATTACCGACTGTTTTAAATCTGATTCTTGGATTTATCATCGGTGGCATCGTGGTGCTGGGAGTGAAAGTGGTAGCGAAAATGCGCGGCCAGGCACATTAAAATTCACATTGGCTGTTATGCAAAATTCGCCATCCTCGACTAAGGTGAACAAGTTTCACTCGAAAAAAGGAGGCGAGTATGAGCTTTATGGTTAGTGAGGAAGTCACGGTAAAAGAGGGCGGCCCGCGGATGATTGTCACCGGGTATTCCAGCGGTATGGTTGAGTGCCGGTGGTATGACGGTTATGGGGTCAAGCGGGAAGCTTTTCATGAAACCGAGCTTGTTCCGGGGGAGGGGAGTTGTTCGTCGGAAGAAGTTTGAAAATGTGCAATTAACACCAGGCCGGATGTGGCGTTCACGCCGCATCCGGCAGTTGTGCCAGCGTCTGTATGGAGTGCCTGATGCGACGCTGTCGCGTCTTATCATGCCTGGGTTATACAAATAATCGATATCTGGCGATAGAATCAAAAGTAGGCCGGATAAGGCGTTCACGCCGCATCCGGCAGTCCTGCCAGCGTCAATATCGAAGGCCTGATGCCTCGTATCATGCCAACATTATAAAATTATCGTTGTTTGGCGGTACGCTATCGCCAGGTTATGCCAGAATCATTAAAAAGCAGGTTGGGAGTCGTCAGGGTGCAGCACGAGACAAAAATGGAAAACCAGAGCTGGCTAAAAAAACTCGCGCGCCGCCTGGGGCCAGGTCATGTCGTTAATCTGTGTTTTATCGTGGTGTTGATCTTCTCCACTTTGCTCACCTGGCGTGAAGTCGTGGTGCTGGAAGACGCCTATATCTCCAGTCAGCGTAATCATCTGGAAAACGTTGCCAACGCGCTCGACAAGCAATTGCAATATAACGTCGATAAACTGATTTTTTTGCGTAATGGAATGCGTGAAGCCCTTGTTGCGCCGCTGGATTTCACCTCTATGCGTAACGCTGTTGTCGAGTTTGAACAACATCGCGACGAGCACGCCTGGCAAATCGAACTCAACAGACGACGCACTCTGTCAGTAAACGGTGTCTCGGATGCGTTAGTGAGCGAGGGAAATCAGCTTTCTCGCGAAAATGAATTACTCGACAATGAAATTACTGCCGCACTGGAAGTCGGCTACTTACTACGACTGGCGCACAACTCTACTTCGATGGTTGAACAGGCAATGTATGTCTCACGCGCCGGATTCTACGTTTCGACGCAGCCGACGTTGTTTACCCGAAATATCCCTACACGTTACTACGAATTTGTCACACAACCCTGGTTTATCGGCCAATCAGAACGAGAAAATCGTCAACGTGGCGTACGTTGGTTTACCTCTCAGCATGACCATAACAATGTTACTGAACCGCAGGTCACCGTAAGCGTACCGGTCGACAGTAATAATTACTGGTATGGCGTGTTGGGAATGAGTATCCCTGTGCGCTCGATGCAGCAATTTCTAAAAAACGCTATTGATAAAAAACTGGATGGCGAATACCAGCTCTACGACAGCAAACTAAAATTATTGACTTCATCTAACCCGGAACACTCGGCGGAGGACCTTTTTGATCCTCGAGAGCTGGCATCTCTGGCGCAGGCTATGGAACACGATACGCGCGGTGGTATTAGGATGAACAGTCGCTATGTTAGCTGGGAGCGACTGGACCATTTTGACGGCGCATTAGTGCGCATTCATACGCTTAGTGAAGGTGTGCGTGGTGATTTCGGCAGCATCAGCATTGCGTTAACCCTTCTGTGGGCGCTCTTTACGACGATGTTACTTATCTCCTGGTATGTGATTCGCCAGATGGTCAGCAATATGTATGTCCTGCAAAGCTCGTTGCAGTGGCAGGCGTGGCATGACACCTTAACGCGCTTGTATAACCGTGGCGCATTGTTCGAAAAAGCGCGTCCGCTTGCCGAATTGTGTCAGATACACAAACATCCGTTTTCTGTCATCCAGGTCGACCTTGACCATTTTAAAGCGATTAATGACCGCTTTGGTCATCAGGCAGGCGATCGTGTGCTGTCGCATGCTGCCGGATTAATCAGTCGTTCATTGCGTTCACAGGACGTTGCAGGCCGCGTGGGCGGCGAGGAGTTTTGTGTGATTCTGCCTGGCGCTAACCTGGCGCAGGCAACGGAAGTGGCCGAACGTATTCGCCTGAAGCTGAATGAAAAAGAGATGTTGATCGCCAAGAGCACGACCCTACGCATCAGTGCTTCGCTGGGGGTGAGTAGCAGCGAGGAAACCGGCGATTATGATTTTGAGCAATTACAGTCTCTGGCCGACCGGCGGTTGTATCTCGCAAAACAAGCGGGGCGCAATCAGGTCTGCGCGAGCGATAGCCCTTAAGTGGCCGTGAAAAAGTGATCCAGCCCTTCGCGCCAGCCTTCCGGTCCTTCTCGCTGTGTCCGCCAGACACGGGCCGGATCCTCATTTTGCAAATGCACGCCTTCCCGGTTTAGCCCTTTTACGATCACCGCATAATCCATCACTTCCAGTAATGGTGCGTCATTTGGGCCGTCGCCTAAGCCAAGCGTGGTCGGACGTTTTCCACGCGATTGCTGATATGCCTCAATGATCCAGTTGGCTGCCTGATCTTTCCCGGCTGAGACATCCAGCACATGCCAGAAACGCGCACCTTGCACAAACTGCAAGCCCAGTTCATTCAGGCGAGCGGTAAATTGTGCCATCCGCTCGTCACTGTCGCGCCAGATAAGCGTGACCGAAGCCTCATGCAACTGCGTCAGTGCGGCCTGGCTGCGGCTTAAGCCAGTCCATTCAGCGATGGTTGTATCATCGACGTCATCAAAGGTGGTGAATTTGAAGTGTTCTTTCTCACGCAGCGTATTTAATACCTGGCTGATCTCACTATGAGCAATACCCGAGATGATGCGCGGAAAATCGTCCAAATCCTGCCATTGTTGATCCAGTTGGATCACCGCGCCGTTCTCTGCAATGAGTGACAACCCTTGCAGACCTAACATCTTTTGCAGGTACAGCATTTCAGCCGAGGTTTTACTACTACACAGGATCACGGGGATCTCCGCTTCCCGCAGGCGGATTAACCAGGAGGCGGCAGGTTGCCAGTCATAGCTATGACTGTCCAACAGGGTGCCATCAAGATCGGTGAAAATCAGCAGCGGTTGATGAATTGAAAGCATGATCGCGCAGTACTCCCTTTGCCGGATATTTCTTAAAACAGCACGAATAATAAAAAATCGTTTTTTGGGAGCGATCACGTGAACGCCATAGCCTCCAAGGGGTGACGCGGATCACACTTCCATTCATTAGTGACGTTAATCATTCATATCAAGAATATTTTCTTGTCAGCCTAAAAAATTGCGGATAAGGTGATGAACGCATCAGATTTCCTGGTGTAACGAATTTTTTAAGTGCTTCTTGCTTAAGCAAGTTTGATCCCGACCCCAACAAGGGTCGGGATTTTTTTATCACGCATTTAGCGATTCACTTCAGAGACGCTAAAGTCATGAATATCAAGTTCAAAGGCATCGGCTAATTCACGCCATGTATGATATTCACGGCCATCGACGCTAACGTGTTCCGAATCGTTCTGGCTGCGATGAACTTCGCTTTCGCTAATTTCATTGATCGCCGCCAGCAGGGCATCGACATCGACGCTGACTTCACGTTTTGCGGTATCGCTGTACTCTTTTGCGGTTTTCATCATCTTTCCTCGCAACCGTTGCTTATATGTTGCTGCCGACACGTCATGTCAGCCAGGCATTTCTTAAGTATAGACCGTTGAGAAAATCAGCACTCGCACGCGCCCAGCGCTGTCAGAAAAACGAAATTGTTCTAAACTGGCACAAAGCCACAGGAGGAAAACGATGAAGGTGAATGATCGGGTAACAGTCAAAACGGATGGCGGTCCGCGTCGTCCTGGCGTGGTACTGGCAGTTGAGGAGTTTAGTGAAGGCACAATGTACCTGGTTTCGCTGGAAGACTACCCGCTCGGCATCTGGTTCTTTAATGAAGCAGGGCATCAGGATGGTATCTTTGTGGAGAAAGCCGAGTAATTTCTGCCAGCCTGACTGGTGGTATCCCACCAGTCAGTATGCCTTAGCGCATGTTAACAAAAATACCATTTGTCACATTATCCGTCAGTCGGACGACATGGTAGATAACCTGTTTATTATGCGTTTTGATCTTACGTTTAATATTGCCTTTATGCGATGAAACGGTCTTGGCTTTAATATTCATTTGGTCGGATATTTGAATCGTTCCCTGGCCAGCCATCCACATTCGCAACATACTTGATTCGGTCCGGCTTAATGATAACGTTGGCATATTTAAAATGCTGGCCATCGTTGTCTCTTTTTTCAGAATATCGCCAAGGATATCATCAAGAGATTCTGGCTTAATCGATTTGGAACTGATCAATAAGTTTTTTCTGACCAATAGATATTCATCAAAATGAACATTGGCAATTGCCATAAAAACGATAAATAACGTATTGGGATGTTGATTAATGATGTACTTGATACGTTGACTGTTAGAAGCATCGTGGATAAAACAGTCCTCATTAATAAACACCACTGAAGGGTGCTGTGAATCACAAGCGATGGCAAGGTCATCAACGGTTTCAATGTCGTTGATTTCTCTTTTTTTCACCCCTCTACTCAACAGATACCCGGTCAAACCCAGCCGGGTGTAACTACATAAATCCATAATAATCGTTGACATGGCATACCCTCACTCAATGCGTAACGATAATTCCCCTTACCTGAATATTTCATCATGACTAAACGGAACGACATGGGTCACCTAATGCGCCACTCTCGCGATTTTTCAGGCGGACTTACTATCCCGTAAAGCGTTGTATAATTTGCCTGGAATTGTCTTAAAGTAAAGTAAATGTTGCGATATGTGAGTGAGGTTAAAACAAATATTTCGCCACAGGAGTATCCTGGAAGATGTTCGCTGGTATTATTTTTCGGATAATCCTTAGGATAACAAGATAAACATTAGGGAATCATATTACAGGTAATTCGCTGATAATATCTGCCAGCAAATTAAAAATTTCACTAAATAAATGTTCGCAAAAAGGAGCAATTAACGGCATTAATGCCGCCATTAATGAGATGCCGACAGTCAACGTTAATGGAAAACCAATAACAAAGATTGATAATTGCGGGGCCATACGATTCAGTAAACCTAATGCGAGATTCAGCGTCAGCAACAGGGTAATGAGCGGTAACGCCAGCATCAACCCGTTAAGAAAAATTAAACTCCCTGCCCTGGTGAGTGCCAGAAATGCATTGCTGTTCAGCGGTTCGCTACCAATGGGTAGAGTGTGAAATGTATCGACCAGCAACGAAATCAGCCATAAATGACCGTTAAATGTCAGGAACAACAGTAGCGCCAGCATATCCATAATGCGCGCTAAGACGGGCATATTGAGATGACTGCCAGGATCGACAAACGTCGCAAATGACAGCCCCATTTGCAGACCGATAATTTCGCCAGCGGTGCGCACAGCGGCGAAGGCAAATTGCATGGTAAAGCCGAGAGCAATGCCAATCAGGATTTGCTGCACCGCCAGCCATAGGGCATAGAACGAAAAAATAGCCACATCGTTGGCGGGTATTGCCGGAGCAATGGCGAACGTGATCATCATTGCGAGGCCCAGTTTTACCCGTTTTGGCACGCTGCGTTCGCTCAAAATGGGCGCGGTGGAGATCAGCGCCAGCACGCGCAGTAATGGCCAGAAATACAGGCTTAACCAGGAAAGCCATTGATCGCTTGTTACCTGCAACATTACATCGATTACCCGATGATATACGGTAGGTTAGTGAATAAGGTACGAACGTAATCCAGCAACAGGTTGAGCATCCACGGTCCGGCAATAATAATGGCGATAAATACGGCGATGATTTTCGGAATGAACGACAGCGTCATTTCGTTAATCTGCGTGGCGGCCTGCAAAATGCTGATGATAAGACCGGTGACCAGCGCCACCAGCAACAGCGGGGCAGCCAGTGCCAGCGCGACTTTCATCGCTTCTGTCCCCATCATCATGACCGATTCGGGTGTCATTTGGCCTCTCTAGCTGTAAAAGCTTTGTGCCAGCGAGCCGACCAGCAATTGCCAGCCATCCACCAGTACAAACAACATCAGTTTAAACGGCAGGGCAATGGTCGCGGGGGGAACCATCATCATCCCCAATGCCATCAACACACTTGCAATAACCAGGTCGATAATCAAAAACGGAATGAAAATCGTGAAGCCTATCTGGAAGGCGGTTTTCAACTCGCTGGTCACGTAGGCCGGGAGCAAAATGCGCATCGGTACTGCTTCAGGTCCCTGCAACGGGCCGGTATTCGCCAGCCTGGCAAACAACCCTAAATCCGCCTCGCGGGTCTGGCGCAGCATAAACTCACGCAGTGGCTGCGCCCCTTTTTCCAGTGCCTCCTGCATTGAAATTTTCTCTTCGCTGAATGGCTGGTACGCATCGACATAAATTTTGTCGATTACCGGAGACATAATAAAAAAGGTCAAAAACAGCGCCAGCCCCAGCAAAACCTGGTTGGGCGGCGCGGAGGGCGTTCCCAGTGCGTTACGCAATAAACCAAAAACAATGATGATGCGGGTGAAGCTGGTCATCATCAGTAAAATTGCCGGAATAAAAGTCAGCGAGGTGATGAACACCAGCGTCTGCACTGGGAGTGACCAGCTTTGTCCACCGCCAGGCAGCGGCTGGCTGGTGATGCCAGGCAGTTGAGCAAAGGCGAGGGGAGTAAGCAGCCAGAGAAGGGCCGGTGCGACAGACAAGAGACGACGCATCAGGCTCTCCCGCCACGCTTAAGAAAATTTTTCATGACCGACTGAAAATCGGCTTGAGGTAACGCTTCCGTTGGCGCAGAAGGGGGAAGTTTATGCAGCAGATTGATTTGCCCGGCAGTAACACCGAGCACCAGTCGCGCATCTTCCACATCGACCACCACAACCCGTTCACGTGTCCCCAACGAGGCACTAGCGCTGACTTTCAGTCCGTTCGTGCCATTACGTTTGGGAGCAAATCCCAGCCTTTTTACCAGCCAGGCTGCAGCGAGGATCAGGACAATAATGGCAATTAGCGCGCCGCTCACCTGAAGGAGCGGAGCAGCAGAAACCGGCGCGGAAGGTTGTACAGTAGCGTGGTTATTCATCACTAACGGCTCAGGCGGCGCATCCGCTCGGACGGGGTAATGATATCGGTGATCCGCACGCCATATTTATCAGCGACTACGACAACTTCGCCCTGAGCAATTAAATAACCGTTGATCAGAATATCCAGTGGTTCGCCCGCCAGACCGTCCAACGCCACGACTGACCCTTGCGTCAGACGCAACAACTCTTTGATGGTCATTCGTGTGCGGCCCAGTTCGACGGTCAGCTTAACCGGAATATCCATAATCAGGTCGATATCCTGCAATGTTCCACTGACGTCGCCGCCGCCAAGCTGCTGGAACACGGCTTCAGCCGCGCTTTTGCCGCTTGTTGATTTTTGTTCGCCTAACGCTTCAGCCCACAGATCGTCCATTGCGCCGTTGTTGTCATCGGCCGGATTATTCAAGTCACTCATTTGGGCTGTTCCTCGTTCAGAGAATTCAAAATCGGGTTAATCAAATGTTCTATCCGTAACGCATACTGACCGTTGATGGTGCCGTACTGGCTGGTCAGTACCGGAACGCCGTCAACATGGGCGATAATGCGATCGGGTTTTTCTATCGGCAGGACATCGCCGGGCTTCAGCTTTAAAATCTGCGACAGGCGCAGCGAAATATCGGCAAAGTTGGCAACCAGCTCCAGCTGTGTATGCTGAACCTGGCGCACCAGGTTATCGCGCCAGTTCTGATCTTCATTACGCGAGTTTTCCAGCGGCGGGTTAACCAACAATTCCCTCAGCGGCTCGATCATGCTGAATGGCAGGCAGATATTAAATTCGCCGGTCAGATTGCCAATCTCCACATGGAACGGCGTGTTAACCACAATGTCGTTCGGTGAGGTGGTGATATTGGTAAATTTCACCTGCATTTCGGAACGCACGTACTCGACTTCCAGCGGATTAATCGCCTTCCACGCGTCGCTATAGCCTTCAAGTGCCAGCTTCAACATGCGGTTGATGACGCGCTGTTCGGTATGAGTAAACTCACGACCTTCTACTTTGGTAGGGAAGCGACCATCGCCGCCAAACAGGTTATCCACGGCGATAAACACCAGACTCGGCGAAAACACCACCAGCCCTGTGCCGCGCAGTGGTTTCAGATGGATAAGGTTCAGGTTGGTTGGCACCGGCAGGTTGCGGGCAAATTCATGGTACGGCTGAATGCGAATGGCCCCGACGGTAATGTCCGGGCTACGGCGCAGCAGGTTGAACAGCCCCATACGAAAATGGCGGGCAAAACGTTCATTGATGATTTCCAGCGCCTGTAACCGTTCGCGCACAACCCGTCGTTGGGTATTAGGATCGTACGGACGAATGTCACTTTCGCCGCTAACACTAGCCGTCGGTTCGTCTTTGACCTCGCTGTCACCATTCAACAGCGCATCAATTTCAGCTTGAGAAAGAATACTATCGCCCATGTCGTTATCGCAGAATAAAAGCGGTATACAGCACGTCGGTGACATCCTGTTTCGGTTGCCCGGCAACAAGCGGGGGGGAAAGTGTGGCTTTAATTGCGGCAATCAGTTGTTGCTTGCCTTCTTCCGTTGCCAGCACGGCGGCATCCTGGCGCGAAAACAGTAACAGCAAGCGACTGCGGACTTCCGGCAAATACTCGCTCAACCGCGAACGGGTGGCTTCATCTTTCAGTCGCAGCGTTATACCGATATAAAGCACGCGATCTGCATTGCCAAGATTGACCGTAAAAGTGTCTAGCGCATAGAAGACAGGTGAGAGCACGACGTGTTGCTGCGCTTTGTCGCCAGCGGTCACTTGTTGCGAATGCCAGTAGCTGTAACCCGCGCTGGCACAAGCCGCGAGAGTGATGAATACCAGGATCGGGAGCCAAAGCGATCGCCTGCTTTTCTTGCTTATCGCGTAATCAGTCATGTGTTGCGGTCTTCCTGTGTCGCTACTGCTTATCGGCTAATTATCCTGCGTCTTAAGTGTGGCAAAGCGGGGAAAAGACGCGGATTAAGGTGCTACCTCTGACGTTAGGCGAAAATATCGACGCCACCATTGCCCGATGAAACTCTCTGAAGAGTTGTTGGAACTGGCAATGCATCGTCATCCTCGGTTGTCAGGCGTTCATGGCCTGCTGTGCGTGGACTTTGTTGTTGCTCGGAAGCTGCCTGCTGCTGACCGCTAAAACTCTCACCGCTGATATTGCTCTGCCCCAACTGAATTCCGCTTTCTGCCAGTTGTGTGCGCAGTACCGGCAAAGCCGCTTCCAGAGCGGCGCGCACGTGCTGATGCGGTGAAACCATCTGAATTTGCGCCTGGTTGTCATCCACCTTAAGGGAGATTTGCACTTCGCCTAAATCTTGCGGATGCAAACGCAGTTCGGCACTTTGTTGCCCCTGGCGGGTAAACAGCGAAATATGCTGGCTTAAGGATTGTTGCCATTCGTGGGAACCCAGCGGTGCGCTCAAAACAGGCGCTGCGACGGTGGGCAGTGGCTGCGTCTGGTGCGGAGTAATTAGCGGACTGGTGACAGTAGTAACAGGTGAAGGCGTGCTGATGATCTCCGCTTTACTCTGGGCTTCAGCGACCAGCGGTGTTAATGGCTGATCTGGCGCACCAGGGGCGTCGTCAGGTTGTGCTGTTGCGAGTTGCGCGGTAGTCAGTTTTGTTGAGAGTGCTTGCTTCTGCGTCGGTAACGCTGTGACAGGCGCATCAGTCACTTTGGGGGTATTGTCAAAACCGGGCAGCATAGCAAAAAGGGCGCTCAGGCTGGCGACAGCATCTTCATTAAGGTCATCCGTTTTATCGTCGGCGACCGTCTCCTTTTCTGGCATGGCTGCCAGCGTATTAACCAGAGCCGTCGTCAGCGGCGTTGTATCGGGTCGTGCTGCGGTTATTTCAGCCAGCGTTTCGTCAGTAGCGATGTGTAAATCAGACGGCAATACCCCGGCCAGAATTTCGCTGGCGCGTTCTTTACCTTGCGCGTGTGGGGTATCCACTGCAACCTGAAGCAATGGCGAAGCTTTGCCTGGTGCTGCATCTCCTGCTAATGCCCCGCTCAACAACGCAAGAAAATCCTGTGCCGTGTCAGTGGCGCTAGCACCGGGCAATGTGGATGTGTCAACGTCAGCGGTAATCAAGGGCGCTAAACGAATCATTCAGTTTTCCTCATGGCGGCGCGCTGGGCGAACTCGTCCATCTTTTTCTGATCGAGGCGGTTTTCTGCTAACAGGGCCGCCGTGGATTGCCGTTCCTGGAGGGTCTGCCAGGCCTGCAAACGTTGTTTCTTTTCTCGCCAGCTGTTCAGAGCAATGTCAACTTTCTGCGTCCACTGATTAAGCTGCTGGCGGTGCTGGGTAATGGCCTTTTCCAGCGTCTGAATGAACTGCTGGTAGTTGATCCAGCGATTACTGGTCATTCCTGCACTCATGTCGTTGTTCAGGTTGCTGCGATATTCGTTTTGATAATCGATCAGCATTTTGAGTTGTTCTTCCGCCTGCTGACATCCGCGACGCATTTCACCCAGCAGGCGGGCCGCATTATCCACCTCTTTTTCTGCCAGATCTTTCAGGGTCGCCAGGGCGCCATGTTCTGCCATCTGCTGTTATCTCCTGCGTAATCACACCGTCGGAAAAATACGTTCCAGCCCCTGGAGAGAGTCTTCCCAGTCCGCGCGTTCAAAAATGCCTTGTTGCAAATAGCCCTCCAGCTGCGGCCACAAGGCGATAGCTTTATCGAGCATTGGATCGCTGCCTTTGGCATACGCGCCGACGCTGACCAGATCGCGGTTACGTTGAAAACTCGACAACAGCTGCTTGAATGTGCGTACCCGCGCGTAATGCTGCTCGCTGATCAACGCCGTCATTGCACGGCTGATTGAGGCTTCAATATCAATTGCCGGATAGTGCCCGGCTTCCGCCAGACGACGAGAAAGCACAATGTGACCGTCGAGGATCGCCCGCGCGGAGTCGGCAATCGGATCCTGCTGGTCATCGCCTTCGGTGAGCACGGTATAAAACGCGGTAATCGAGCCGCCGCCGCTGATTCCGTTTCCGGCACGTTCGACCAGCGCCGGTAATTTGGCGAATACCGACGGCGGATAACCTTTGGTGGCGGGTGGTTCGCCTATCGCCAGCGCAATCTCACGCTGGGCCATCGCGTAGCGGGTGAGGGAGTCCATAATCAGCAATACATGCTGACCACGATCGCGAAAATCTTCGGCAATGCGCGTGGCATAGGCGGCACCCTGCATTCGCAGGAGCGGAGAAACATCCGCCGGAGCGGCAATCACCACGGAGCGCGCACGCCCTTCGGCACCGAGAATATTTTCAATAAAATCTTTTACTTCTCGCCCACGTTCACCAATCAAACCAACGACGATCACATCGGCACGGGTGTAGCGTGCCATCATTCCCAGCAGCACACTTTTACCAACGCCAGATCCGGCAAACAGCCCCATACGCTGCCCGCGCCCAACGGTAAGCAGGGCATTAATTGGGCGCACGCCCGTATCCAGCACATGCTCAATCGGTGTACGTTGCAACGGGTTAAACGGCGGGGTAATCAGGGCGCCTGTTTCAGTCGTGTCGGGGGAGGGAAGACCATCGAGCGGTTTACCACCGCCGTCCAGAACGCGACCTAATAACGCCGGACCGAGCGGTAGCTGCTTGCCGCTTTGTAGTCCGTCGCCGGAGATATTTTTGGCGTAAACGCGCGCGCCGGGCAGCACGCCTTCCACTTCCTCCAGCGGCATTAAAAACAGCCGTTGACCGTTAAAGCCAACCACTTCGCTTTCCACTTCGTGCGTTTCAGTGCCGTTCTGACGTTCAATGACACAGGTTGCGCCGAGCGGCAGTTGCAATCCGGTGGCTTCCAGCACCAGCCCGGTGGCGCGGGTTAATCGCCCGTAGCGACGCACCGCAGGCAACTGCGCCATTTTGGCTTCGAAGTTATCCAGCGAGGTTAGCCAGCGAGTCAGCCGCGTGGTCATTACACCACTCCTGGCGCTGCCAGACGGCAGAGTTCTTGCCAGCGGGTGGCGACACTGGCGTCGAGATCGCCTTCATCAGCGGAGACTTTACAACCGCCAGGATGCAGGGTCGGGTCGCCGCGCAAGCGCCAGCCATGCAAACTTAAGGTTGCGCCGAGCATCTCATCAACACGTTGCAGATCATCCGGGTGCACGCGTAGCTGCGGTTTGCCGCTGAATAGCGGTTCTTGCTGCAACAACTGTTGAATCTGTTTGATCAGTGCCGAGTTGTCCACCGTTGGCGTCTGGCCGATCACCTGACGCGCTGCCTCCAGCGCCATCTGCATCAGGCGTGAAGCAATCACGCTATCCAGCGCGTCAAGGGTGGTCTGAAACTCGCTGACCAGTTGCTGCATCCGGGCATGAATCGGCGCTTGCTGGGATTTTGCTTGTGCCAGTCCTTGTTCCAGCCCCTGAGCCAGACCTTCCTGATAGCCTTGTTCATGGCCTTGCTGGCGACCTTCGGCAATCCCCGCCTGATAACCTTGCTCGTGGGCCTGCATTTGCAGTTGTGCCAGTTGCTGCTCAAGGCTGGGTTCGGCCTCTTCAGTGACGGTTTCTTCTGGCTCCATCAGTGGCACAAACTCCGCCTGTGGTGGCGCGAGATCGTCCGGTGTCCAGGTTTTCCACGGCAGATTATCAGACATAGGTATCCTCGCCGCTGCCAATCACCATCTCGCCGGTTTCGGCAAGGCGGCGCACAATCAGCAGAATCGCTTTTTGTTCGTTTTCCACCTGCGACAGACGCACCGGACCACGGTTGGCGAGATCGTCGCGCAGTATATCGGCGGCACGCTGCGACATATTGCGCAGGAATTTCTCGCGCAGTGGCTGTTCTGCACCTTTCAGCGCGATCAGTAACGATTCGGAATCCACTTCCTGCAACAGACGCTGGATGCTGCGATCGTCGACATCCACCAGATTTTCGAACAGGAACATCTCGTCGATGATTTTCTGCGCCAGCTCGCCGTCAAATTCACGTACGGCGGTAATAACCGCTTCTTCCTGCTGAGTTTTCATCAAGTTGATAATTTCGGCTGCTGTTCTCACGCCGCCCATTTTGCTGCGTTTGAGGTTCTGGCCATCGAGCAGGCCATTCAGCACTTCTGTCAGTTCAGCCAGTGCAGCAGGTTGTACGCCGCCAAAGGTGGCGATACGTAGCATCACGTCGTGGCGCAGACGTTCATCGAACAACGCCAGAATATCGGCGGCTTGAGCGCGTTTCAGATGCACCAGAATGGTGGCGATAATCTGTGGATGTTCATCGCGAATCAGATCGGCGGCGCTCTGTGGCTCCATAAAGTTGAGCGTTTCAATACCGCTGGCAGTGTCGCGGGTTTCGAGAATATCTTCCAGCAGGCTGGCGGCACGCTCTTCGCCCAGCGCTTTGACCAGCACTGAACGCAGATAATCATTGGCGTTAATATTCAGTGCGGCAAACTGTTCGGCTTCTTGTTCAAACTCTGCCAGTACTTCAGTTAATTGTTTGTTGGAGATCTGCGAGACGTTCGCCATTGCCGCGCTCAGGGTTTGCACTTCTCGTTGGGACAGGTGCTTGAATACCTCTGCTGCCCGGTCTTCGCCAATGGTCATCAGCAGAATGACGCTTTTATCGGTGCCTGTCAGGTTACTCATGATCGTTATTTATCCACTGGCGAATGACCAGCGCCACTACGCGCGGATCGTTATCAGACATGTCGCGGATGCGCTGGCTCATTACCTCAGCCCCCAGACGTTGGTTAGCGCGGCGTTGTTGCAGTTGTTCGTCTTTGCTCAGGCGTACTTCCACTGCATCTTCCGTCTCCTGGCGAGTTTGTGTCTGTTGCTGAACGGCTTTCACCACCTCAGCGCGGCGGATTAATTGCGGACGCACCGCTTTACGCCACAGCAGCCACGCCACCAGTATCACCAGCAACCAGCGTCCGGCAGCCAGTAACTGATCGATAAACGCTTGTTGTTGCCAGAACGGCAACTCACCACCACTTTCATCACTACTGGTAAACGGCGAGTTGACGACATTGAGCGAATCACCGCGTTTTTCCGTGAAGCCCATAGCCTCGCGGGTCAGATCATCAATTTGTTTCATCTGTTCGGCGCTCAGTGGCAACGGTTTGCCATCCGGCAGCGTTTTGTAATTCACCACTACCGCGACAGACAGACGTTGCACGTCGCCGACGTTCATTTTGGTATGACGAATGGTGCGATCGACTTCGTAGTTGCTGGTTTCATTACGCTGTGTGCTGCGCGGTCCACTATTGCTGGTGGTGCTCGTCTGTTGCTGGCGATTGTTTTGATTTGCCGGAGGCGTACTGATCGGCGCGTTATTTGCGGGCGCGGGTTGATTAGATAATGCCCCCGGCACGCCGCCCGGATAACCGGAACCGCTCTGCTCGCTTTCATTCAGTTGACGGGAACGAAGCGCCGCCTGCGACTCATTGCCATTAGGGCGATACTGCTCTTCTGTTTGCTCTTTACTGGCGAAATCCAGCTGCGCTGTGACTTGCGCATGAATATTGCCGTTGCCGACAATAGGCGACAGAATTGCTTCAATACGACGCTGAATGCGGCCTTCGACATCGCTGGTATATTTCAACTGAACATCATTGAGATCGCGCCCGCTGGTGTTGGACTGGGTTAACAGATGCCCACCTTGATCCACCAGTGTAACGTTACCCGGTGGCAGCCCAGCTACTGCACTGGAAACCAGATGCACAACGGCGCTAATTTGCCCTTCATCCAGCGCTCGTCCTGGCAATAAATTCACCGTTACCGATGCGGAAGGGGATTTTTGCTCACGGACAAATAAAGACGGTTTCGGCATCGCCAGATGCACGCGCGCCCCTTTTACCGGGCCGATGGTTTCGATGGTACGAGAAAGTTCGCCTTCCAGCGCTCGCTGATAATTCACCTGTTCGCTGAACTGGCTGATACCAAACTTTTCCTGATCGAGCAGCTCAAAGCCGACCGCTCCGCCTTTAGGTAAGCCTTGCTGCGCCAGACGCAGACGCAATTCGTGAACCTTATCCGCCGGAACTTCAATTGCACCACTGGCTTCACTAAAGCGGTAAGGGATGTTCATCTGCGTCAGTTGGCTGACAATCGCGCCACCATCCTGATCGGAAAGGTTGCTGAATAACGTGCGGTAATCAGGGGCTTTTGCCCATAGAACTAACGCGACTATCACTGCCACTGCAGCGGAACCAGCAACAATCAAAGGGATTCTCGGATTCGCGCGTAGGCGATTAAGCCACTCAAGAGATTTTGTCTGGGCTGCAGTCGTATTCATCGCGCACCTCGCGGCAGATGAAAGACGGCGTTATTGGCAAAGTGGAACAAGACGCACTCCCGGGTCAGCAAACTCGAAAAATTGACGGCCTCATTATTTGTGGTTTTATTTTTTTCTATGCGCCAATTAACCCGGTTTTTTATCGTTATTTAACGCCTTTATCTTATTGACTTACTGTTAATCTCTGCTACCAGAAATGGTCCAGGAGATGAATATGTCAGCCATACAGGGGATTGAAGGGGTTATCAGCCAGTTACAGGCTACGGCGATGAGTGCCCGTGCGCAGGAATCACTACCACAACCTGGCATCAGTTTTGCCGGACAGCTTCATGCCGCGCTCGATCGTATAAGTGATACGCAAACCGCCGCCCGCACCCAGGCAGAAAAATTCACCCTCGGCGAACCCGGCGTAGCGCTAAACGATGTGATGGCCGATATGCAAAAAGCCTCAGTTTCAATGCAAATGGGGATTCAGGTGCGTAATAAGCTGGTGGCGGCGTACCAGGAAATGATGTCCATGCAGGTGTAGGTTTTGTAACTGAGGCGATAAAACAAAAAAAGGCCTACGAAACCTGGGGCGGCGGTTAGTTAATGCAAACACATAATCAGCATTCCCTGCCGCAGTTGGTTGGGCTACCAGTCATGACAATTGATGATTTTCATATAAGTTCAAGGTCATAAAACGGCTATTTGGATCCGGTTTATAATCAGCGAAGGGCTCGCAGGCAGTGAAGCCATGTTTGAGATAAAGTTGATGGCAGGCCGTAAATCCAGCATGTGTTCCTGTTTCTAAACTCAGGCGATGAAGGCGTCTGTCATGTGCAACCCGCAAAATATGCCGTAAAATCAGATTTGCAACGCCACGACGTAAAAAGTCTGGCGCAGTACGCATTGATTTCAACTCGCCATGTTCATCATCCAGTAACTTCAGCGCGCCAATTCCGGCGAGTCGATCTCCTTCCCATGCTGACCAGAATGTCACTGCCGGATCACGTAGTTTTTGTACGTCCAAAGCATGGATGCTTTCTGGTGGAGATTGTTCCTGCATACCGGAAATATGGTAATTCACTAATTCTTGTACTGCAGGATGGGAGAGATCATCTGTTTTGACAGTGAACATGATTGTTTCTTGTTGGTTGTCTAATTACAACATACCAACAGGCGAAAACATCTTTGTCTAATAGATGTTTCTTATGACACAGCTCTGTTTGTAAAAAATGACCGCTCACCATTGTATGGAGCCATCGCTGGAAGAACGCTTCGCAGTAACTTGCTTTCAGAATGCCCATCGAGTGATGGGCGTGTATAGGGTATGACACACCGCGGGCTCTACGGTGAACGATGATGCTTGATAATTCACCCCGCCTGTTATCTGGTGCGCCCCAGGGCTTTCTTTGTCGTCACCGAAAAATACATGGTCACAGGCATGAACATGAAGGCGTTAGTTAATCGCTATTTCAGAACCGTTCATTTAAAAAATTTTATTAATAACCAGTCACTGTCAGGGCTGAGCTGGCGAGAACAGCTAAATGAGTGGTTTGTTGTTCTCGACATCTTCAATATATAAGAGTGTATTATCGATAGAATAGTAACGACGCTTATTATCACCAACGTCAGTAACCCACCGAAAAACGCCAGCCTTTGCAAGCGTTATACAATATTCCCGAAATGTTGACTGTCTTGAAATGTGAGTCCGGGCTGCTTTTTTGACTTGCTCAGGATCCTTGATGGCACTGACTTTTAATAGACTTCTGCTCCCTCTGATTAACAAAACATTGTCATCGTGCGTGACGATCCTGATGTTATCTGTGGCAAGATAATAAATATAATGTGCAATACGATGACGTTTTAACTCAGCATAAAACCAAGAAAAGTTTAGCTCCGTTCTCACTTGCTCAAACATCTTTTGAAAATTAGCAACCTGATCCATCAGGGAAATAATCTCTCGTCAGTTGTGAGGGAGAGTAGTTTGCATGATCGGTGTTATTCCTTCAATCTGGTCCGATCACTTAATGCTGTGTCTGTGTGAATCAATAATAATCCAACTGCGGTACGGAAAATAGACAACGGAGTATTCGTAGCAAGTGACTCCCGCTGCCTGAAACAGCGGGAGAAAAGATTACTTCTGAATTAGATAACGAATGGTCGGCCCGTCTTGCTGAATATCCAGTACCGTATAGCCGTGATTACGCGCATCCAGCGGAATATTGTTAATCGACTGTGGACAATCGCTGACCACTTCGAGGATCTCGCCTTTTTTTAACTGCGGCATCGCCTCAAGGGTTGCAACCGCCGGGTAAGGGCAGGGCTCGCCCACCATATCAAGACGGTAATCAGGAACGATATTTTTCATGCGATCTCCTTAGCTGTCTGCGGCGCCGCACGGCGGAAGAAGCGTTTTTCCCAACCGATAATCAACATCAGCGCAGCGAACAATAGTAAATATGTCACCAGCAGGCCGCCCATTGGACCAAAAGTTTTTAGCAGGTTGATTTTGTCCCAGTCGGTTGCCAGTGCCGGGGCGAAATCATCCCAGTAATACGCCAAAATCGTGGAGCCAATAACGTTGCCCAGACCGACCCACCAGTAATGCACCTGGCCTTCCACCGCGCGGTACATCCATCCCGTTTCGCAGCCGCCCGCCAGCACAATACCAAAACCAAACAGTAATCCACCAATTACCGCGTTCGGACCCGCCCACATGATTTTAGGTTCTACGCCTAACTGTACATAACTGAAAATCCCGATGGCACTAACCGCCATACCGAAAATGATCGCTTTCGCCATGTGGGTTCGTCCGGTGATCCACATGTCGCGGAACGCCGAAGTAAAGCAGATTTGTGCACGTTCTATCAGCAAGCCAAAGCCGACACCAAACAGCATCGCCAGCCCCAGCTTTGGTTGGTTCATCGCCGTCAGCAGCGCCCAGCCAAGCATGCCGAAAAAGACCAGCATCCCGAGACGAAAACGGCGCCGCGCCTGATCTGGTTTCTGCGTCAACGGTGAGGCGGCAGAGACTTTCTGCATTTTCACGGGGATACGAAAGACAGGCAGCAGGGTAAAGCGCGCGCCAAACCATGAGCCGATGGCGGTGGCGATGGCAAAGAACCAGGCGTGCAGCGAGAACTGAGGAATGCCGGTAAAGAACGCCGCCAGGTTACAGCCCATCGCCAGACGCGCACCAAAACCAGCAATAATCCCGCCAATAATGGCCTGCATAATGCGGATACGGCTACGCGGCATGCGTAGTTTGACGTTGTTGGCCCATAATGCCGCGGCAAAACAGCCGCCGAACATACCGAGAATCATCATCCCGTCAATGCGGGTTAATGGCGATCCTTCCAGATGGATGATTTTAAAATAGCCCCACTCTTCAGCATGGACGCCAAACAGTTGCAGGAGCTGACCGCCCCAGCGGGTAAATTCACCCGTAACTGCCCAAAAGGTGCCGGTAATGCCAAAATAGTAAGTGGAGAGAATGCCCGCCGCGATGACCGCAGGGATTGGCGCCCAGAATTTAATCAACCAGGCTTGTTTGAATTGCTGCCATGACATGTATGTAGCCTCTGAACTCAGAAGGTTTAAACAAGAGTCGCGAATCATACATCAGGAGAATTTATTTGCGCGGCAATAATTCACAAAAATAATAGTTAGATCAAATTTCTCTTTGGGCCTGGAAAGGGTGGCAGCGTCAGGGCTTTAATGCCACAATCCACTTTTCTTCTCATGCAGGACGAATGATGAAAAAACTCGCAATTGCAGGCGCACTCATGTTGTTGGCGGGCTGTGCCGAAGTCGAAAACTATAATAATGTTGTAAAAACCCCTGCGCCAGACTGGTTGGCAGGGTACTGGCAGACCAAAGGGCCGCAACGTGCGCTGGTCAGCCCGGAAGCGATTGGTAGCCTGATTGTCACTAAAGAGGGTGATACCCTGGATTGCCGTCAATGGCAGCGAGTGATTGCGTTACCGGGTAAGCTGACGCTGATGTCTGATTCTCTCACTAACGTTACTGTGAAACGTGAGCTGTACGAGATTGAGCGTGACGGTAACACTATTGAGTATGATGGCATGACGATGGAACGCGTGGCTCGTCCGACGGCAGAGTGTGCCGCCGCGCTGGAAAAAGCGCCGTTACCGACGCCGCTGCCGTAATGAAACTCCCCTGGCTCTGGGGGATTTTCATGTCAAAAAAAGTGCCCGATACGCAAGCTTATCGGGCCTGAAACTGTAACGGCGCCGCAATAACGATGCGTGTATTGTCAGCGATCGGTTTTAAATCACCTCTTCGATAACCCAAACGCTGACGCTGCCGCCGTTACAAAAGAATGTCGCTTCGCCATTTTCATCGGTAACTATGCTCTCTTGTCGATTACCGAGAAAATCGCGCCAGGTTTTATTGCCGTAGTTCTCACCCAGTTTAATCGTCTTTTCGCCATCGTCACCGTTCGACATAACCACAACGCAGCCAGGATATTCATCGGTGCCACTGCGACTAAAGGCAATACAGTTCGGATGATCGAAAAATAGCGTCTGTACACCGTGGGCAAAACGCTGGCGGGCGAGGATTAGCTCATCAAGTTGTTCGATTATTGGCATATCGATTGGATAGGTCTGTCCGTCACCGCCGACATCTTCGTAATGAGCCCCGTACAGATCAGGGTAAAACACCGAAGGCACGCCATTTTCCCGTAGCAAAATAAGGGCATAAGCCAGCGGCTTAAACCACGGCTCCACCGGAGCTTCAAGGGCTTGTAACGGCTGGGTGTCGTGGTTGGCGACCAGCGTCACAGCGTGGAAAGGATCGACTTCAACCAATGTGCCGCTAAAAATCTCAGTCATATCATAATCACGCCCCATACGAGACGCTTCGTGGAATTTCATCTGCAGCGGTGCATCAAACAGCATGGTTTTACCTTCCACCTGATCAATATACGTTTGCAGTTTCTCGACCTCGCGCGACCAGTATTCCGCCACAATAAAGAGTGGTTTCGGCGCAACTTCTTGCACATGCTCGATCCACTCTTTATAGAACCACGCCGGAATATGTTTTACCGCGTCGAGACGAAAACCATCGCACTGAGTTTGTTCCATTACCCAGCGCGCCCAGTATTTGAGCTCTTCGGTGACGGCATGGTTACGAAAATCGATATTTTCGCCCATCAGATAATCGAAATTGCCTAATTCATCATCGACCTGATCATTCCAGCCTTCGCCAGTGTAATCGTTGACGATTTTAAAGATGCCATCTTCATGCGGGTTTTCGATATGGTCGATACCGCTAAAACATTTGAAGTCCCATATAAATTGTGAATATTTTCCGGCTCGTGCAGGGAAGGTGTAACGGGTCCAGCCTTCGCATTCGATAATTTCATCATCAATTTGCGTGCGACACTCTTCGTTAACTTGCTGAACGCGAATCGCTTCTTTTTCGTCGGCACCCATTTTGTGGTTCACCACCACATCCAGCAGTACGGCGATGTCGTTGCGTTTAAGCGCGTCGATGGCCGCCAGCAATTGCGCTTTATCACCATATTTCGTCGCGACAGTGCCTTTTTGATCAAACTCGCCTAAATCAAATAAATCATAGGAGTCGTAGCCGACAGAATATCCGCCCGATGCGCCTTTATAGGCAGGTGGCAGCCAGACCATATTGATACCAATATCATTTAAACCGTCGGCGCGCTCGGCAAGCTCGGGCCAGAGCTTGCCGCCTTCAGGGTAATACCAGTGAAAGCATTGCAACAGCGTGGGATTACGCATTCTTCGACTCCACATGAGGGGAACATTAGAAGCGTAGCCGTAATCAGGTTATTCGCGAGTAATCCAACTTTTATGCTTTGCCAAAATGCAGATGGGGAGAAAAATTGACGATATTCTCCTGCGGCGCCAGTACGTAGCCGCCCTGGTCGCCGTAAGCACTTAATACGGATTTTTGCATCGATGACTGACCAACCAGCTTCGCCAGCTCATCCATTCGCCCCTGCAATAACTGCTTAACGTTGCTTTCGTTGTCCAGGACGAGGCGTAGCATCGGTTTGAGTTGTTCCTGCATCATTGCAGAGGGTTCCATCTCTTCCGTCAGGTGCGCGATTTGTTGCACCGCATTCACATAATCCATTTCGCTGGCGATGAGTTCATCCCATCGTCCTTCTGTCGCCAGGCGTAACATGAGCTGGCTTTTTTCGACAAGTTGCTGCCAGGCAAAATACAAGTGCGGTGCATGGTTCATCAGACAGGGTCCTGAATCAAAGAAGGGGAGAGTAAAGTCTCTTTCCAGGCATCGGCAATATTGCGCATCAACGTTTCCACTTCTTCTACTGCGGAGACATCGTTACGCAAATTCGCTTGCAGCAAACGCCTGACCATATAGCTATAGAGCGCAATTAAATTCTGGGTTAATTCATCCTGGCTTTCTTCTTCGAGGCTCACCTTCAGCCCATTCTCAATGATGTTGATAGCTTTCGATAAAGAAACGCCTTTACCTTCCAGGTTGTTGTCCTGCATAAACAGGCGCGCTCTTACCAGCGCACTCAACACGCCGTCAAATAGCATGGTAACCAGTTGCTGTGGACTTGCGCTCATCACGGCGCTCTCAACGCCAATTTGTGCATAGGCCTGCGTGCCTTTTGCGCTGTACATAGTCTCTCCTGAAGATTATTTCGAGCTGCTATTTGAGGTGTCGAATTGCTGTGTCAGATAGCTACTGGTGGAGTTAAGCGAGTTCATTAACACATCCAGTTGGGTGAACTGGGCTTTGTAGCGCGCCATTAATGTATCGATACGTTCACTGGCAGCGTTGTACTGATCCGTCAAATTGTTCAGCGTTTTGCTTACGCCATCTTTTGCAGCCTGGATTATCCCGGTGGAGGAGAGCCAACTGGTCAGGTTGCTGCTAATGCTGGTGGTTACGCCAGTGCTTTTACCGTCACCAATAAACATTTCACCTACGCCAGTGGCATCTTTCTTCAGGGCTGTTTGCAGCTTGTCGGTCGCTATTTCCAGCTTACCGGTACTGGCGTCGGTGGTAATACCGATCTGTGCCAATGTTTTATAGGCCGAACTGCTATGCGTATTGGCAAGCAGCGTTTTTAACTGGGTCTGGATGGTGCGCAGCGTGGAGTCACCGAGTAACGCGCCGTTGCTGGAGTCCTGACTTTCTGCCCCGGCATCGACTGCGGTGTATTTGGTTAAGCTGCTGAACGTATCCTGTAACGTGTTATAGGCATCCACCCACGCTTTAACCGCATTTTCAGCTTTGGAGGTGTCTTTGCTGATGGTGAGGGTCTGATTACCAGTGGTGACGTCATTCAGGTTGAGAGTGATATCTTCCAGCGCGTCACTGATAGTGTTGCTGCTGTTTTCAATCTCAACGTTATTAACCGTCAGTTTGGCGTTCTGCGCGGTGACGCTTTCAATCATGTCATTACTGCTATCACCCGACGTTCCGTTGTAACCCATAAAACTTTGCAGGGCGCTGTCGCCGCTGACGCTCAGTTTCATGGCGTTATCGCTACCGGTATCATTGGCGGTGATAGACAAACGATACTCGCCGTTACCCACATTGATGATACTGGCGCTGACGCCGGCTTTGGCGTTGTTAATTGCATCGCGGATGCCAGAGAGTGACGAGTTAGCCGCGCTGATATCAATCGTGACGGGATTTTTTCCACCGCCTTGCTGGATGGTCAGTACGCTATCGCTGGTGGCGATGGCGGCTTTGTTGTCTTTTTGGCTGTTTTGGGTCGTGAGCGTCTGTGCCTGTGCCAGTTGGCTGACACTAATGGTGTATTTTCCGGCAATCGCGCTGCCCGTGGTGGTGGCGCTAAAAGCCGAGGAACTGCTGGTGGTTGAGGTAGCAGTAAATAAGTCGGCTTTATTCAGTGCCGTGTTGGCGGTCTGAAAACTCTCCAGCGCGCTTTTCAGCGTCCCGTAGGCGCTCAGTTTCGCGGTGTACGAGCTTTGCTGTTTTGATATCGGCGTCAGGGTAGATTTTTCTGCCGCCTCAAGACTGTCGAGGATGCTGCTTAAGTCCAGCCCCGACCCAACCCCGAGCGTTGAAATACTAGCCATATATATTCCTTAATCATGCGACATGTAGAACGAATACCGGGGTTATCGGCGCAAGCGGGGCAAAGTTTACGATTTATTTTTGGGCTTAATGACACGAACAGCAACGAGGAAGGGGAGTATTTCGACGGCTAGAAAAAAATTCTAAAGGTTGTGAGTGACCAGACGATAACAGGGTTGACGGCGACGAAGCCGAAGGGTGGAAGCCCAATACTTAAACCGTAGAGCTAAAAAACAGGAATAAAAATTATGGCACAAGTCATTAACACCAACAGCCTCTCGCTGATCACTCAGAACAACATCAACAAAAACCAGTCTGCTCTGTCGACTTCTATCGAACGCCTCTCTTCTGGTCTGCGTATCAACAGTGCGAAAGACGACGCCGCTGGTCAGGCGATTGCTAACCGTTTCACCTCTAACATTAAAGGGCTGACTCAGGCCGCGCGTAACGCCAATGACGGTATTTCTCTGGCGCAGACCGCAGAAGGCGCACTGTCTGAAATCAACAACAACTTGCAGCGTGTGCGTGAGTTGACCGTTCAGGCGACGACCGGGACTAACTCTGATTCTGACCTGTCTTCTATTCAGGACGAAATCAAATCCCGTCTGGATGAAATTGACCGTGTTTCCGGTCAGACCCAGTTCAACGGCGTGAATGTGCTGGCGAAAAATGGTTCTATGAAGATTCAGGTTGGCGCGAATGATGGGCAGACGATCTCTATCGATTTGCAGAAAATTGATTCTTCAACGCTGGGATTGAAAGGTTTCTCGGTATCAGGGAACGCATTAAAAGTTAGCGACGCGATAACTACAGTTCCTGGTGCTGCTGGCGCTCCCCCGGTTACGGTTAAATTTGGTACGGACGATGCTGCTGCCGCCGCAATGGCTAAAACATTGGGAATAAGTGATACATCAGGCTTGTCCCTACATAACGTACAAAGCGCGGATGGTAAAGCAACAGGAACCTATGTTGTTCAATCTGGTAATGACTTCTATTCGGCTTCCGTTAATGCTGGTGGCGTTGTTACACTTAATACCACCGATGTTACTTTCACTGATCCTGCGAACGGTGTTACCACAGCAACACAGACAGGTCAGCCTATCAAGGTCACGACGAATAGTGCTGGCGCGGCTGTTGGCTATGTTACTATTCAAGGCAAAGATTACCTTGCTGGTGCAGACGGTAAGGATGCAATTATAAACGGTGGTGCCGCTGCAACAAATGAAGCCACAACAATCCAGCTTACCGATGAACTCAATGCTGATGGCTCGGTAAAAACACCGGCAACAGCAACATTTTCTGGTACTGCAACCAACGATCCACTGGCACTTTTAGACAAAGCTATCTCACAAGTTGATACTTTCCGCTCCTCCCTCGGTGCCGTACAAAACCGTCTGGATTCTGCGGTCACTAACCTGAACAACACCACCACCAACCTGTCTGAAGCGCAGTCCCGTATTCAGGACGCCGACTATGCGACCGAAGTGTCCAACATGTCGAAAGCGCAGATCATCCAGCAGGCGGGTAACTCCGTGCTGTCTAAAGCTAACCAGGTGCCGCAGCAAGTTCTGTCTCTGCTGCAGGGTTAATCACCAAAACCTGACTAACCGATAGTGACAGCAAACGCCAAATTGCCTGATGCGCTACGCTTATCAGGCCTACGAGGTGAATCGCAATTAATTAAATTTGCATATTCGTCTGGGCTGGATAAAGCATTTACACCGCATCCGGCAAGATGAAGCGTACGTTGTCAGATCTCTTAACCCCGCGTCCGGCGGGGTTATTTTGCTCATTATTTACCGATCACCCTAAATAACCACTTATTTCACCCATTAATCGTCCGATTAAAAAACCTGCAGAAACGGATAATTATGCCGATTACTTATATAACGCAGGGTTGTTTATCGTGAAATCACTCTATACCGCTGAAGGTGTAATGGATAAATACTCGCTGTGGCAGCGTTATATCCCGCTGGTGCGTCACGAAGCATTGCGCCTGCAGGTCCGACTGCCCGCGAGTGTAGAACTTGATGATCTCCTACAGGCGGGCGGCATTGGATTACTTAATGCCGTTGAACGTTATGACGCCCTGCAAGGAACGGCATTTACAACTTACGCAGTGCAGCGAATCCGTGGCGCTATGCTGGATGAACTTCGCAGCCGTGACTGGGTGCCACGAAGCGTGCGACGCAATGCGCGTGAAGTGGCGCAGGCAATGGGGCAACTGGAACAGGAACTTGGCCGTAACGCCACAGAAACTGAAGTGGCAGAACGTTTAGGGATCGAAATTGCCGATTATCGACAAATGTTGCTTGATACTAATAACAGCCAACTCTTTTCCTACGATGAGTGGCGTGAAGAGCATGGCGATAGTATTGAACTGGTAAGTGACGATCATCAGCGCGAAAACCCGTTACAAAAATTACTGGAAAGTAATTTGCGTCAACGGGTAATGGAAGCCATCGAAATGTTGCCGGAGCGTGAACAGTTAGTATTAACGCTCTATTACCAGGAAGAGCTTAATCTCAAAGAGATTGGCGCGGTGCTGGAAGTTGGTGAATCGCGGGTCAGTCAGTTACACAGTCAGGCCATTAAACGGTTACGCACCAAACTGGGTAAGTTATAACTTAAGTAAATGCCGCACATTAATTTTGAATACCAGGAGTTCTTAATAATGATGCAGCACCAGAAAAGGCGGCCATTGAGTCGCTATCTTAAAGACTTTAAACACAGTCAAACCCATTGCGCATTTTGCCGTAAACTACTTGATCGCATTACGCTGGTTCGCGACGGCAAAATAGTGAATAAAATCGAGATTTCCCGTCTCGATACACTGCTTGATGAAAATGGTTGGCAGGAAGAACAAAAATCATGGTCCGCGTTGTGTCGTTTTTGCGGCGATTTACACTGCAAAACGCAGAGTGATTTTTTTGATATTATCGGCTTCAAGCAGTTTCTCTTTGACCATACTGAAATGAGCCCCGGTACTGTGCGCGAGTATGTGGTACGTCTGCGTCGTTTGGGTAATTATTTAAGCGAGCAAGATATTTCCACCGACCTGCTGCAGGATGGTTTTCTTGATGAAAACCTGGCGCCTTGGCTACCCACCACAAGCACCAATAATTACCGCATCGCATTACGTAAGTATCAGTGTTACCAGACGCAAACCCGCGGTGATCTTGCGCAGATATCCCCCTGCATGTCAGCTTCTGATATATATTAAATAAGAATAAGATGTAGCAGAGTTGTTTTTGTGTTTACAAACAATGGCTCTACACTGCAAACCAACAAAACAACATTCGGGGTGAATATGAAACTAGCACATCTGGGACATCAGGCGTTGATGGGCGTTATGGCCGTGGCGCTGGTTGCGGGTATGAGCGTGAAAAGTTTTGCCAACGAAGGCCTGCTCAATAAAGTAAAAGAGCGTGGCACGTTGCTGGTGGGACTGGAAGGGACTTACCCGCCGTTTAGCTTTCAGGGCGATGACGGCAAGTTGACTGGTTTTGAAGTGGAATTTGCCCAACAACTAGCAAAACATCTGGGCGTTGATGCCGCATTAAAACCGACCAAATGGGACGGGATGCTGGCGTCACTGGATTCTAAACGCATCGATGTGGTGATTAACCAGGTCACCATTTCTGATGAACGCAAGAAAAAATACGATTTTTCTACCCCTTACACCATTTCCGGTATTCAGGCGCTGGTGAAAAAAGGTAATGAAGGCACAATAAAAACCGCAGACGACCTGAAAGGTAAAAAAGTTGGTGTTGGTTTAGGTACCAACTATGAAGAGTGGCTGCGTCAGAATGTTCAGGGTGTTGATGTGCGCACCTATGATGACGACCCGACCAAGTACCAGGATCTGCGCGTAGGCCGTATTGATGCCATCCTGGTTGACCGTCTGGCGGCGCTGGATTTGGTGAAGAAAACCAATGATACGCTGGCAGTAACTGGCGAAGCCTTCTCCCGCCAGGAGTCAGGTGTCGCGCTGCGTAAAGGTAACGAAGACTTGCTGAAAGCAGTTAACGATGCCATTGCAGAAATGCAAAAAGATGGAACCTTGCAAGCCCTTTCCGAAAAATGGTTTGGTGCTGATGTGAGCAAATAATCAACGTATTGACTGGTCCTGCTATAAGTTGACAGATTTCTGTCTGTAAAACGCCTGATGAACTTCATCGGGCGTTTTGTCTTTCAGTGCCAGGTGTGGCCGCTCATGGTTATAAATTGCCACGGGTTTTTTACTATTATCCGGTCCTGCAGGACGCGAGTTTTTCAGGAGCCCGTTTATTCGTTCAGCCAGCGCATTCTGGTCGCAGTCATAACCAACGGTCATTGAGCAGGTTATCCCGTCTCTCTCATGCACTGACTGATAAAGCGCTGGCTACTCCACTACCCGGTTCAGAATGTATACTTCGCCCCCAGCATGGCAGAGGCGTCACTGTATCCCTCGTCACCGATCTGTACACCCACATTGCCCCACAGGTTCAGATGGTCATTAATCTGTCCCTCAACACCGGTTTTTACTTCTCCGATATTGCTGGCACCGTCCTGATGTACCGTCACACCGTTCATGCGGGTGCCAAAATCACGGGTGTTGTGCAGCCAGTTCACCTCAACGAACGGACGGAACTCATGGGATTTGCCGTCATTCATTCTGTTGTGTTCCTTAATCCAGGTTTTCACGCCCAGAAGGGTATGGACGTTACCGTCACCAGTGCTTTCAACACGGGTACCATTGCGTTCATGGTGCTCATCAGCTTTTACGCCCATCCAGATAACCTGAGCCTGAGGCTGGACATACCATTCGTTCAGACTGCCATGGCTACCGGTAAACTCACCGGTTTTCCAGACATAACCGGTTTCCAGTGAGGCTGTCAGACCTTTTGATTTCCAGGATTCCCCCGGTAGTCCGTCACCTTTCACATTGTTATCGAACCAACTGTACTGTGCCCAGCTATCCAGATAAGCCCCGCTATGTGTCTCATCATTAGCATACCAGGTGGCATACAGACCTGTGTTGTATCCTTTCACACTGCCTTTTGAACTGTATCCGGTACGTACAGAATCTGTATTGTTATGGTCATTACCGTAACCAGCCATAACCCCCAGATGCCAGCGGTCAGAGCTGTTCCGGCTCCACAAAGCCAAGTCACCGCCCATCTGCAGGACGTAACGGTTACCCTGTGTTTTCAGTTGGCCTGTACCGTCACGCCAGCGGTTGTGCCCCCCTTCATGGCGCATCCACATGCTGGTTTCTTTCTGCTCACCGGTAATCACATCGGTGTAATGCATTGGCCCCAGGCGTTCATGAAGACGGGTCACGAACAGAGTGTTTGCGGCAGCCATGTTCGCCGTGTAGGAGCCAGCTTCCGGGCGCAGGTCGTTGTCATGACCACCCGGAGCAGGTTCAGGGGCAGGGGGTTGCATTGCTTTCAGAGCGCGCAGCAGGAACGGAGTGTTTTTACCACTGGTCAGATACCAGTTATCACGGTTGCTTCCCTGACCTCGTCCCAGCGTGTAGTCATAAGCCCCGGCGGCAATACGCCCGGCCTGAATAAATGCAGCACTGTCAGCATTTCCGTCGACATGAATCAACTCAATACCGTTCAGTGTCTGTGCTCCGGTACCACCTGCATTTATAACAACCACTCGGGTCTGACTGGAAGCATTGCCTTTAATAACCAGTTTGTCTGTTGCGGAGCTGTCATTCCCCAGAGCGGTGTTCATGAGCAGTAAGCCATTATTACCGGTATAGTTACCTCCGATCGTCAGTACATTACCCGGAGCATCGGCTCTCAGGTCAAGGGTACCGCTGTTGGTTACGTTCCCGGCGACACCACCAGAGCCGGAGAGTGTCCCCTGCTGAGCGATGGTGACCTGGCTGTTGGCAAGCATGACAGGTGCATCAGCCTTGCCCAGAATCAGTGTGCCGGCAGTGTTAACCAAGCCTGTTCCCAGTCCGTCAGTATTAAGCACTTTCACCATTGCCTTTTCTGCGATAGTGGTGGTGGCATTCAGGGCGCGGCTGGCATCAGTAATATCGAACACGCCACCGCTGATGTTCAGGGAGCCAGAGCCGATGAGGGTACCTGCAGACAGGCCTCCACCTGTGAGGGTCAGATTACCGCCATTAATGTTCAGTATGGAACCTGCTGCGCTGTTCAGTTTACCTGCGGTCTGGCTGTGACCGTTCATGTCCAGCATGGTGTCGTCTGCCAGGCGAATCTCGCTGGTCTGCCCCAGTGCACTGTTGCTGTTCATGCGGACATTGCCGCCGCGGATGTCTGTTACACCTGTGTAAGTGTTTTGGGAGGACAGAATCAGTGTTCCTTCGCCGGCTTTGGTCAGCGTTTTTCCATCCCAGCCATGAGATAACTGAACAGCATTGTTATCTGCAAGCCGTACCTTCAGCTCTAACACCGCGCCATATCTCAGGTCAAACGTGCCATATCCATTTCCTGAAGGGTCATTCCACTTCAGGGAAGAACTAACCTCTTTTACTGTCTGCCCGTTACCACTAAGTGATGTTAAAACATAGTCTTCAGCACCATCACTCAGTAGATTATTATGCTGATAAATATTATTTTCAGAGAGCCCTGTTATGCCCTTGGAGGTCGTCAACAAGCCGTACTCATTTTGCTTCCATATTGTCATGGCAGTATCAACATTAAGCACTGCACCGTTATTGAACTGAATACTTTTGGCAGTTAAATGACTGGAACCTGTGCTCATATTCAGCGATGAATCTGTGTCAAATACCGAACTTCCGCTAAAGGTGACATCAGCTCCTGAAACGGAAACATGTGTACCTGTACCCGCACTCAGATTGCCTTTTATCTCAGAGCTGGCGGAGTCTTTATTTGTAATGGACAGAGAATTACCATCAGCACTATTTTCAACATTATTCAAAACAATATCACCTTGAATGACAGAACCAGCGAAGAGATTCAACGAGTTAGTTCCACCATTCAGAGATATTGCGGTATCACAATCTTGCCCTCTGTTACCCGGTATCCCTCCGTAGAAGTCAATGTTGCCTTTACCGTCCTCTCCTCCACTACCAGGCAAAATCCTACCATGATTATTTATCGTAATATCACTCCCGGATATAGCAGTACCACCATTACCTCCGTTGCCACCATTACCTCCGGCACCAGTTTTATTATTTTCAAGGGAACGCCATCCATCGCCACCATCACCACCAGTGCCGCCATTTCCACCAATAATATTTCCATAATTATTTATTTCCATATTATTCCCAGATATGGCAATCCCCCCGGTGCCACCAATACCACCAGTGCCACCAGTACCAAGGGGCGCTGAACCAGTGTCAGTGTTTTCACCTTTACCTCCTTTACCACCAGTGCCCCCCAGTCCACCAGTTATATCTCCCGTATTATTTATCTTAATATTATTACCATATATAGCAGACCCTCCAATACCACCACTACCACCGGTACTCCCATTAATATTTTGATCGGTAGTAAATTCGACACTACCTTCACCACCGCGAGCACCATCCCCCCCCTGGCCACCTGTAATGTGATTATTATTTGTTATCTCCATATTATTTCCGGATATTGCCGTGCCTCCATTCCCTCCTGTGCCGGCAGAAGACCCCCATACCGCCCACCAGGCACCACTACTACCTTGCCCGGCAGTGATGTTTCCGTTATTGCTTATTTGAAGATTATTGCCAGATATGGCAGTCCCACCAACAGCAGGAGTCCCAGTTAAACCACTGCTCTTATCGCCATAACCACTGGCTCCAGGCATTCCGCCATTGCCACCCGTAATGCTACCGTTGTTCGTAATGGTAAGATCATCTCCGGAAATAGCGGTACCCGCTTCACCTCCATCGCCCCCGCCATTACCATAACCTCCCCACCCCCCCTTACCACCGGAAATATCACCATAATTAACAAGAGTAAAATTATTTCCAGTAATAGCTGTGCCGCCCTGGCCTCCTGCAGAGCCCATCTTAGTAACATCATCATCACCAGCCCATCCGCCTTCACCGCCACTAATGCGAGCACCGCTGTTAATTGTCAGGATATTTTCATCCTGTAACGAACCAGGTACAACATTAACAATGAGAGCATCTTCACCGGCTTCCCCATCATCATTATTATCTGGCCTGTGATGCGAGGCATCAGCACCAATGATATTTTCAGATATTTCAGCAGGGTTTCCTTCAGAAAGAGTAACTTCCTTTTTAGCTCCCAAAGCAGGCTGAATGGCCAGAGTGGCAGATATAAGGCTGAATAGTAATGTTGTCTTCATTCCCTCTTGCGTTATGCCGAATGTTTTTCTGATGTTTATATATATATTAAACATTTCTTTTTTATTAATTTTGATTTTCACAAAAGCTCCATTTTTTTGTTTAAGAATGGTGGGTTAAATGTTTTGACTGTGTAATGTCATTGGGAAGTAATATGCATCATCCAATCATCATACAAATGATCGATGCGAGCATTATTGCAAATAAACAGAGAAAATCCATCTCAAGCAATCAGGTTGATTTTTTTTGGCGAGTAATTTGAAATTGTAATGTTTTCTGGATGTTAGTTTGTTTATTGATTGGTGTAATTTTAGATAGTGAGTGTTTCTCTGCTTTTTTATAAGAAAAGTGCCTGAAAATACCGTCATGGAATATAATATTTTTATCCTAAAAACAAACATGGATATAAATAATAATTAATACAGAGATAATGATTACCATATTAATGAACGGGTATGGATAACCAGGCTTGATCAACCTAAGATGCCAGGAGAAGTTATCCCCATAACCAGGGGACATCAGATTTTCTGCTTTATGGACATAAGCAGCCTTTACACCGTTACGTTCCTGATGACCCATCGGACATTCAACAGCATCACGGGACCACAAATCTGATTCTATTAACACACTACCTGCTATCGCCCGGAATCCATGAGTACTACAGTTGCCATATGCTCAACGAAAGACCGAGAAAACTCCAGAGTACGAATCACTCACAGATCGGTTCAACCAGTGTGTTGCATCCCTCGGTTGAACTCACAGTCGGGAACGTGTCAACGCTATTCTGGACGGGCATAATGACAAAAAAGGGCGCTTTAATCGGCGCATTTTTTATTTATACGTTTCCAGCGTGCATAATAACAAGATCACAACAACACACATCGGAGGCTTTTATGCCACTGCATAATTTAACTCGTTTTCCACGGCTGGAGTTTATCGGCGCACCGACACCGCTCGAATATCTGCCACGTTTTTCTGATTATCTCGGGCGGGACATTTTCATCAAACGGGATGACGTCACCCCGTTGGCAATGGGCGGAAATAAGTTACGCAAACTGGAATTTCTCGCAGCAGACGCCTTGCGCGAAGGTGCCGATACACTGATTACAGCCGGAGCGATTCAGTCTAACCATGTGCGCCAGACTGCCGCAGTGGCCGCAAAACTTGGTTTGCATTGCGTGGCGCTGCTGGAAAATCCCATTGGCACTGCCGCAGAAAACTATTTAACCAACGGCAACCGCTTGTTGCTGGATCTGTTCAATACTCAGATTGAAATGTGCGATGCGCTGACCGATCCTGATGCCCAACTGGAAGAGTTAGCGACTCGCGTCGAAGCGCAAGGCTTTCGCCCATACGTCATTCCGGTTGGCGGCTCCAATGCTTTAGGGGCGTTGGGCTATGTGGAGAGTGCGCTGGAAATCGCCCAGCAGTGTGAAGGGGCGGTTAACATATCGTCGGTGGTGGTGGCATCAGGCAGTGCCGGAACTCACGCCGGGCTTGCAGTAGGGCTGGAACAACTGATGCCTGAAACAGAACTGATTGGCGTGACTGTTTCACGTTCTGTTGCTGACCAGTTGCCGAAAGTGGTTAGCCTACAACAGGCGATCGCGAAAGAACTGGAGCTGACTGCCTCAGCGGAAATTTTACTCTGGGATGACTATTTTGCGCCTGGCTACGGTGTGCCGAATGACGAAGGCATGGAGGCGGTGAAACTGCTGGCGCGTCTGGAAGGCATTCTGCTTGATCCCGTGTATACCGGAAAAGCGATGGCGGGGCTGATTGATGGTATAAGTCAGAAACGCTTCAAAGATGAAGGGCCGATTCTGTTTATTCATACCGGCGGCGCACCTGCACTGTTCGCCTATCACCCCCACGTTTAGCTCCGGAAACGCTCATGCAAGAAAGCATACAACTGGTTATTGATTCGCTGCCGTTCCTGTTGAAAGGGGCAGGGTATACGCTGCAACTCAGCATTGGCGGCATGTTTTTTGGCTTACTGCTGGGATTTATTCTCGCGCTGATGCGCCTGTCGCCCGTCTGGCCAGTGCGCTGGCTGGCGCGTTTTTATATCTCCATTTTCCGTGGTACGCCACTCATCGCACAGCTGTTTATGATCTACTACGGCTTGCCGCAGTTTGGCATTGAATTAGACCCGATTCCGTCAGCGATGATTGGCCTGTCACTGAACACCGCCGCCTATGCAGCCGAAACGCTGCGGGCAGCGATTTCGTCTATAGATAAAGGTCAGTGGGAAGCAGCTGCCAGTATCGGCATGACGCCGTGGCAAACTATGCGTCGTGCTATTTTGCCACAGGCCGCGCGGGTAGCACTGCCGCCGCTGTCGAACAGTTTTATCAGCCTGGTAAAAGATACTTCTCTGGCTGCGACGATTCAGGTGCCAGAGCTGTTCCGTCAGGCGCAGTTGATTACTTCACGCACACTGGAAGTTTTCACCATGTATCTGGCGGCTTCGCTCATCTACTGGATAATGGCGACGGTGTTATCGACGTTGCAGAACCATTTTGAGAATCAACTTAATCGCCAGGAGAGGGATCCAAAATGAGTGCCATTGACGTTAAAAACCTGGTGAAAAAATTCCACGGTCAGACGGTGCTGCATGGCATAGATCTGGAGGTTAAAACCGGCGAAGTAGTGGCGATTATAGGTCCAAGCGGCTCCGGGAAAACCACGTTGCTACGCAGCATAAATTTGCTGGAACAACCAGAAGCGGGGACGATTACCGTCGGGGATATCACCATTGATACCGCGCGTTCGTTAAGTCAGCAAAAATCCCTGATTCGTCAGTTGCGCCAGCACGTTGGTTTTGTTTTCCAGAACTTTAATTTGTTTCCGCATCGTACGGTGCTGGAAAACATTATTGAAGGGCCGGTGATTGTCAAAGGTGAACCTAAAGAGGAAGCCACGGCGCGCGCACGTGAGTTGTTGGCGAAAGTTGGCCTTGCAGGCAAAGAAGCCAGCTATCCACGTCGTTTATCTGGCGGTCAACAGCAGCGTGTGGCGATTGCCCGGGCGCTGGCGATGCGTCCCGAGGTGATTTTGTTTGATGAGCCAACGTCGGCCCTGGACCCAGAGCTGGTGGGCGAAGTCCTGAATACTATCCGCCAGCTGGCACAGGAAAAGCGCACAATGGTGATTGTGACACACGAAATGAGCTTTGCCCGAGATGTTGCTGACCGCGCGATCTTTATGGACCAGGGGCGGATAGTAGAGCAGGGCTCGGCGAAAGCGTTATTTGCTAATCCACAGCAGCCCCGTACCCGCCAGTTTCTCGAGAAGTTTCTACTGCAATAATAAGAAAAAATCAGCCCCGGTGAGTTAGTTACCGGGGCGAACCACTCTTCTGAAGACTCAATAAACGGTCAATAAATCAGCATAACTCATTAATAACATAAGAGAATGCGATGTCTTGCAAAAGTAATTCATTATCTGAATAATATAAATTATATATAAATCTTATTTATGTGATAGCTTGAGTTTTCAGTATAAATGATACTCACTCTCAGGGGCATTGCGGTTTACTATGCAGGATACGGATTTTTTTAGCTGGCGTCGCACAATGCTGTCGCGCTTTCAGAGGATGGAGGCCGCAGAAGAGGTCTACCATGAAATAGAGCTTCAGGCTCAGCAGCTCGAGTACGATTACTATTCGTTATGTGTTCGCCACCCGGTGCCATTCACGCGACCCAAAGTGGCTTTCTACACCAATTACCCTGAGTCGTGGGTTAGTTATTATCAGGCAAAAAACTTTCTCGCTATTGATCCCGTGCTCAACCCTGAAAACTTCAGTCAGGGCCATTTATTGTGGAATGATGACTTATTCAGTGAAGCCCAGCCATTATGGGAGGCTGCGCGTGCGCATGGTTTACGCAGGGGAGTCACTCAGTATTTAATGCTACCGAACCGGGCGTTGGGATTTTTGTCATTTTCTCGTAGCAGTACGCGCGAAATACCCGTTCTTAGTGATGAGCTGCAATTAAAAATGCAGTTACTGGTGCGCGAAAGTCTGATGGCGCTGATGCGTTTAAATGATCAAATAGTGATGACGCCGGAGATGAATTTCAGTAAGCGGGAAAAGGAGATTTTGAAATGGACCGCGGAAGGTAAGACATCGGCAGAGATTGCGATGATCTTGTCAATCTCCGAGAACACGGTTAATTTTCATCAGAAAAACATGCAGAAAAAAATCAACGCGCCGAATAAGACCCAGGTTGCCTGCTACGCTGCCGCAACTGGCTTAATATGACCTCTATTACATTCTGCGTGCCAGGTGTAAAACCGGCTGAAAGGTGTGCTTTCAGCCGGTTTTATATTACTGGCGGTAGGCCTGTTTAATTTGCTTAACCGTTTTGGAAAATACCGCAGCCTGGGTTTCGTCTTCGATCAGCGCAAGCTGTTTTTCCATCTTTAACATCACGCGGCCCGCGTCAGCTTGTCCCATCGCCTGCAGCATCAGCGTCAGCATCGCTTTCAGGCAGGAGACTTCATTTGCCAGTTCTTGATTATTCTCGGCAGTAGAAAAATCAGGCGTACTCATTTATTTTCCTCGTCATGTTGCAATGAAAATTTGCAGTAAAAAATGTTAAGGCGGCGGAGTATACCATAAGCTTTGCTAAAAATAGCAGTGGTTGTTTTTTGGTCGCTGAATCATCATTGATATTAAATTAGTTAATATAGTGGTTAATAAATATTTATATCATGAATGTTTTTTGTGCGTATTTATTGAGTTAATTAATGTTACATATTCATGCTGATGATTTTTCATTTGTGCTGAATGAAGTCAATTTTTGTCACATTTCAGTCTAACAGATAGGTTACAACGCCCCGGAAGCTTTTTGGTGACGGACGTGATCATAACTGTGGACAATCGAATTATCAAAAATGAGAGAAAAATCGAATACCCACCATTTTTAACGTTTCAAAGTTGCAATAAAACCCGCTAATATACGGATGACTAACTATCAGTAGCGTTATCCCTATTTCTGGAGATATTCCTTTGATCAACGTTCTACTTGTTGATGACCACGAACTGGTGCGCGCAGGGATACGACGCATTCTGGAAGATATAAAGGGTATTAAAGTCGTTGGTGAGGCTTCCTGTGGTGAAGATGCCGTTAAGTGGTGCCGGGCAAATTCCGTCGACGTGGTGCTAATGGACATGAGTATGCCTGGCATTGGCGGCCTTGAGGCGACGCGTAAAATTGCCCGTTCAACCGCAGATGTCAAAATCATCATGCTTACGGTTCACACCGAAAACCCTTTACCAGCAAAAGTCATGCAGGCTGGCGCTGCGGGCTATCTAAGCAAAGGTGCGGCCCCGCAGGAGGTGGTGAGCGCGATTCGTTCTGTCTATTCTGGGCAGCGTTATATTGCTTCTGACATTGCGCAACAAATGGCGTTAAGCCAGATCGAACCAGAAAAAACAGAAAGCCCATTTGCCAGTTTGTCTGAACGCGAATTGCAGATTATGCTGATGATTACCAAAGGCCAGAAGGTCAATGAGATTTCAGAACAGCTTAATCTCAGTCCGAAAACGGTGAACAGCTATCGCTACCGTATGTTCAGTAAATTAAACATTCATGGCGATGTTGAGCTGACTCACCTGGCTATTCGCCATGGTTTGTGTAATGCGGAGACGTTAACAAGTCAGTGAGTGTTCAGTTTGACGCAAAAGCGTTTTTAAAAACCGTCACCAGCCAGCCGGGCGTATATCGCATGTATGATGCTGGTGGTACGGTTATTTATGTCGGTAAAGCGAAAGACCTGAAAAAACGGCTTTCAAGCTATTTCCGTAGCAATCTCGCTTCGCGCAAAACGGAAGCGTTGGTCGCCCAGATCCAGCAAATCGATGTCACGGTGACTCATACTGAAACCGAAGCATTATTGCTGGAACACAACTACATCAAACTCTATCAGCCGCGTTACAACGTTTTGTTACGCGATGATAAATCTTACCCCTTTATCTTCCTCAGTGGCGATACACATCCACGTCTGGCGATGCATCGCGGTGCGAAGCACGCCAAGGGAGAGTATTTCGGCCCGTTCCCGAATGGTTATGCGGTGCGTGAAACTCTGGCGTTGTTGCAAAAGATTTTCCCCATTCGCCAGTGCGAAAATAGCGTTTATCGCAATCGCTCGCGTCCATGTCTGCAATACCAGATAGGGCGCTGTCTTGGGCCGTGCGTGGCCGGGTTGGTTAGCGAAGAAGAGTATGCCCAGCAGGTTGAATATGTGCGCCTGTTTTTATCGGGTAAAGACGATCAGGTGCTTAAGCAACTGATTAGCCGCATGGAAACAGCCAGCCAGAATCTGGAGTTTGAAGAGGCGGCACGTATTCGCGACCAAATTCAGGCGGTGCGACGCGTCACCGAAAAACAATTTGTCTCTAATACGGGCGACGACCTTGATGTTATTGGCGTGGCGTTCGATGCTGGCATGGCATGTGTCCATGTTTTGTTTATTCGTCAGGGCAAAGTGCTCGGTAGCCGTAGCTATTTCCCGAAGGTGCCGGGCGGTACGGAACTGGGCGAAGTCGTGGAAACCTTTGTTGGTCAGTTCTATTTACAGGGCAGCCAGATGCGCACTCTCCCGGGTGAGATCCTGCTTGATTTTAATCTTAGCGATAAAACGCTGCTCGCCGATTCATTATCAGAACTGGCGGGGCGCAAGATAAACATTCAGACCAAACCGCGAGGCGACAGGGCGCGTTACCTGAAACTTGCGCGGACGAATGCAGCAACAGCGTTAACCACCAAACTTTCGCAGCAATCAACCGTTCATCAGCGACTGACAGCGCTTGCCAGCGTGTTGAAATTGCCGGAAGTGAAACGGATGGAATGTTTCGATATCAGCCATACGATGGGCGAACAAACCGTTGCCTCGTGCGTGGTGTTTGATGCTAATGGTCCACTGCGTGCGGAGTATCGGCGCTATAACATCAATGGCATTACGCCGGGCGATGATTATGCGGCGATGAATCAGGTGTTGCGTCGGCGTTATGGTAAAGCCATCGATGACAGTAAGATTCCGGACGTGATCCTGATTGATGGTGGCAAAGGACAACTTGCGCAGGCGAAAAATGTCTTCGCCGAGCTGGACGTCCCCTGGGATAAAAACCATCCGTTGTTACTTGGCGTTGCCAAAGGGGCCGACCGTAAGGCTGGGCTGGAAACATTGTTCTTCGAGCCTGAAGGAGAGGGCTTTAGCTTACCGCCAGATTCGCCTGCGTTGCACGTCATCCAGCATATTCGCGATGAATCACACGATCATGCGATTGGCGGACATCGCAAAAAACGGGCGAAGGTCAAAAATACCAGCACCCTGGAAACCATTGAAGGCGTCGGGCCAAAACGTCGACAAATGTTGTTGAAATATATGGGCGGTTTGCAAGGTTTACGTAACGCCAGCGTCGAAGAAATTGCAAAAGTGCCGGGTATTTCGCAAGGTCTGGCAGAAAAGATCTTCTGGTCGTTGAAACATTGATGTCTCTGTAGCAACATAGGGGTAATCTTACTGACAACAGATAGTTACCCGTCATTATGCAATTTAATATCCCTACGTTGCTCACACTGTTCCGTGTCATCCTTATCCCATTCTTTGTATTGGTTTTTTATCTACCTGTTACCTGGTCGCCGTTTGCTGCCGCGCTCATTTTCTGCGTCGCGGCGGTGACTGACTGGTTCGATGGTTTTCTGGCGCGTCGCTGGAACCAGAGTACCCGTTTTGGTGCCTTCCTTGATCCAGTAGCAGACAAAGTGCTTGTCGCCATCGCCATGGTGCTGGTAACCGAGCATTATCATAGCTGGTGGGTGACCTTACCGGCGGCAACGATGATCGCCCGTGAAATTATCATTTCTGCTCTGCGTGAATGGATGGCTGAACTCGGTAAACGTAGCAGTGTGGCCGTATCCTGGATTGGTAAAGTCAAAACGACTGCCCAGATGGTCGCGCTGGCCTGGTTGCTGTGGCGCCCGAATATTTGGGTTGAGTACGCCGGTATTGCCCTTTTCTTTGTGGCTGCGGTGCTGACACTCTGGTCAATGTTGCAATATTTGAGCGCTGCTCGCGCAGATTTGCTTGATCAGTGATCGTTTCGACGCAAATTTCAGCAAACGATCAAAAGTGATGAAAAATATCGTTGACTCAACGCGTCAGGTAAGTAGAATGCAACGCATCGAACGGCGGCACTGATTGCCAGACGATAATAAAATCAAGTGATTAGCTGATTGCTTGATGATTGCGGGAATAGCTCAGTTGGTAGAGCACGACCTTGCCAAGGTCGGGGTCGCGAGTTCGAGTCTCGTTTCCCGCTCCAGTTTAAACGACATCGGCATTAAGCGGGTGTCTGGCTGAAAAGCCTGAAGAATTCGGCGCGTTAACAAAGCGGTTATGTAGCGGATTGCAAATCCGTCTAGTCCGGTTCGACTCCGGAACGCGCCTCCAATTTTTCCCGAGCCCGGATGGTGGAATCGGTAGACACAAGGGATTTAAAATCCCTCGGCGTTCGCGCTGTGCGGGTTCAAGTCCCGCTCCGGGTACCATGGGAAAGATAAGAATAATCAAAGCAATAAGCAGTGTCGTGAAACCACCTTCGGGTGGTTTTTTTGTATGTGCAACTTGTCGTTACACCCTCTCTGATTTTTAATCTCCGGGTAATCCACTCGAAAAGTATCTCTATGCCAGACCGACATGTAAGATAGGCGCTGGCGAGTCGAGATCCACAAGGAAAAGCGTATGAAAACTGGACCGTTAAACGAAAGTGAGTTGGAATGGCTGGATGATATCTTGACCAAATACAACACAGACCACGCCATCCTTGATGTGGCAGAGCTGGACGGTTTGTTGACGGCGGTGTTGAGTTCTCCGCAAGAAATTGAACCAGAACAGTGGCTGGTTGCTGTGTGGGGGGGGGCGGATTATGTGCCGCGCTGGGCGTCAGAGAAAGAGATGACGCGCTTTATGAACCTGGCGTTTCAACATATGGCCGATACTGCAGAGCGCCTCAACGAGTTTCCTGAACAGTTTGAACCGTTATTTGGTCTACGAGAAGTTGACGGTAGCGAGCTGACGATTGTCGAAGAGTGGTGCTTTGGCTATATGCGTGGCGTTGCGCTTTCTGACTGGTCAGCATTGCCTGACTCATTAAAACCGGCGCTTGAAGCGATTGCGCTGCACGGTACTGAGGAAAACTTCGAGCGCGTAGAGAAGATGTCGCCAGAAGCGTTTGAAGAAAGCGTGGATGCCATTCGACTGGCGGCGCTTGATTTGCATGCTTACTGGATGACGCATCCTCAGGAAAAAGCTGTTCAGCAACCGATTAAAGCTGAAGAAAAACCTGGTCGTAACGACCCTTGCCCATGTGGTAGTGGCAAGAAATATAAGCAGTGCTGCCTGCATTAAGAGGCTATATTGGGTGTCAGAATTAACTCTGGCACCCATGTTTTAAGGATGCGGACAAAAATCTGGACTATGTCCATATACACGGCAAAGCATTTATCCCACTTCTGGCAACAATCCTGCCGCAATCAAAAATTGCACGCCAATCACGCCAATGCCACAGATAAACACTAACACCAGTGCGGGACGTCCACCTTTCACCCGATAGCTTGCTTGTGGATTATGCTTCCTGCTCTGCCAGGTCAGCAGTGAAGGAATTATCAACGCTAATACTGCCAGCGCTACGCCAGCATACCCGAGCGCCATTACAAAACCACGTGGATAAAACAGCGCAAACGCCAATGGCGGCAGAAAGGTAATTACACCGGTTTGCAGTCTTCCACCAACGGTATTGGAACGCTGAAACAAATCCGCCAGATAATCAAATAAGCCTAACGCTACGCCCAGGAAAGATGTGGCGAGGGCTAAATCAGCGAATAAATGCACCGCCAACTCGACATGCGGCGAGGCCACCACTTCGCGTAATGCCTGTAACAGCCCATTTAATCCAGCATGATTCGCCAGCAGTCCCATAAAGGTTGTTGAATCAATGCTGCCCAGTGTCGCCAGTTGCCAGAAAATATATGCCACCAGAGGGATCGCGCTACCGGTAATAAACACCCAGCGCAATTTACGAATGTTGCCATCCATATAGCTGACGATGCTCGGTACGCTACCGTGAAAACCAAACGAGGTAAAAATCACCGGAATTGCAGACAATGCCAGACCCTGTTGCAGTGGCAGCGTTAGCAGATTGATTTTATGAATATGTGGTAGCAGCAATACCAGCATTAGCACCAGGAAAATAATCTTGGCGCTGAACAGAAAACGGTTAAACAAATCGACCAGCGATGTCCCAACACAAACCACACCACCGGCAACAAAAGTAAACAACAGCACACCCGCAGTTGTGGTCATTGAAATACCAGTCCAGTCGCTGATGCTGGAGGCAAGCAATTCACCGGCACCGCTGATATATGCTGCGGTCAGGGCATACATTAAAAACATCATACTGAAGCCGGTCAGCCACTGACCGTAGCGGCCCAGATAGCGTTTTGCCAGTGTGCCTAAGCCGGTATCTGCAGGGACATGCTGATACACTTCCAGCAGTAACAGCGCGGTGTAACACATCAAGGCCCACAAGCCGATTAACAATGTCAGAGTGACGGTAAAACCGACGCCAGCCGCTGCCAGCGGCATTGCCAGCATACCTGCGCCAATTGTGGTTCCCGCCACGATAAAAACACTTCCCAGAGTTCTGTTTTTCACGCTTTCTTCTGTCCTGACGATCTTTATGAGTGATATCTGCGGCGCAGGTTAAGGTATTATCTATACTTCGTCAAATCGACGTTACATACAGTGTAAACAAAAATGTACGATAAATGCATTCAGAACTGAGCTGGCGCAAAGCCATAAAGCGCAGGGATCGTTACGCTATGCTTTTTTTGAGGAGGAACGATGGAATCTATTCACGGTCATGAAGTGTTAAATATGATGATTGAATCAGGTGAGCAATATACGCATGCCAGCCTGGAAGCGGCGATCAAAGCGCGTTTTGGTGATCAGACACGTTTTCATACTTGCTCGGCTGAAGGGATGACAGCGGGAGAGTTGGTGGCTTTTCTGGCGGAAAAAGGCAAATTTATTCCCTGCGAAGAAGGGTTCTCAACCGATAAAAGTAAGATTTGTCGTCACTGATCTGAAACGGCGGCAGAAAATCTGCCGCCAGAGAAGATTAGTTTTGTGCGTCGAGGGTAGAGAGTTCTTTATCGATGAAATAAAGTCCTTCGCCGCTTTTCCCCGCCAGGCTCAATTTATCAATAATAGATTTGAACAACTTCTCTTCTTCGTGTTGCTCAGACACATACCATTGCAGGAAATTGAACGTTGGGTAGTCCTGATTAGTCATGGCAGCGTGAGCGAGTTCGTTAATTTTTTGCGTAATTAATTGTTCGTGTTTATAGGTTTCCTGGAATAATTCATCAAGTGAAGAATATTCAGCAAACGGCGATTCAACGGTATTAATTCGCGGTAAATTTCCGGTATCGGTCAGGTAATCAAACAGACGCTGCATATGCGTCATCTCTTCCTGGGCGTGGCGACGCAGAAACGCGGCAGCACCTTCGAAGGTGTGATAGCTGCACCATGCGCTCATTTGCTGATAAAGCAGTGAAGAGTAGAGTTCCAGGTTCATCTGCTCATTAAGTTTTTCAATCATTTCTGGTTTCAGCATGATAGTGCTCCACAAAGGTTATATTTGTTGCTGTGGCGCCACTATAATTTGTTATTTTATTATTTGCAAAAGGTAAAATATTAAATTCAATTATTAAAAATGCGAATGTGAATAAAACGCATTAACGCTATTTGAGATGGTAATTAACCAGCGAAGCCTCCCTCGCTGATTAAAATCTTTATTGATAAGCCGAGGGGGTTAAGTATCGGCACTGATACGACAGTGTAAATTGCGTATTCAGACATAATGATCCTGCAAACAAACTACAGTTACTTACAGGTTGCCCAAACGCAAAGGCGCGGGTAAATCCAACCTGCTGACATGCGCGGTTCGCGATTCCCTGATCGAGATAGTTGTCAGTGCGGGCGTGTTGTAAAAAAGCCTGATTATAAACGAGGCGGACAATGCCACTCGTGGCGTCAACATCGCTCAGGTGAGCCTGACGAGTTACGGTACAGCCCGCTACTGTTAAAAGTGAAAAAACAATTATCAGATGTTTCATGTCACAGCCTGAAGAGGGAGAAGAAACAGGTATTGTACTTGTGGACACAGCCAGGTTATGGACAGAAAAGACGACGGATTAGCGCTATTCCTTGCTTTCTGCAGAACGCACATATCTTGTGGTTATCATTTACGTAACATTAAAGGGGTATTTATGTGATTTGCATCACATAAAGATTGATTTTTGTGATGGATGTCATATTATAAGCAGCAAGAACAATAACACCTGCATAACAAATAATCGGAGTGGCGCGATGAAACTGCGTAAGATCCTGAAAAGCATGTTCAATAATTATTGCAAGACGTTCAAAGACGTACCGCCAGGCAATATGTTCAGATAATAAAAAAACCTGCTCCGGCAGGTTTTTTTATACCCTGATGCGGACTGATGTGACTATCGTTGAGGAAGGGAAGCCGCTACTATAACGGCTTTCAAAATGCTATCAGGAGTTTAGGATGTCCCAGCCGCTGAATGCCGATCAGGAACTGGTTTCTGATGTTGTTGCTTGCCAGTTGGTGATCAAACAAATTCTCGACGTGCTCGATGTGATCGCGCCTGTTGAGGTTCGTGAAAAAATGTCCAGCCAGCTGAAGAATATTGATTTTACCCACCATCCGGCTGCTGCTGACCCAGTCACTATGCGTGCTATTCAAAAAGCCATCGCGTTGATTGAGCTAAAGTTTACCCCACAAAACGAATCCCATTAAAAAACCGCCGCCTCAGCGATGTGAGGCAGCGGTTTTCACCACTTTTTGTGTATTCGGCGCATCTTTTCATGCGCCGATTTTATTAATGTATCTGATGCGACACGACATTCAGAACATGCTGGTCGGTCTGGACAGGGCACATACCGGCCAGTTTCGCACTGCGCACTTCATCAAGAATGGTTTGCAGTAAGAGACCATCGTGCTGCTGTTCTTTTTCCAGATCGCGCAGAAAATCGACAGTAGAATCATCATTCAATTCTTTAGCTTCATTTGCTAATTGCGCCAGCGTGCTTGAACGCTGCTCATATTCTTCCAACGTTTTTTGGAAGAGTTCTTCCAGAGAGTTCAGTTTTTCGCCAGGTACATCAATGGCTTTAACGATGGGCGTCGCTCCGACGCTTTTCATGAAGTTAAACATGCGCATCATTTGAGTCACGTTACTTTGTGCCTGGGAGCGAAGAAAAGTCGCGGTGCCATTCAGACTTTGTTCAGAACACCAGTTGCTCAGGTGGAGGTAGAGATTGGATGCATAAAACTCGCGGTTCATTTGAGTGTTGAGTTTGAGAAGCATTCCAGTGGTTGCCATACCTAATATCCTTATATCCAGAAGACGAGAGGTGCAAGATAAATCAAAACACCGTAATTACTGTTTGCAGAATAATTCCTTTCTGCGGGTCCGAAATGTGATCCTGGAGTCAATTCTGACGATGATCTGAAATAAGCATAACGTCTGAAGCATTATAAGAAAATCCTTAAATCACCAAGTTTATATTTTTTTACATTTCATTGATTAGAGTTATTGATTTGCAATAACTCTCAATGTTGTGAATTTTTGGATGTTATTGATATTAAATGAATTTATCAATTTCATGATGCTGTTCTTATATTTTTAGGTATTTTTTCAGTTTTGCGATGATGCTCGCATTATGGATTTATCCTTCATTAATGAAGGTGGTGATAATTAACAGCGAAAGGAATTTTGTCTGGAATTTTTATTCTTCTTACATCATTCACCATTCAGCTGTAATGAGCAGCTTCTTGCCCGAGCAAATTAGATTAAAAAGAAGACACGCCAGAGCTATCAAATGATGCCACAAGGATTTCCAGGCTAATCTTATGGACTAATCTGCTAAGTCATTTCTCATTTGTCATACAATTGATGTCTTCCGTATGTCTTTTATTGCTAAATTCATGCACGTTCTCACTGTAATTCTGCGGTGTGATATTGCTCTCCTATGGAGAATTAATTTCTCGCTAAAACTATGCCAACACAGTCACTTATCTTTTCGCCAAAGGTAATGCTTTGTTTTCCGATTGAATTAACGAAAGTTCTTAGGTTTTGCCCTACACAAAATGATGCTAAAGCTGGAGATAACCATGCACAAATTTACTAAAGCTCTTGCAGCCATCGGTCTGGCTGCCGTTATGTCACAATCCGCTATGGCGGAAAATTTGAAACTCGGTTTCCTGGTGAAGCAACCAGAAGAACCGTGGTTTCAGACTGAATGGAAGTTTGCCGATAAAGCCGGGAAAGATTTAGGCTTTGAAGTTATTAAGATAGCCGTACCTGATGGCGAAAAAACACTGAACGCTATTGATAGCCTGGCAGCCAGTGGCGCGAAAGGTTTTGTTATCTGTACTCCGGACCCGAAACTAGGTGCAGCCATCGTGGCGAAAGCGCGTGGCTACGATATGAAAGTTATTGCCGTGGATGATCAGTTTGTTAATGCCAAAGGTAAGCCGGTTGATACCGTTCCATTGGTGATGATGGCGGCGACGAAAATTGGCGAACGTCAGGGCCAGGAACTGTATAAAGAGATGCAGAAACGTGGCTGGGATGTGAAAGAAAGCGCCGTAATGGCGATTACTGCCAACGAACTGGATACCGCCCGTCGTCGTACCACCGGTTCTATGGATGCGCTGAAAGCCGCCGGATTCCCGGAAAAACAAATTTATCAAGTTCCTACCAAATCTAACGACATTCCAGGGGCGTTTGACGCCGCTAACTCTATGCTGGTTCAGCATCCTGAAGTTAAACACTGGTTGATCGTCGGTATGAACGACAGCACCGTGCTGGGTGGCGTACGCGCGACGGAAGGTCAGGGCTTTAAAGCCGCAGATATTATCGGTATCGGTATTAACGGTGTGGATGCGGTGAGTGAACTGTCAAAGGCACAGGCTACGGGTTTCTATGGTTCACTGCTGCCAAGCCCGGACGTTCATGGCTATAAATCCAGCGAAATGCTTTACAACTGGGTAGCAAAAGACGTTGAACCGCCAAAATTCACCGAAGTTACCGACGTAGTGCTGATCACGCGTGACAACTTTAAAGAAGAACTGGAGAAAAAAGGTTTAGGCGGTAAGTAATCTGCCGGAAAAATTCCCCTCTGCGTTATGCAGAGGGGGTGTAAAACGACCAGTGATTCACGGAGACGTTATGCAACAGTCTACCCCGTATCTCTCATTTCGCGGCATTGGTAAAACCTTTCCAGGCGTCAAGGCGCTTACGGATATCAGTTTTGACTGTTATGCCGGTCAGGTTCATGCATTGATGGGTGAAAATGGCGCCGGAAAATCAACACTTTTAAAAATCCTTAGTGGAAACTATGCGCCAACCACGGGTTCTGTAGTGATTAATGGGCAGGAAATGTCCTTTTCCGATACAACCGCAGCACTGAATGCGGGTGTCGCGATTATTTACCAGGAACTGCATCTCGTGCCGGAAATGACCGTCGCGGAAAACATCTATCTCGGCCAGCTTCCTCATAAAGGCGGCATCGTGAATCGTTCACTGCTGAATTATGAAGCTGGGATACAGCTCAAACATCTGGGTATGGATATTGACCCGGATACGCCGCTGAAATATCTCTCCATTGGGCAATGGCAGATGGTTGAAATTGCCAAAGCTTTGGCACGTAACGCCAAAATTATCGCTTTTGATGAACCAACCAGCTCCTTATCCGCGCGTGAAATAGACAATCTGTTTCGCGTCATTCGTGAACTGCGAAAAGAGGGGCGGGTGATCTTATACGTTTCTCACCGTATGGAAGAAATTTTTGCGCTCAGCGATGCCATCACTGTTTTTAAAGATGGTCGTTACGTCAAAACCTTTACCGACATGCAGCAGGTAGATCATGACTCGCTGGTACAGGCAATGGTTGGTCGCGACATCGGCGATATCTACGGCTGGCAACCGCGCAACTACGGCGAGGAGCGCTTGCGTCTGGATGCGGTAAAGGCACCAGGCGTGCGTACGCCAATAAGCCTGGCTGTTCGCAGTGGCGAAATCGTCGGCCTGTTTGGTCTGGTGGGGGCAGGGCGCAGCGAATTAATGAAAGGCATGTTTGGCGGTACGCAAATTACCGCTGGGCAGGTTTATATCGACCAACAGCCGATCGATATCCGTAAACCGGGCCACGCCATTGCCGCTGGCATGATGCTCTGCCCGGAAGATCGCAAAGCGGAGGGCATTATTCCAGTGCATTCGGTGCGCGACAATATCAACATCAGCGCTCGTCGCAAACATGTGCACGGTGGTTGCGTGATCAACAACGGCTGGGAAGCCAATAATGCCGATCACCACATTCGTTCTCTCAACATCAAAACGCCAGGTGCAGAGCAATTGATCATGAATCTTTCCGGCGGTAATCAGCAAAAAGCCATTTTGGGGCGCTGGTTATCCGAAGAGATGAAAGTCATTTTGCTTGATGAACCTACGCGCGGCATCGATGTGGGGGCTAAACATGAAATTTATAACGTGATTTATGCGCTGGCCGCGCAGGGCGTGGCGGTACTGTTTGCCTCCAGTGACCTGCCCGAAGTCCTTGGTGTCGCCGACCGGATCGTAGTTATGCGGGAAGGTGAAATCGCCGGTGAATTGCTACACGAGCAGGCAGATGAGCGTCAGGCACTAAGCCTTGCTATGCCTAAAGTCAGCCAGGCAGTTGCCTGAGTAAGGAGAATAAGATGTCTTCTGTTTCTACATCGGGTTCTGGCGCGCCTAAGTCGTCATTCAGCCTCGGGCGTATCTGGGATCAGTACGGTATGCTGGTGGTGTTCGCAGTGCTTTTTATCACCTGTGCCATCTTCGTGCCGAACTTTGCCACCTTTATTAATATGAAAGGGCTGGGACTGGCAATCTCCATGTCGGGGATGGTGGCTTGCGGTATGTTGTTTTGCCTGGCCTCAGGTGACTTTGACCTTTCTGTCGCCTCGGTGATTGCCTGCGCAGGCGTAACCACTGCGGTGGTTATTAACCTGACCGAAAGTTTGTGGATTGGCGTGGCGGCAGGTTTACTGCTGGGCGTTCTGTGCGGCCTGGTGAATGGCTTTGTTATCGCTAAATTGAAAATCAACGCCCTGATTACCACGCTGGCGACGATGCAGATTGTCCGTGGTCTGGCGTATATTATCTCTGACGGTAAAGCGGTGGGCATCGAAGATGAAAGCTTCTTTGCACTCGGTTATGCCAACTGGTTCGGCCTGCCTGCGCCAATCTGGCTCACTGTGGCTTGCCTGGTCGTCTTTGGTTTGCTGTTGAACAAAACCACGTTTGGTCGTAATACATTGGCAATTGGCGGTAACGAAGAGGCGGCACGCCTCGCGGGTGTACCGGTAGTCCGTACCAAAATTATTATCTTCGTTCTCTCTGGTCTCGTATCGGCGATTGCCGGGATAATTCTGGCTTCTCGTATGACCAGCGGCCAGCCAATGACGTCTATTGGTTATGAGTTGATTGTTATCTCTGCCTGCGTTTTAGGTGGCGTTTCTCTGAAAGGCGGCATCGGAAAAATCTCATATGTAGTGGCGGGTATCTTAATTTTAGGCACCGTGGAAAACGCCATGAACCTGCTTAATATTTCTCCGTTCGCACAGTATGTTGTTCGTGGCTTAATCCTGCTGGCTGCGGTGATCTTCGACCGTTATAAGCAAAAAGCGAAACGCACTGTTTGATGCTTTATACGATAATTATTTAGTTCCAAAATCCTCCACAGCCAACCGCCACAACGGTTGGCTGTTCTTTTTGCCAATGGCGAGCCTCGTCACACTGTCTATACTTACATGTCTGTAAAGCGCGTTCTGCGCGAACAATAAAAAGATAAGGAGGAGTACCGGGTGACAGAACCGTTAACCGAACCCCCTGAACTATCCGCGAATTATGCCTGGTTTTTTGATCTCGATGGAACGCTGGCGGAAATCAAACCGCATCCCGATCAGGTCGTCGTACCTGAAAATATTCTGCAAGGACTCCAGCTGCTGGCAACCGCAAGTGATGGTGCATTGGCATTGATATCAGGGCGCTCAATGGTAGAGCTTGACGCACTGGCGAAACCTTATCGCTTCCCGTTAGCGGGTGTGCATGGGGCGGAGCGCCGTGACATCAATGGTAAAACGCATATTGTTCATTTGCCGGAAGCGATTGCCCGGGATATTAGCGTTCAACTGCATACGGCTATCGCCAGGCTTCCCGGTGTGGAGATTGAGGCTAAAGGGATGGCGTTTGCGCTGCATTATCGTCAGGCACCGCAGCATGAGGACGCCTTATTGACATTAGCGCAGCGCATTACCCAGATTTGGCCGCAAATGGCGTTACAACAGGGAAAGTGTGTCGTTGAAATAAAACCGAGAGGCACCAGCAAAGGGGACGCGATTGCCGCATTTATGCAGGAAGTTCCCTTTATTGGCCGCAAGCCTATTTTTTTAGGCGATGACTTAACCGATGAATCTGGCTTCTCGGTCGTTAACAGGCTGGGCGGAATGTCAGTGAAAATTGGCACAGGCGCAACTCAGGCATCATGGCGGCTGGCGGGCGTGCCGGATGTCTGGCGCTGGCTTGAAATGATAACCAACGCATTACAACAACTAAAAAGAGACAATAACAGGAGTGATGACTATGAGCCGTTTAGTCGTAGTATCTAACCGGATTGCACCACCAGACGAGCACGCCGCCAGTGCCGGTGGCCTTGCTGTCGGTATACTGGGGGCGCTGAAAGCCGCAGGTGGACTGTGGTTTGGCTGGAGTGGCGAAACAGGGAATGAGGATCAGCCGCTAAAAAAGGTGAAAAAAGGAAATATCACCTGGGCCTCTTTTAACCTCAGTGAAAAGGATCTCGACGAATACTACAACCAATTCTCCAATGCTGTTCTCTGGCCCGCATTTCATTATCGACTCGATCTGGTGCAATTTCAGCGTTCCGCCTGGGAAGGCTATTTACGCGTGAATGCATTGTTGGCAGATAAATTACTGCCGTTGCTGGAAGACGATGACATTATTTGGATCCACGATTATCACCTGTTGCCATTTGCGCATGAACTCCGCAAACGTGGCGTGAATAATCGCATTGGTTTCTTTCTGCATATTCCTTTCCCGACGCCGGAAATTTTCAACGCGCTGCCGACTTATAACACGTTGCTTGAACAGCTTTGTGATTATGATTTGCTGGGGTTTCAGACAGAAAACGATCGCCTGGCGTTTCTGGATTGTCTTTCCAACCTGACGCGCGTCACGACGCGTAGTTCGCGCAATCATACGGCCTGGGGCAAGGCATTTCGCACCGAAGTTTACCCTATTGGTATTGAACCGGATGAAATAGCCAAACAGGCTGCCGGACCGCTGCCGCCCAAACTGGCGCAATTAAAAGCGGAGCTGAAAAGCGTACAAAATATCTTTTCTGTCGAACGACTGGATTATTCCAAAGGTCTGCCTGAGCGTTTTCTCGCCTATGAAGCCTTGCTGGAAAAATATCCGCAACATCATGGCAAAATACGTTATACCCAGATAGCGCCAACCTCGCGTGGTGATGTGCAGGCGTATCAGGATATTCGTCATCAGCTGGAAAATGAAGCCGGGAGAATTAACGGAAAATATGGGCAATTAGGCTGGACACCGCTTTATTATCTGAACCAGCATTTCGACCGTAAATTACTGATGAAAATCTTCCGCTATTCCGATGTCGGATTAGTGACGCCGCTGCGTGACGGGATGAATCTGGTGGCGAAAGAATATGTCGCCGCCCAGGATCCTGCCAATCCCGGCGTACTGGTACTTTCACAATTTGCGGGGGCGGCGAATGAACTGACGTCAGCGTTAATCGTTAACCCATACGATCGTGATGAAGTCGCGGCGGCCTTGAATCGGGCATTGACTATGTCGCTGGCAGAACGTATTTCCCGTCATGCAGAAATGTTGGAAATTATCGTGAAAAACGATATTAACCACTGGCAGGAGTGCTTTATTAGCGACCTAAAGCTGATAGTTCCGCGCAGCGCGGAAAGCCAGCAGCGCGATAAAGTTGCGACCTTTCCAAAGCTGGCGTAATTGCGCTTAATCTCCCTTAAGCGGAACCAACAGCACATCAACCTCACTTGAGGCAATCACACTTTTCGCAGAGCAGGATGCTCGCGAAAAGAAACTGTGATTATGATTACCGCAAATCACCAAATCGAATTTATGTTTACGGCATACCGCCAGAATATGTTCGCTCAACTCTCCGTAAGCTATAAACTTTTCTTCAACGGGATATCCAGCATCCTGAATTAATTTGTCCAGAAAGTTTTGTGTTTCTTCATGCATCACACTGCGTAAATCCTCAAGCATCGGCGCGGCTAATTGATTGTACATTTCTGGATCGGAAGCGAGGGTGATTAAACTGATACGCCCATTAACGGGACGGGCGATAGATACCGCTTTTGCTAACAGTTGCTGGCTTTCCGGTGAGACAGCAACGGCAACAAGAATATTGGCGTAACTCATAACCTGCTCCTTATTCTATGAACTTCAGGTGAGATCACAGCTTTACCCTGAATGAGCTATAGATGCAATAACAACTTGGTCAAAAATGCAAATATTAGCATGATCATTAATAAAGATAATTAATCAATATCGTAGTGTTACTATGTAGTCATGCGGGTGATGATGAGGAAGTGGAGAAATTGATTTCTCTCACTAAACAAATGGTTAATATTAATAAAACATCTTGTTAACATTAATATTGTTGGCAGCCTTAATTTTTTTTAAATGGCATATTATTATTTAATTGGCTGTTTTTTTAATGATTTACAGAGATCATAGATATTTATCCCATATCCGGGAGATGGTTATTCACGGTGATTTATATTAACAGTGCGCAACATCTCAATTTTATCCCGCCACATCATTTTTGCTGGCAGATAAGCTGAAAAACTTTTTAACAGAATGAAATATACGCAAAACAAAAGTATGACTTATACATCAATGTTAAGTAATTGAGTGTTTTGTGTGATCCGTATCACACATTGTCGAAAATCGCAGCTCCGCTCCGTTGTATGTATGAGTGGTGACGAGTACAGTTGCGTCGAATTAGGAAAAATCTTAGATAAGTGTAAAAAGCATCACTCTGTGTAAGACGTGTTTCACCTCTTATGATGTCTGTGTGTTTTTTCGTTGATCGCTACTATTCCATTTTTATTTACTTTTTACCGGGATTTCCCGGCGACATCACGGGATGCGGTGATACCGCATAAAAAATAAAGTTAGTTATTCTGGGTGGGAATAATGCATACCTCCGAGTTGCTGAAACATATTTATGACATTAACTTGTCATATTTACTTCTTGCACAGCGTCTGATCGTTCAGGACAAAGCGTCCGCCATGTTTCGTCTCGGTATTAATGAAGAAATGGCTACAACGCTGGCGACGCTGACTCTTCCGCAAATGGTTAAACTGGCCGAAACCAATCAACTGATTTGTCAATTCCGCTTTGACAGCCACCAGACTATTAACCAACTGACGCAGGATTCCCGTGTTGACGATCTCCAGCAAATTCATACCGGCATTATGCTCTCCACGCGTTTATTGAATGATGTTAATCAGCCCGAAGAAGCACAACGTAAGAAAAGGGCCTGATCATGAGTGAAAAAAGCATTGTTCAGGAAGCCCGTGATATTCAACTCGCCATGGAGTTGATAACCCTGGGCGCTCGTTTGCAGATGCTGGAAAGTGAAACACAATTAAGTCGCGGACGCCTGATCAAGCTCTATAAAGAGCTGCGCGGAAGCCCGCCGCCGAAAGGGATGTTGCCGTTCTCTACCGACTGGTTTATGACCTGGGAACAAAATGTCCATGCGTCGATGTTCTGTAATGCATGGCAGTTTTTACTGAAAACCGGGTTATGTAATGGCGTCGATGCGGTAATCAAAGCCTATCGTTTATACCTTGAACAGTGCCCACAAGCCGAAAACGGACCACTGCTGGCGCTAACCCGTGCCTGGACTCTGGTGCGATTTGTCGAAAGCGATTTACTGCAACTTTCCAGCTGCAACTGCTGCGGCGGTAATTTTATCACTCATGCTCATCAACCTGTCGGCAGTTTTGCCTGCAGCTTATGTCAACCGCCATCGCGCGCCGTAAAAAGACGTAAACTTTCTCAGAACCCTGCCGATATTATCCCTCAACTGCTGGATGAACAGAGAATACAGGCTGTTTAACCCATACGGTGTGGCGAAACACTCCAGCAGCGGTAATTAATTGCCGCTGCTTATTTTTCTCCAGCCGTAAGGTAACGTCTGCCGACTGAACATCCTGTCATGGTCAACAGTGAAAGGATGATGTCGTGCTTATCTTATTAGGTTACCTGGTTGTTCTCGGTACAGTTTTCGGCGGTTATTTGATGACCGGTGGAAGCCTTGGAGCACTCTATCAACCCGCTGAACTGGTGATTATTGCCGGTGCAGGCATTGGGTCGTTTATCGTCGGCAATAATGGCAAAGCAATCAAAGGTACGCTTAAGGCGCTGCCATTGTTGTTTCGTCGCTCTAAATATACCAAAGCAATGTATATGGATTTGCTGGCGTTGCTTTACCGTCTGATGGCGAAATCGCGGCAAATGGGTATGTTCTCACTGGAACGCGATATTGAAAATCCACGAGAGAGCGAGATCTTCGCCAGTTATCCGCGCATCCTCGCGGATGCCGTTATGCTGGATTTTATCGTCGATTATCTGCGTCTGATTATCAGCGGCCACATGAATACCTTCGAAATTGAAGCCCTGATGGACGAAGAGATAGAAACGCACGAAAACGAGGCGGAAGTCCCGGCGAACAGCCTGGCGTTGGTCGGAGACTCTCTTCCTGCGTTTGGGATTGTTGCGGCCGTAATGGGAGTGGTGCACGCATTAGGATCAGCCGATCGTCCTGCTGCCGAATTGGGGGCGCTCATCGCACATGCGATGGTGGGGACTTTCCTCGGTATCTTATTGGCTTACGGATTTATTTCCCCGTTGGCGAGTGTTTTGCGCCAGAAAAGCGCCGAAACCAGCAAAATGATGCAGTGCGTCAAAGTCACACTGCTTTCTAATCTGAACGGTTACGCACCGCCTATCGCCGTTGAATTTGGTCGCAAAACGCTCTATTCCACTGAACGTCCGTCGTTTGTTGAACTGGAAGAGCATGTGCGCGCGGTGAAAAATCCGCAACAACAGACGACAACCGAGGAAGCATGAAGAATCAAGCGCATCCGATTATTGTCGTCAAACGACGCAAAGCGAAATCCCACGGCGCAGCACATGGTTCGTGGAAGATTGCTTATGCTGACTTTATGACCGCGATGATGGCTTTTTTTCTGGTGATGTGGCTTATCTCCATCTCCAGCCCAAAAGAGCTGATTCAGATTGCGGAATACTTCCGTACGCCGCTGGCGACAGCGGTAACGGGCGGCGATCGAATTTCTAATAGCGAAAGCCCAATTCCCGGCGGCGGTGATGATTTCACCCAAAGCCAGGGGGAAGTGAATAAGCAGCCGAACATTGAAGAACTTAAAAAACGCATGGAGCAAAGTCGGCTGCGGAAATTGCGTGGCGATCTCGACCAGCTTATTGAATCAGACCCGAAACTACGGGCGATGCGTCCACATCTCAAAATCGATCTGGTACAGGAAGGTTTACGTATCCAGATAATTGATAGCCAGAATCGCCCGATGTTTAAAACCGGTAGTGCTGATGTCGAGCCCTATATGCGCGACATTCTGCGCGCCATTGCGCCGGTGCTGAACGGTATTCCTAACCGTATCAGCCTTTCCGGTCATACCGATGATTTCCCTTACGCCAATGGTGAGAAAGGTTACAGCAACTGGGAGCTTTCCACTGAACGCGCCAATGCGTCGCGCCGTGAGCTAATGGTGGGAAGTCTGGCTGATGGCAAAATTTTACGCGTTGTCGGCATGGCGGCGACCATGCGCTTAAGCGATCGCGGCCCGGATGATGCCGTTAATCGTCGAATCAGTTTGTTGGTACTGAATAAACAAGCCGAACAGGCCATTTTGCATGAAAACGCCGAAAGCCAGAATGAGCCGGTAAGCGTCCTGGAAAAACCTGGGGTAACACCGCAGGTCAGTGTTTCCACAATGCCATCAGCCGAATCGAGGTGACAGCGTGAGCATGGATATAAGCGATTTTTACCAGACATTTTTTGATGAAGCGGACGAACTGTTGGCCGATATGGAGCAACATCTGCTGAATTTACAGCCAGAAGCGCCAGATGCCGAACAATTGAATGCCATCTTTCGTGCGGCCCACTCCATCAAAGGAGGGGCGGGAACCTTTGGCTTTAGCGTATTGCAGGAAACCACGCATCTGATGGAAAACCTGCTCGACGAAGCCAGACGCGGTGAAATGCTGCTTAACACCGACATTATCAATCTGTTTTTGGAAACGAAGGACATCATGCAGGAACAGCTCGACGCTTATAAACAGTCGCAAGAGCCGGATGCCGCCAGCTTTGACTATATCTGCCAGGCCTTACGTCAACTGGCAATAGAAGCGAAAGGCGAATCGACACCCGCCATGGCCCGGTTAAGTGTGGTTGCCAAAAGTGAACCGCAAGATGAACAGGGTAACAGTGAGTCGCCGCGACGAATTCTACTTTCGCGTCTGAAGGCGGGAGAAGTCGATCTACTGGAAGAAGAGCTGGGGCATCTGACAACGTTAACTGATGTGGTGAAGGGGGCGGATTCTCTTTCGGCAATATTACCGGGCGACATCGCCGAAGATGACATCAAAGCGGTGCTCTGTTTTGTGATTGAGGCCGATCAGATTACCTTCGAAAAAGTAGAGTCCGCGCCCAAAATATCCCCGCCACCGGTACTTAAACTGGCAGCCGAACAAGCACCAGCAGGGCGAGTGGAACGGGAAAAAACGTCGCGCGGCAGCGAATCTAGCAGCATCCGCGTGGCGGTTGAAAAGGTTGATCAGCTGATTAACCTCGTTGGCGAACTGGTGATTACTCAGTCGATGCTGGCCCAGCGCTCCAGTGAACTGGACCCGGTGAATCATGGGGATTTGATTACCAGCATGGGGCAGTTACAACGTAACGCCCGCGATTTGCAGGAATCAGTGATGTCGATTCGCATGATGCCAATGGAATATGTCTTTAGCCGCTATCCCCGGCTGGTGCGCGACCTGGCGGGTAAACTTGGCAAACAGGTGGAACTGACGCTGGTGGGCAGTTCCACCGAACTCGACAAGAGTCTGATAGAACGCATTATCGATCCTCTGACCCACCTGGTACGCAATAGCCTCGACCACGGTATTGAACTGCCAGAAAAACGACTTGCTACGGGCAAAGATAGCGTTGGAAATTTAATCCTGTCTGCTGAACACCAGGGTGGCAACATCTGCATCGAAGTGACCGACGATGGCGCGGGGCTTAATCGAGAGCGGATTCTGGCAAAAGCCGCCTCGCAAGGTCTGAGCGTTAGCGACAACATGACTGACGACGAAGTGGCGATGTTGATATTCGCCCCTGGTTTTTCCACGGCGGAGCAGGTCACCGATGTCTCCGGGCGCGGCGTCGGCATGGATGTCGTCAAACGTAATATCCAGGAGATGGGGGGCCACGTTGAAATCCAGTCGAAGCAGGGCGTTGGCACCACAATCCGCATTTTACTGCCGCTAACGCTGGCGATCCTCGATGGCATGTCCGTACGCGTTGCTGACGAAGTTTTCATTCTGCCGCTTAACGCCGTCATGGAATCACTACAACCTCGCGAAGCCGATCTCCATCCACTGGCAGGCGGCGAGCGAGTACTGGAAGTGCGTGGTGAATATCTGCCCATCGTCGAACTGTGGAAAGTGTTCAACGTCACAGGCGCGAAAACCGAAGCTACAGAGGGGATTGTTGTCATTCTGCAAAGTGGCGGTCGCCGCTACGCCTTGCTGGTGGATCAGTTAATTGGTCAACATCAGGTGGTGGTTAAAAACCTTGAAAGTAACTATCGCAAAGTCCCTGGCATTTCCGCTGCAACCATTCTTGGCGACGGCAGCGTGGCACTGATTGTTGATGTCTCCGCCTTGCAGGCGATAAACCGCGAACAACGTATGGCGAATACCGCCGCCTGATTGAGTAAAAAGGGAATAAATATGACCGGTATGACAAATGTAACAAAGCTGGCCAGCGAACCGTCAGGCCAGGAGTTTCTGGTATTTACCCTCGGTGACGAAGAGTACGGCATCGATATTCTGAAAGTGCAGGAGATCCGTGGCTACGATCAGGTTACGCGGATTGCCAATACACCCGCGTTTATCAAAGGCGTCACTAATCTGCGCGGCGTGATTGTGCCAATTATTGATTTGCGTATTAAGTTCAGCCAGGTGGATGTGGAGTACAACGATAACACGGTGGTTATCGTTCTGAATCTTGGGCAGCGGGTGGTCGGCATTGTGGTAGATGGCGTTTCAGATGTTCTTTCGTTGACGACGGAACAAATTCGCCCGGCACCGGAATTTGCTGTGACGCTTTCCACAGAATACCTCACCGGCCTGGGTGCGCTGGGCGATCGCATGCTAATTCTGGTTAATATCGAAAAACTGCTGAATAGCGAAGAGATGGCGCTGTTGGATAGCACGGCATCAGAAGTCGCATAATTTATCCAGCTGTACTCAAATGAAATGAGCCCGATGCCCTGCGCATTGGGTTTTTCATTTTAATATCGCCATGACTGGCATCAGAAATAAAGTTTCCCTCCTTCCTGCCGATAACGAAACCAACTTGTTTTCAGGAAGGTGCCTTATGATTAACCGTATCCGCGTAGTCACGCTGTTGGTAATGGTGCTGGGGGTATTCGCACTGTTACAGCTTATTTCCGGAAGTCTGTTTTTTTCTTCTCTTCACCATAGCCAGAAAAGTTTTGTGGTTTCCAATCAATTACGGGAGCAGCAAAGCGAGCTGACCTCAACCTGGGATTTAATGCTGCAAACGCGCATTAACCTGAGTCGTTCAGCGGTGCGGATGATGATGGATTCATCCAATCAACAAAGTAACGCTAAAGTTGAATTACTTGATAGCGCCAGGAAAACATTGGCCCAGGCTGCAATCCATTATAAAAAATTCAAAATCATGGCACCGTTACCTGAAATGGTCGCTACCAGTCGTAATATCGACGAAAAATATAAAAACTATCACACAGCATTAACAGAACTGATTGATTATCTTGATTATGGCAATACCGGAGCCTATTTCGCTCAGCCAACCCAGGGAATGCAAAATGCGATGGGCGAAGCCTTTGCCCAGTACGCCCTCAGTAGTGAAAAACGGTATCAAGCTATCGTCACTGACAACGCGGATGATTACCGATTTGCCCAGTGGCAACTGGCGGTTATCGCGCTGGTGGTGGTATTGATTCTGCTGGTGGCGTGGTACGGCATCCGCCGCATGCTACTTAACCCATTAGCGAAGATCATTTCTCACATCCGGGAAATTGCTGGTGGCAATCTGGCGCATACCCTCAGCATTGCTGGACGCAGCGAAATGGGCGACCTGGCACAGAGCGTTTCACATATGCAACGCTCTCTGACTGACACGGTCAACCATGTGCGAGAAGGTTCAGACGCTATCTATGCTGGTACTCGTGAGATTGCTGCGGGGAATACCGATCTTTCCTCCCGTACTGAACAGCAGGCATCGGCGCTGGAAGAAACGGCCGCCAGCATGGAACAGCTCACAGCAACAGTGAAACAGAACGCCGATAACGCCCGTCAAGCCTCGCAACTGGCGCAAAGTGCCTCCGATACTGCTCAGCATGGTGGCAAAGTCGTGGACGGTGTGGTGAAAACCATGCACGAAATTGCCGACAGTTCGCAGAAAATTGCTGACATTATTAGCGTTATTGATGGCATTGCTTTCCAGACCAATATCCTGGCACTGAACGCGGCTGTTGAAGCCGCCCGAGCAGGGGAACAGGGGCGTGGTTTTGCCGTGGTGGCGGGCGAAGTGCGTAATCTCGCCAGTCGCAGCGCCCAGGCGGCAAAAGAGATCAAAGCGCTGATTGAAGATTCCGCCTCCCGCGTTGATACCGGTTCGGTGCTGGTAGAAAGTGCCGGGGAAACCATGACGAATATTGTCAATGCCGTCACCCGTGTTACCGACATTATGGGCGAGATTGCCTCTGCATCGGATGAACAGAGTCGCGGTATCGATCAAGTGGCGTTGGCAGTGTCGGAAATGGATCGCGTCACCCAACAAAACGCATCGCTGGTGCAGGAGTCTGCCGCGGCGGCGGCGGCCCTTGAAGAGCAGGCCAGCCGTTTAACACAAGCAGTTTCCACATTCCGTCTGGCTGCAAGCTCGCAAACGAATAAACCACAATCCCGTCCAACCACTGAACAACCACCCGCACAGCCGCGACTGCGTATTACTGAACAAGATCCAAACTGGGAAACATTTTGATGAGTATTTACTCACTCGGTCATTTCAGCCAGATGGATCAGGTGATGCAACAAAACGTCGCACTGGCAGAAGAAGCGGCGGCAACGGCACAACGGGTGAATCAGTGGTTTCCTGAAGTGACTGAGAAGGCGCTATGACATCATCTCTGCCCTGCGGGCAAACGTCTTTATTGTTACAGATGACCGAGCGCCTGGCGCTTTCCGACACGCATTTTCGGCGGATAAGTCAATTGATCTATCAACGTGCGGGGATAGTCCTGGCGGACCACAAACGCGACATGGTTTACAACCGCCTGGTGCGCCGTTTGCGCTCGCTGGGGCTTGCAGACTTCGGCCATTATCTGAATTTACTGGAATCTAATCAGCACAGCGGCGAGTGGCAGGCGTTTATTAATTCGCTGACTACAAACCTGACGGCATTTTTCCGCGAGGGGCATCATTTCCCATTGCTCGCGGAGCACGCCCGCCACGCCCATGGTGAATATCGCGTATGGAGTGCGGCGGCATCGACAGGTGAAGAACCCTACAGCATTGCGATGACGCTGGCGGACACGCTGGGCACCGCGCCCGGACGCTGGAAAGTGTTCGCCAGCGATATCGACACCGAAGTGCTGGAGAAAGCCAGAAGCGGCATTTATCGCCATGAAGAGCTGAAAAACCTGACGCCGCAACAACTCCAACGCTACTTCATGCGCGGTACGGGGCCGCACCAAGGGCTGGTGCGTGTGCGTCAGGCACTGGCGAACTACATCGATTTTTCCCCGCTGAATTTGCTGGCGAAACAGTACGCTGCGCCGGGGCCGTTCGATGCGATCTTCTGTCGTAACGTCATGATCTACTTCGATCAAGCGACCCAGCAGGAGATTTTGCGCCGCTTTGTACCGCTGCTTAAACCCGACGGATTATTGTTTGCGGGTCACTCTGAAAACTTTAGCCACCTTGAGCGCAGCTTCACATTGCGTGGACAGACGGTGTATGCGCTAAGTAAGGATTAACGATGAGCAAAATCAGGGTGTTGTCGGTCGATGACTCGGCACTGATGCGCCAGATAATGACAGAAATCATCAATAGTCATAGTGACATGGAAATGGTAGCGACGGCTCCCGATCCTCTGGTCGCGCGTGATTTGATTAAGAAATTCAACCCTGATGTGCTGACGCTGGACGTCGAAATGCCGCGTATGGACGGACTGGATTTCCTCGAAAAATTAATGCGTTTGCGACCGATGCCAGTAGTGATGGTTTCTTCTCTGACTGGCAAAGGTTCCGAAGTCACGCTGCGTGCTCTGGAGTTGGGGGCGATAGATTTTGTCACCAAACCGCAACTGGGGATCCGCGAAGGAATGCTGGCGTATAGCGAAATGATTGCCGAAAAGGTGCGTACGGCAGCAAGGGCAAGCCTTACTGCGCATAAACCGTTATCGGCACCGACAACGCTGAAGACCGGACCGCTCTTGAGTTCAGAAAAGCTGATTGCGATTGGCGCCTCAACGGGGGGTACTGAGGCGATTCGTCACGTATTGCAACCGTTGCCGCTTTCCAGCCCGGCACTGTTAATTACCCAGCATATGCCGCCCGGTTTTACCCGCTCTTTTGCCGACAGACTTAATAAGCTGTGCCAAATCGGCGTGAAAGAAGCCGAGGACGGAGAACGCGTCTTGCCGGGGCATGCCTATATCGCCCCGGGCGATCGGCATATGGAACTGGCGCGTAGCGGCGCGAATTATCAAATCAAAATTCACGATGGTCCGGCGGTTAATCGCCATCGGCCATCGGTAGATGTGTTGTTCCATTCTGTGGCCAAACAGGCGGGGCGTAATGCGGTTGGGGTGATCCTGACGGGCATGGGCAACGACGGCGCGACGGGAATGTTAGCAATGCGTCAGGCGGGGGCATGGACTCTTGCGCAAAATGAAGCAAGCAGCGTGGTGTTCGGCATGCCGCGCGAGGCCATCAATATGGGTGGCGTCTGCGAAGTGGTCGATCTTAGCCAGGTAAGCCAGCAAATGCTGGCAAAAATCAGTGCCGGACAGGCGATACGTATTTAAATCAGGAGTGTGAGATGGCGGATAAAGAGCTTAAATTTTTGGTTGTGGATGACTTTTCCACCATGCGACGCATCGTGCGTAACCTGCTGAAAGAGCTTGGATTTAATAATGTTGAGGAAGCGGAGGATGGCGCCGATGCTCTCAATAAGTTGCAGGCGGGAGGATATGGTTTTGTTATCTCCGACTGGAACATGCCCAACATGGATGGCCTGGAGTTGCTGAAAACGATTCGTGCTGATGGCGCGATATCAGCATTGCCGGTGTTAATGGTGACTGCAGAAGCGAAGAAAGAAAACATTATTGCCGCAGCACAAGCGGGGGCCAGTGGCTACGTGGTTAAGCCATTTACCGCCGCGACGCTGGAGGAAAAACTCAACAAAATCTTTGAGAAACTGGGCATGTGAGGATGCGACTATGATGCAACCATCAATTAAACCTGCTGATGAAAATTCTGCTGGCGATATCATTGCGCGCATCGGCAGCCTGACGCGTATGCTGCGCGATAGTCTGCGGGAGCTGGGGCTGGACCAGGCCATTGCAGAAGCGGCGGAAGCCATCCCCGATGCCCGCGATCGTTTGTACTACGTTGTGCAGATGACTGCCCAGGCTGCGGAAAGGGCGCTCAACAGTGTTGAGGCTTCACAACCGCATCAGGATCACATGGAGAAATCAGCAAAAGCGTTAACCCAACGCTGGGATGGCTGGTTTGCCGATCCCATTGATCTTGCCGACGCTCGCGAACTGGTGACCGATACACGGCAATTTCTGGCGGATGTGCCGACGCATACCAGTTTTACCAATGCGCAGTTGCTGGAAATCATGATGGCGCAGGATTTTCAGGACCTCACCGGGCAGGTCATTAAACGAATGATGGATGTCATTCAGGAGATTGAACGCCAGTTGCTAATGGTGCTGCTGGAAAATATCCCGGAACAGGATGCACGTCCGAAACGTGAAAGCCAGAGTTTGCTGAATGGACCACAGGTAGATACCAGCAAAGCCGGTGTGGTAGCCAGTCAGGACCAGGTCGACGATTTGTTGGATAGCCTTGGATTTTGATTTGTATTGCCTGATGTGACGCGGCCGCGTCACATCGATCTTCAAGGTTGGATAAGGTGTTTACGCCGTACCCGACAAACATGTCACCATGCCTGATGTGCTGTGGCAAAAGCCCTAAATCCCGCCTTTTTTACCCCTTACTCAAACCATTGAACGCTTTGCGCTCTGGCATCATTCACGCTTATTACTCTTTCCAGGATTGGCGACGTGTCTGACGAGAGCGACGACAAAACAGAAGCCCCCACACCTCACCGACTTGAAAAAGCGCGGGAAGAGGGGCAAATCCCGCGTTCCCGTGAATTAACGTCGCTGCTGATTTTGTTAGTGGGCGTGTGTGTTATCTGGTTTGGCGGTGTGTCGCTGGCTCGTCGATTGTCGGGCATGCTCTCCGCGGGATTGCATTTTGATCACAGTATTATCAATGACCCGAACCTGATCCTCGGGCAGATTATTTTGCTGATCAGAGAAGCCATGCTGGCGCTGCTGCCGCTGATTAGCGGCGTGGTGCTGGTGGCGCTCATTTCTCCGGTGATGCTGGGTGGGCTGGTATTTAGCGGCAAATCCTTGCAGCCGAAGTTTTCCAAACTCAACCCGCTACCGGGCATTAAACGGATGTTCTCGGCACAGACTGGCGCGGAGTTGCTGAAAGCGATACTGAAATCCATCCTGGTCGGCAGTGTGACGGGGTTTTATCTCTGGCACCACTGGCCACAGATGATGCGCTTAATGGCCGAGTCTCCGATTACCGCCATGGGAAACGCCATGGATCTGGTTGGGCTATGCGCGTTGTTGGTGGTGCTTGGCGTTATTCCGATGGTGGGATTTGACGTCTTTTTCCAAATCTTCAGCCACCTGAAAAAGCTGCGTATGTCACGGCAGGATATTCGTGATGAGTTCAAACAAAGTGAAGGCGACCCTCATGTCAAAGGGCGAATCCGTCAGATGCAGCGAGCAGCGGCGCGGCGGCGGATGATGGCCGATGTGCCGAAAGCGGACGTTATCGTCAATAACCCAACTCACTACTCAGTGGCTTTGCAGTACGACGAAAACAAAATGAGTGCGCCAAAAGTCGTTGCCAAGGGCGCGGGGCTGGTGGCATTACGCATTCGTGAAATAGCCGCTGAAAATAACGTCCCGACCCTCGAAGCGCCTCCGCTGGCGCGTGCGCTGTATCGACATGCTGAAATCGGTCAACAAATACCTGGTCAACTCTATGCCGCCGTGGCGGAAGTGCTGGCCTGGGTCTGGCAACTGAAACGTTGGCGTCTGGCTGGTGGACAGCGCCCTGTACAACCAACTCATCTTCCGGTGCCGGAAGCCCTGGATTTTATTAACGAGAAACCGACCCATGAGTAATCTGGCCGCGATGCTGCGCCTGCCTGCAAATCTGAAATCGACACAATGGCAGATCCTTGCCGGACCGATTTTGATCTTGCTGATTTTGTCGATGATGGTGCTGCCATTGCCTGCATTCATTCTCGACCTGCTGTTTACCTTTAATATCGCGTTGTCGATTATGGTGTTGCTGGTGGCGATGTTTACCCAGCGTACGCTCGAGTTTGCCGCGTTTCCGACAATCTTACTGTTCACCACGCTGTTGCGTCTGGCTCTTAACGTAGCTTCAACCCGTATTATTTTGATGGAAGGGCATACCGGCGCGGCGGCGGCTGGGAAGGTGGTCGAAGCGTTCGGTCACTTCCTCGTTGGTGGCAATTTCGCTATCGGTATCGTGGTGTTCGTCATTCTCGTGATCATCAACTTTATGGTCATTACCAAAGGTGCTGGGCGTATCGCGGAAGTAGGCGCGCGCTTTGTTCTAGATGGTATGCCGGGTAAGCAGATGGCGATTGACGCCGACCTGAACGCCGGATTGATTGGTGAAGATGAGGCGAAAAAACGCCGCTCCGAAGTGACTCAGGAAGCCGATTTTTACGGCTCAATGGACGGGGCAAGTAAGTTTGTTCGCGGCGATGCCATCGCCGGGATCCTCATCATGGTCATTAACGTTGTCGGCGGATTGCTGGTCGGTGTGCTGCAACATGGCATGAGCATGGGACACGCGGCGGAAAGTTATACGCTATTGACCATTGGCGACGGTCTGGTGGCACAAATCCCGGCACTGGTGATTTCTACCGCCGCGGGGGTCATCGTTACGCGTGTCAGCACCGATCAGGATGTTGGCGAGCAGATGGTGAATCAGCTTTTCAGTAATCCAAGCGTTATGTTGTTAAGCGCCGCCGTGCTCGGTTTACTCGGGCTGGTGCCTGGAATGCCGAACCTGGTATTTTTGCTGTTCACGGCGGGATTGCTCGGGCTGGCCTGGTGGATCCGCGGACGCGATCAAAAAGCGCCTGCCGAACCAAAACCGGTAAAAATGGCAGAGAATAATGCTGTAGTCGAAGCAACGTGGAATGATGTGCAACTGGAAGATTCTCTGGGAATGGAAGTGGGCTATCGACTGATCCCGATGGTTGATTTCCAACAAGATGGCGAGTTGCTGGGCCGTATTCGTAGTATTCGTAAAAAATTTGCTCAGGAAATGGGCTTCCTGCCGCCGGTGGTGCACATTCGCGACAATATGGATCTGCAACCGGCACGTTATCGTATTTTGATGAAAGGCGTAGAGATTGGCAGTGGCGATGCTTATCCGGGGCGCTGGCTGGCAATTAACCCGGGTACCGCTGCCGGGACGTTACCTGGTGAAGCGACCGTCGATCCGGCTTTTGGTCTGAACGCTATCTGGATCGAAAGTGCGCTAAAAGAACAGGCGCAGATTCAGGGGTACACCGTGGTTGAGGCCAGCACAGTGGTGGCAACGCATCTTAACCATCTCATTAGCCAGCACGCCGCAGAGTTGTTTGGTCGCCAGGAGGCGCAACAATTGCTGGATCGCGTCGCCCAGGAGATGCCAAAGCTGACGGAAGATCTCGTTCCTGGCGTCGTCACGCTCACCACGCTACATAAAGTGCTGCAAAATCTGCTCGATGAAAAAGTGCCGATTCGCGACATGCGTACCATTCTCGAAGCGCTGGCGGAGCATGCGCCTATCCAAAGCGATCCACATGAGTTAACCGCCGTCGTGCGCGTGGCGTTGGGACGGGCGATAACCCAGCAGTGGTTTCCCGGCAAAGATGAAGTCCATGTTATTGGCCTCGACACGCCGCTGGAACGTTTGTTACTACAGGCGTTGCAGGGCGGGGGCGGACTGGAACCAGGGCTGGCGGATCGTCTACTGGTGCAAACCCAGGAAGCACTATCCCGTCAGGAGATGTTGGGTGCGCCGCCTGTATTGTTGGTGAACCACGCGCTGCGACCACTATTGTCTCGCTTCCTGCGCCGCAGCTTGCCGCAGTTAGTGGTGCTGTCGAATCTGGAACTATCTGATAACCGACATATCCGCATGACGGCGACAATTGGCGGTAAATGATGAGAACTTTATTGGCTATGCTGTTGTTTCCGGTGATTGCGCAAGCCGCCGGGGAGGGGATGTGGCAGGCAAGTAGTGTCGGAATTACGCTAAATCATCGCGGTGAGTCGATGTCTTCTGCGCCTCTTTCTTCGCGACAACCTGTTTCAGGATTGGTGACGCTGGTGGCGTGGCGTTATCAGCTTATCGGTCCGACCCCCGCAGGACTGCGGGTACGTTTATGCTCACAATCTCGTTGTGTCGAATTAGAGGGGCAGAGCGGAACCACCGTGGCCTTTTCCGGTATAGCGGCAGCAGAACCATTGCGATTTATCTGGGAAGTGCCTGGCGGTGGGCGGTTAATTCCGCCGCTGAAAGTACAACGTAATGAAGTGATTGTGAATTATCGGCGGTGATAAAAAAGCCGATGTCCGTAACTGCGACATCGGCCTTTGACACATAACGCGATTACATACGCTCTACAGTCTCAATACCCAGCGTATCCAGACCCAGCTTCAGCGTCTTCGCCGTCAGTTGTGCCAGTTTCAGACGGCTGTTACGCACTTCTTCGTTTTCTGCGCTGAGGATCGGGCAGTGCTCGTAGAAGCCAGAGAACAGACCGGCCAGATCGTACAGGTAAGCACACATCACATGCGGCGTACCTTCACGGGCAACCACAGTGAGGGTTTCTTCAAACTGCAGCAGACGAGCAGCCAGTTGCGCTTCACGATCTTCACGGATGATTACCGAAGCTGAAGCCAGTTGCTCTTCGTTAATTTCTGCTTTACGGAACACAGACAAAACACGCGTGTAAGCATACTGCATGTATGGCGCGGTATTACCCTCAAACGCCAGCATGTTGTCCCAGTCGAAGATGTAGTCGGTAGTACGGTTTTTGGAGAGATCCGCGTATTTCACCGCGCCGATACCCACCGCATTGGCCAGTTTTTCCAGCTCGTCAGCTGGCATATCCGGGTTCTTTTCTGCCACCAGACGACGTGCACGCTCCAGTGCTTCATCCAGCAGATCGGCCAGTTTCACCGTACCGCCCGCGCGGGTTTTGAACGGTTTGCCGTCTTTGCCCAGCATCATGCCGAACATGTGGTGTTCCAGCGGTACGGATTCCGGCACATAGCCTGCTTTGCGGACGATCGCCCATGCCTGCATCAGGTGTTGATGCTGACGGGAGTCGATGTAATACAGCACGCGATCGGCATGCAGTGTTTCATAACGATATTTCGCACAGGCGATATCAGTAGTGGTGTATAGATAGCCGCCATCTTTCTTCTGAATGATCACGCCCATCGGTTCGCCTTCCTTGTTTTTGAACTCATCAAGGAATACGACGGTTGCGCCTTCGCTTTCTACTGCCAGACCTTTGGCTTTCAGGTCCGCTACGATACCCGGCAGCATCGGGTTGTAGAGGCTTTCGCCCATCACGTCATCGCGGGTCAGCGTCACGTTGAGACGATCGTAGGTGATCTGGTTCTGCGTCATGGTGATGTCGACCAGTTTGCGCCACATCTCGCGGAAGTATTCGTCACCGCTTTGCAGTTTTACCACGTAGTTACGTGCGCGCTCAGCGAACTCTTCATCTTCATCATAATGCTTTTTCGCATCGCGGTAGAAACCTTCAAGGTCAGCCAGTTCCATTTCACCGGCGTTTTCCTGCTGCTGTTTTTCCAGCCACGCAATCAGCATACCGAACTGAGTACCCCAGTCGCCGACGTGGTTTGCGCGAATCACTTTGTGACCGAGGAACTCCAGAGTACGCACTGCCGCGTCACCAATAATGGTAGAGCGCAGGTGACCGACGTGCATCTCTTTCGCCACGTTCGGTGCGGAGTAGTCAACCACAATGGTCTGTTTTTCTGGCGTAGCAACACCGAGACGATCTGACGCCAGCGCCTGCTGAACATGTTCAGCCAGGAATGCCGGATCAAGGAAAATGTTGATAAAGCCTGGACCGGCGATCTCAACTTTGCTGGCGATACCGTTAAGATCCAGATGAGTCAGCACCTGCTCTGCTAATTGTCGCGGTGCCATACCCAGTTTTTTAGCAACTGCCATCATGCCGTTAGCCTGATAGTCGCCGAACTGAACTTTTGCTGACTGACGAACCTGCGGTTCGCAATCCGCAGGCGCGCCTGCCGCAATCATGGCCTGACGGACTTTTTCTGAGAGAAGAGCCTGAATATTCACCGGAATACCTTACATTGATGAAGCGAGCAAAAATTGCCCGCACCAGTTAAAGAAATTAGGGCGGGAGTATACTGCAAATGGCTGTTTTCGTCAGCAACGTGCGCGCGGCGTATTGCCGTTTTCACTATTGCATCAGAAGCGGCGTGAAATCAGCGGTTGGTTGGCGCAGGGCAACAGGGTAAATTAACGCTTTTACTAAAAGACGAAGAGTGATTATGGCGAACTGGCAATCTATCGACGAGCTGCAGGATATTGCATCGGATTTACCGCGATTTACCCACGCATTAGATGAACTTTCCCGCCGTCTGGGATTGGATATCACTCCGCTGACTGCCGATCACATTTCTTTGCGTTGCCATCAAAACGCCACCGCTGAACGCTGGCGTCGCGGGTTTGAACAGTGCGGTGAACTCCTGTCAGAAAATATGATCAATGGCAGGCCGATTTGTCTGTTTAAATTGCATGAGCCGGTACAGGTTGCTCACTGGCAGTTTTCCATTGTTGAGCTACCGTGGCCCGGGGAAAAACGTTACCCGCACGAAGGTTGGGAACATATTGAAATCGTTCTGCCGGGCGAGCCAGAAACGCTGAATGCCCGTGCGCTGGCGTTGCTTTCTGATGAAGGACTCAGCCTGCCGGGGATCTCAGTTAAAACCAGTTCGCCAAAAGGTGAGCATGAGCGATTACCGAATCCGACGCTGGCGGTCACCGATGGCAGAACAACCATTAAGTTTCATCCGTGGTCCATTGAAGAGATCGTCGCCAGCGAGCAGTCGGCATAATTAAGGAGCAAAAATGGCATTACTGGAAATTTGCTGTTACAGCATGGAGTGCGCACTAACGGCGCAGCAAAATGGCGCTGACAGAATTGAATTGTGTGCGGCACCGAAAGAAGGGGGCTTAACGCCGTCGCTGGGCGTGCTTAAATCCGTGCGCCAGCAGATAACGATTCCCGTACATCCGATCATCCGCCCGCGCGGTGGTGATTTTTGCTACAGCGACGGCGAGTTTGCCGCCATTCTTGAGGATGTTCGTACTGTCCGCGAATTAGGCTTTCCGGGACTGGTGACGGGCGTTCTCGATGTTGACGGTAATGTCGATATGCTACGAATGGAAAAAATAATGTCTGCTGCCGGTCCGTTGGCCGTTACTTTTCATCGTGCCTTCGATATGTGTGCTAACCCATTAAATACAATGAATAATCTTGCGGAATTGGGCATTGCCCGGGTACTGACTTCCGGGCAAAAATCAGACGCTCTGCAAGGTTTATCAAAAATTATGGAACTTATTGCCTATGGTGATACTCCAATCATCATGGCCGGAGCAGGAGTTCGTGCAGAAAACCTGCACCACTTCCTCGATGCCGGAGTGCTGGAAGTCCATAGCTCCGCGGGAGCGTGGCAAGCCTCACCGATGCGTTATCGTAATCAAGGATTGTCCATGTCATCAGATGCACACGCGGACGAGTATTCGCGTTATGTCGTAGACGGGGCGGCGGTTGCTGAAATGAAAGGAATCATTGAACGCCATCAGGCCAAATGATTTTTACCGTTGCATCATGTCGCCCAATATGATGCTTGCTCGTACCAGGCCCCTGCAATTTCAACAGGGGCCTTTTTTTATTCCCTGGCAGTATAAAAAACGAACGATTGCTGTGATGTGTAGAACGGGTGACAGTGTGCATAGCGTTGTGCTTAAAATGTTTTATATATTCACATTAATTATGTTATTTAAATTACTAAAACTGACAAATATATATTATAAATAACGGCTGGGTTATTCTTTCGCAATTAATGATTACATTGTAATAAATCATATTCTTTATCGATTATTTCAGGCAGTGTTGTGCCGAATTAAGCAAGTAGTCAATTCGTTGTGTATTTATTTATACAATGATTTCGGTGTCCTGGAATTTAATTAGAGGAATCTATGCGAGGGAAAAAACGCATTGGGTTATTTTTTCTGCTGATAGCGGTTGTGGTTGGTGGCGGCGGGTTATTGCTTGCGCAAAAAGCCTTACATAAAACGTCGGATACAGCATTTTGTCTTTCCTGCCACTCGATGAGTAAACCTTTTGAGGAATATCAGGGAACTGTCCACTTTGCGAACCAGAAAGGTATACGTGCGGAATGTGCCGATTGCCATATTCCAAAGTCAGGGATGGATTATTTATTTGCCAAATTAAAAGCATCTAAAGATATTTATCATGAATTTGTTAGCGGCAAAATAGACAGTGACGATAAGTTCGAAGCGCATCGTCAGGAAATGGCCGAAACAGTATGGAAAGAATTAAAAGCATCGGATTCTGCAACGTGCCGTAGTTGCCATTCTTTTGATGCGATGGATATTGCCTCGCAAAGTGAATCTGCGCAGAAAATGCATACCAAAGCGCAAAAGGAGGGTGAAACGTGTATTGATTGTCATAAAGGAATTGCCCATTTCCCGCCAGAAATAAAAATGGATGACAACGCGGCGCATGAACTGGAAAGTCAGGCTGCCACTTCTGTGACCAATGGCGCACATATTTATCCTTTCAAACCTTCCCACATAGGCGAACTGGCCACTGTGAATCCTGGTACCGATCTCACCGTCGTTGATGCCAGTGGCAAACAGCCGATCGTTCTGTTGCAGGGTTATCAAATGCAGGGCAGTGAAAACACGCTCTACCTGGCGGCAGGTCAACGTCTGGCGCTAGCCACATTAACTGATGAAGGTATCAAGGCGCTAACGGTAAACGGGGAATGGCAGGCTGACGAATACGGTAATCAATGGCGTCAGGCGTCATTACAAGGGGCGCTAATCGATCCCGTATTAGCGGATCGTAAACCGTTATGGCAATACGCTGAAAAACTCGATGACACCTATTGTGCTGGCTGCCATGCGCCTATTGCCGCTGACCATTACACCGTCAATGCCTGGCCCTCTATTGCCAAAGGAATGGGGGCGCGAACCAGCATGAGCGAAAACGAACTGGACATTTTGACGCGGTACTTCCAGTACAACGCCAAAGATATTACCGAAAAACAGTGATCCTCGTAGATCAGGGAGGAAGTTATGACATTAACAAGACGTGAGTTTATTAAACATAGCGGTATTGCTGCCGGGGCGCTGGTGGTGACATCGGCTACGCCGTTACCCGCATGGGCAGAAGAGAAGGGCGGAAAAATCCTCACCGCGGGTCGTTGGGGAGCGATGAACGTAGAAGTGAAGGACGGTAAGATTGTTTCTTCGACAGGCGCGCTGGCGAAGACTATCCCGAACTCGTTACAGTCTACGGCGGCGGATCAGGTACACACTACGGCGCGTATTCAGCATCCGATGGTGAGAAAAAGTTATCTCGACAATCCACTGCAACCGGCAAAAGGTCGTGGCGAAGACAGTTACGTTCAGGTGAGCTGGGAACAGGCATTAAAACTGATTCATGAGCAACACGATCGCATCCGCAAGGCCAACGGCCCTTCGGCCATTTTTGCAGGGTCTTACGGCTGGCGTTCATCAGGGGTGCTGCATAAAGCGCAAACGCTGATGCAACGTTATATGAATCTGGCGGGGGGATATTCCGGGCATAGTGGCGATTACTCTACCGGGGCTGCGCAGGTGATCATGCCGCACGTTGTCGGTTCTGTGGAGGTCTATGAACAGCAGACTTCCTGGCCGCTGATTCTGGAAAACAGTCAGGTGGTGGTGTTGTGGGGCATGAACCCGCTGAATACCTTAAAAATTGCCTGGAGCAGTACCGATGAACAAGGGCTGGAATACTTCCATCAGCTGAAAAAATCGGGCAAACCGGTGATTGCCATCGACCCTATCCGTTCCGAAACAATCGAGTTCTTTGGCGATAACGCGACCTGGATCGCGCCGAATATGGGGACCGACGTGGCGATGATGTTAGGCATCGCGCATACCCTGATGACTCAAGGCAAACACGATAAAGCCTTCCTTGAGAAATACACTACCGGGTATCCGCAGTTTGAAGAGTATCTGACCGGCAAGAACGATAATACGCCGAAGAGTGCGGCCTGGGCGGCAGAAATTACTGGTGTACCGGAAGCGCAGATTGTCAAACTCGCTGAACTGATGGCGGCGAATCGCACGATGCTGATGGCTGGTTGGGGGATCCAACGCCAGCAATACGGCGAACAGAAACACTGGATGCTGGTGACGCTGGCGGCGATGTTAGGGCAAATTGGTACACCGGGCGGCGGTTTTGGTTTCTCTTATCATTACTCCAACGGTGGCAACCCGACGCGAGTTGGCGGCGTGCTGCCAGAAATGTCTGCGGCGATTGCCGGACAGGCAAGTGAGGAAGCTGATGATGGCGGAATGACCGCGATTCCGGTCGCCCGTATTGTCGATGCGCTGGAAAATCCTGGCGGCAAATATCAGCATAACGGTAAAGAACAAACGTATCCGAATATCAAAATGATCTGGTGGGCGGGTGGCGGTAACTTTACCCATCACCAGGATACTAATCGTCTGATTAAAGCCTGGCAGAAACCGGAGATGATCGTCGTTTCTGAATGCTACTGGACCGCAGCAGCCAAACACGCAGATATCGTATTACCGATCACCACATCGTTTGAGCGCAATGACCTGACGATGACCGGTGATTATAGCAACCAGCATATTGTGCCGATGAAGCAAGCTGTCGCTCCGCAATTTGAAGCGCGTAACGATTTTGACGTGTTTGCCGATCTTGCGGAATTACTGAAACCTGGCGGAAAAGAGATCTATACCGAAGGTAAAGATGAAATGGCGTGGCTGAAATTTTTCTATGATGCCGCCCAGAAAGGTGCGCGTGCGCAACGCGTGACTATGCCAATGTTTAATGCCTTCTGGCAGCAAAATAAACTGCTTGAAATGCGCCGCAGCGAGAAGAACGAGCAATATGTTCGCTATGGCGATTTCCGCGCCGATCCGGTGAAAAACGCGCTGGGTACACCAAGTGGCAAAATTGAAATCTACTCAAAAACACTGGAAAAATTTGGCTATAAGGATTGCCCGGCACACCCGACCTGGCTGGCTCCTGATGAATGGAAAGGTACCGCCGACGAGAAGCAGTTGCAGCTTCTGACCGCGCATCCGGCACATCGTCTACACAGTCAGCTTAACTATGCGGAGCTGCGTAAAAAATATGCGGTTGCCGATCGTGAGCCGATCACAATTCACACCGAAGATGCAGCTCGGTTTGGTATTGCAAATGGCGATCTGGTCCGTGTCTGGAATAAACGTGGTCAGATCCTGACAGGCGCTGTGGTGACTGACGGGATCAAAAAAGGCGTTGTATGCGTGCATGAAGGTGCATGGCCGGATCTGGAAAATGGCTTGTGTAAAAACGGCAGTGCGAACGTGTTAACGGCGGATATCCCCAGCTCGCAGCTGGCGAATGCCTGTGCCGGTAACTCTGCGCTGGTGTATATCGAAAAATATACGGGTAATGCGCCGAAGTTAACGGCGTTTGATCAGCCAGCTATTCAGGCATAAGACGTGAAAAGCGCCCGGAAACGGGCGCTGAGGTTATGCAAACGCAAAACTGCCTGATGCACTATGCTTATCAGGCCTACATAGTCCCTGCAATATATTGAATTAGCAAGGTTTTGTAGGCCGGATAAGGCGTTCACGCCGCATCCGGCAGTATTACCAGACCTTTACGGCTTACGCGCAATTAGCACCGCGCGTTTAGGCGCAGGATAACCTTCTACCGTCTTACCCGGATCATGCGGGTCGAGAAAATCGGCCAGAGACTCGGTGACCATCCATTCAGTGCGTCGCTGCTCTTCTGTAGTGGTGACACTCACATCCGCAATGCGAATATCAACAAAACCACACTTCTTCAGCCAGTTTTTCAGTGCCAGGGCCGACGGGATGAAATAAACATTACGCATTTGTGCGTAACGATCGCCTGGTACCAGCACCGTGTTTTCGTCGCCATCAATAACCAGCGTTTCAAGCACCAGTTCGCCCTCATTCACCAGTTGATCTTTCAACTGCCAGAGATGCTCCAGCGGTGAACGACGATGATAAAGCACGCCCATCGAAAAGACGGTATCAAAGGCTTTCAGTGCCGGAAGTTGTTCAATCCCTAACGGCAGCAGATGCGCCCGTTGGTCGTTACCCAACAGTTTACGCACTGCTTCAAACTGGCAGAGGAATAGTTGCGTAGGGTCGATACCCACCGCAAGGTGTGCGCCTGCGCCAATCATGCGCCACATGTGATAGCCGCTGCCGCAGCCGACATCAAGAATGGTGCGCCCGGTTAAATCAGAAAGATGTGGCAGAACACGATCCCATTTCCAGTCGGAACGCCATTCGGTATCGATGTTGACGCCATACAGTGAGAACGGCCCTTTGCGCCACGGCATCAGGTTGCGCATCAGAGTCTCAATGCGCTTAATCTGCCCGGCGCTCAGTGGCTCTTCGCTTTCCGCCGTCACGCTATGCAGTAAATCAAGACGATACGGTTTAATTTCAGGCAGAAATTCCACCGCGTTGGACCACTGTTTAAACAGACCGTGCTGCTGTTCGCGCTGCCAGCTGGCAATCTGCGCGGGCAGGGTTTCCAGCCAGTGTGAAAGATGATTTTTGGCAATCAGAGAATAAAAGTTACCAAAGTCGATCATGCAGCGTCCTCTGCTTTTAATGCCACCAGTGAACCAAAATTAAAGCACTGGAACCACAGCTCGCTATGCTCAAAACCGGCTTTATGCAGGCGTGCCTTGTGGGTTTCCACGGAATCGGTCAGCATGACGTTTTCTAACATGCTGCGCTTCTGGCTGATTTCCAGCTCGCTGTAGCCGTTGGCACGTTTAAAATCGTGGTGCATGTTGAACAGCAGTTCACCAACTTTGGCATCTTCGAAACTAAATTTTTCCGAAAGCACCAGCGCGCCGCCCGGGTTTAGCCCTTGATAAATTTTATCCAGTAACGCCTGGCGCTCGGAAGGTTCCAGGAATTGCAGGGTAAAATTCAGTACCACCATCGACGCGTTTTCAATGGCAATATCACGAATATCACCTTCAATAACATCAACAGGCGTAGGCGCTTTATAGGCGTCGATATGACGGCGGCAGCGTTCAATCATTGCCGGGGAATTGTCGATGGCGATAATTTTACAATTATCATGATGAATGTTGCGACGCACTGAGAGCGTCGCCGCGCCCAAAGAACAGCCCAGATCGTAAATCTGCGTACCCGGTTGAACGAAGCGTTCAGCTAACATACCAATCATTGAAATAATATTGGAGTAGCCTGGAACGGAACGTTGGATCATATCCGGGAAGACTTCAGCTACCCGTTCATCAAAGGTCCAGTCGCCCAGTCTGGCGATAGGGGCAGAAAATAGCGTGTCGCGGTGAGACATAACGTAAAAATCCGGGAAAAAGAAAGTGGCATATTGTGCGCTAACGTAGGGAGAAAACCAACTCCCAGGGCATATACCAAAGATTCGCCAGCACCATCAGCAATAGCGCACACCAGGTGGCGCTCATACCAGAACGTCGCCAGCGAAACAGACGGTGATGGAAACCGTAATAATGCATCAGACGACCAGCGAGCAAAACGAGGCCGCAAATATGCACCATCCAGGTTTCAGCACCATTCATTTCCATAAATAGCATCAATACAATCGCGATGGGAATATATTCCACCGCATTGCCATGAATACGAATAGCGCTTTGTAGTTCGCTAAAACCGCCGTCGCCATAGGCAACGCGATACTGCATTCGCAGGCGAACAACATCAAAAGAGAACTTCATTAATAACAACGCACCTAAAACGGCATACAGCGCGCTTACCATACAAACTCCCTTTAAAATGGCCGATGGCACTTGTCTATGATAGGTGGCAAATTCAGAAAAGAGAAGATTGCTGTGGAATAGCCGGGACTGCTCCGATCTCTGGAAGCATTTTACGTAAGTCTTCCCACAGTGTATGTACCAGTTCCGGGGCCTGAGCAATATCTGGCGTGTGCAGAAAAAGATAAGGCGTGGTGCTCTGCTGCCACTGCGCTAATTTCTGTAACCAGACCTGAAATAATTCCCTGTTTTGCGCCATATCATCGCTGCCGATAAAACGGATCAGCGGATTTGTCGCCGTTAGTACGGCATGTACCGGAACCTTCGGTTTCTTCCGTTGAGCGTCGCGTATGGCTTCATTATGCGGAGGTGCAGCATGAACCGGGCGGCTATCTAAAATCACCCGATTAACGGCGCGCTGATGCAAACCGCGATTAAGGGCTTGTTCCGCTTCCCCTTTGGCGAAAAACAACGGATGACGCACTTCCACGCCATAGGGAAACTCGTCGGGAAGAGTATCGAGAAAATGCCAAAGCGCAGGCAAATCCTGTGGGCCGAAGGTGGCAGGCAGTTGCAGCCAGTATTGCCCAATGCGCGGAGCCAGCGGTGACATACGGGTCAAAAATTCACTGGTTAAATCATCGCAATGACGCAACGCTGCCTGATGCGAAATGGTCGCCGGAAACTTAAAACAGAAGCGGAAGTCATCTGTGGTCTGCTCCCGCCAGCGCAGGACAACCTCGGGTTTCGGCAGGGCGTATAGCGTGGTGTTGCCCTCCACGCAATTAAAGTAGCGGGCATACTCTTCCAGGCTGGTTATCCCCAACCGCACCCATTTAGGATGCGACCATTGTGGCAGACCGATATAAATCATAACGCGTTGAGGATCTCTTCCACGCTGCGCACACGGGCGATGCGTGGATAGATATGGTTGATGCTGTTATGGTGCTGCTCGGCACTGGCGGCGCTACAGGCATCTTCGGCAATCACCAGATTAAAACCGAGTTCCCAGGCATTGCGGGCGGTGGACTCAACGCCGATATTGGTCGAAATCCCACATAACACTATTGTATCGATACATCGGCGGCGTAATTGCAACTCCAGATCCGTACCGTAAAACGCACCCCATTGACGTTTGATGATTTCGATATCGCTGTCGGTTGCACCTAATGCAGCAGGATGTTGCCACCAATTTTCGGGCAATACTTTGGCCGGTGAGGGCGCATCGACCGGCTGTTTTAATGCTTCAGCATAATCGGCAGACCAGCCAACACGCACCAGAAACACGGGCTGACCGCTCGCGCGAAATTTCGCCGCCAGTTTTCCTGCGCGATTCACCACGTCTTCGGCAGTATGCGGACCACCGGCAAAAGGCAAGATGCCTTCCTGTAAATCAATCACCACTAGCGCTGTGGTTTTGGCATTAAGTTCAAGCATGATCACTCCAGATAAAACAAAATCGTGCCTCTCACCTTAATGCGATTAGCCGATGGTGGAACGACAAATTTTGTTAATTTTTATGAGTTCGGGCAACACCTTTATAGCAAACTGGCGTAGAGTCTGATTTCAGGCCCGACATAAAGTGGTAACGAGGCGTTCCAGCGCGGGCCAGGCTCTTACGGTGCGGCAGAATTTCCAGTATAATAGCCGCCTTTTTTCATTCAGTTGTGACATACAGCTAACGCTGCGACTCAGGTCACCTGCACAGCAGGGGACATCCGCCAGCAGCTAAGTTAAGGGATATCTCATGCGTACAGAATATTGTGGACAGCTCCGTTTGTCCCACGTGGGGCAGCAGGTGACTCTGTGTGGTTGGGTCAACCGTCGTCGTGATCTTGGTAGCTTGATCTTTATCGATATGCGCGACCGCGAAGGTATCGTGCAGGTATTTTTCGATCCGGATCGTGCGGACGCATTAAAGCTGGCCTCTGAACTGCGTAATGAGTTCTGCATTCAGGTCACGGGCACCGTACGTGCGCGTGACGAAAAAAATATCAACCGCGATATGGCGACTGGCGAAATCGAAGTGCTGGCTTCCTCGCTGACCATCATCAACCGCGCAGACGTTCTGCCGCTTGACTCCAACCACGTCAACACCGAAGAAGCGCGTCTGAAGTACCGCTATCTTGACCTGCGTCGCCCGGAAATGGCTCAGCGCCTGAAAACCCGTGCGAAAATCACCAGTCTGGTGCGTCGTTTTATGGACGACCACGGTTTCCTCGACATCGAAACTCCGATGCTGACCAAAGCCACGCCGGAAGGCGCGCGTGACTACCTGGTGCCTTCTCGTGTGCACAAAGGGAAATTCTACGCGCTGCCGCAATCCCCGCAGTTGTTCAAACAGCTGCTGATGATGTCCGGTTTTGACCGCTACTATCAGATCGTTAAATGCTTCCGTGACGAAGACCTGCGCGCTGATCGTCAGCCTGAATTTACTCAGATCGATGTGGAAACCTCTTTCATGACCGCGCCGCAAGTGCGTGAAGTGATGGAAGCGCTGGTGCGTCATTTGTGGCTGGAAGTGAAGGGCATTGATCTGGGCGATTTCCCGGTAATGACCTTTGCGGAAGCTGAACGCCGTTACGGCTCCGACAAACCGGACCTGCGTAACCCGATGGAACTGACCGACGTTGCCGATCTGCTGAAATCCGTTGAGTTTGCAGTATTTGCAGGTCCAGCGAACGATCCGAAAGGCCGAGTTGCCGCTCTGCGTGTTCCGGGTGGCGCATCGCTGACCCGTAAGCAGATCGACGAATACGGTAACTTCGTTAAAATCTACGGCGCGAAAGGTCTGGCTTACATCAAAGTTAACGAACGCGCGAAAGGTCTGGAAGGTATCAACAGCCCGGTAGCGAAGTTCCTTAATGCGGAAATCATCGAAGCCATCCTGGATCGTACTGCCGCGCAAGATGGCGATATGATTTTCTTCGGTGCCGACAACAAGAAAATTGTTGCCGACGCGATGGGCGCACTACGTCTGAAAGTGGGTAAAGACCTTGGCCTGACCGACGAAAGCAAATGGGCACCGCTGTGGGTTATCGACTTCCCGATGTTTGAAGACGACGGTGAAGGCGGCCTGACGGCAATGCACCATCCGTTCACCGCGCCGAAAGACATGACGGCGGCAGAACTGAAAGCTGCACCGGAAAATGCGGTGGCGAATGCTTACGATATGGTCATCAATGGTTACGAAGTGGGCGGTGGTTCAGTGCGTATCCATAATGGTGATATGCAGCAGACGGTGTTTGGCATTCTGGGGATAACCGAAGAGGAACAGCGCGAGAAATTCGGCTTCCTGCTCGACGCCCTGAAATACGGTACTCCGCCGCACGCAGGTCTGGCATTTGGTCTTGACCGTCTGACCATGCTGCTGACTGGCACCGACAACATTCGTGACGTTATCGCCTTCCCGAAAACCACGGCAGCAGCGTGCCTGATGACTGAAGCACCGAGCTTTGCTAACCCGACTGCACTGGCTGAGCTGAGCATTCAGGTTGTGAAGAAGGCTGAGAATAACTGATATGACTCAAATACACGAAATCATTCGCGTTGCATCGAGGCGGCAACTGAGTGAACTCCCATGAGCATAGATAACTATGTGAATGGGATGAGCGAAGGCAGTCAACGAAGAGGCAGCGTGAAGGTTAAAGTGTATAAGCGTCCCGTTTCGATCTTAGTGGTCATCTATGCACAAGATACGAAACGGGTGCTGATGTTGCAGCGGCGTGACGATCCCGATTTCTGGCAGTCGGTAACCGGCAGCGTGGAAGAGGGTGAAACCGCGCCGCAAGCTGCCATGCGCGAAGTAAAGGAAGAGGTCACCATCGATGTTGTCGCTGAACAACTGACCTTAATTGACTGTCAGCGCACGGTAGAGTTTGAAATTTTTTCACATTTACGTCATCGCTATGCGCCGGGCGTGACGCGCAATACGGAATCATGGTTCTGTCTTGCGCTCCCGCACGAGCGCCAGATTGTTTTCACTGAACATCTGGCTTACAAGTGGCTTGATGCGCCTGCTGCTGCGGCGCTCACTAAGTCATGGAGCAACCGGCAGGCGATTGAACAGTTTGTTATTAACGCTGCCTGAACAGGCAGGGCTATCTGGAGATATTTTTATGGCAGGTCATAGTAAATGGGCCAACACCAGACATCGTAAAGCTGCGCAGGATGCTAAGCGCGGTAAAATCTTCACTAAAATCATTCGTGAGCTGGTAACCGCGGCTAAGCTGGGCGGTGGCGATCCGGACGCTAACCCGCGTCTGCGTGCAGCAATTGATAAAGCACTGTCTAACAACATGACCCGTGACACCCTGAACCGCGCAATTGCACGTGGTGTGGGCGGTGATGATGATGCAAACATGGAAACCATCATCTACGAAGGTTACGGCCCTGGCGGCACGGCAATCATGATTGAATGTCTGTCTGACAACCGCAACCGTACCGTTGCTGAAGTGCGTCACGCATTCAGCAAATGTGGCGGTAACCTCGGTACTGACGGTTCCGTAGCCTATCTGTTCAGCAAAAAAGGCGTGATCTCCTTCGAGAAAGGCGACGAAGACACCATCATGGAAGCAGCACTGGAAGCAGGTGCTGAAGACGTTGTGACCTATGATGACGGCGCGATCGACGTCTACACTGCATGGGAAGAGATGGGTAAAGTACGCGACGCTCTGGAAGCGGCAGGTCTGAAAGCAGACAGCGCAGAAGTTTCCATGATCCCGTCAACCAAAGCCGATATGGATGCAGAAACTGCACCGAAACTGATGCGTCTGATCGATATGCTGGAAGACTGTGACGACGTGCAGGAAGTTTACCATAACGGTGAGATCTCTGATGAGGTTGCAGCGACCCTCTGATGAGGCCGGCTAAACAACAAAACGGAGACGCGTGATGTCTATTATTCTCGGTATTGACCCGGGTTCGCGCGTTACCGGCTACGGTGTTATCCGTCAGGTGGGCAGGCAACTGTCCTACTTGGGTAGCGGATGCATACGCACCAAAGTGGATGATTTACCGTCTCGTCTGAAACTGATCTATGCGGGCGTGACGGAAATCATCACCCAGTTCCAGCCCGATTATTTCGCAATCGAACAAGTCTTTATGGCGAAGAACGCTGACTCTGCCCTGAAACTGGGGCAGGCACGAGGCGTGGCGATTGTGGCAGCGGTGAATCAGGAATTGCCGGTGTTTGAATATGCTGCGCGTCAGGTGAAGCAAACAGTGGTGGGCATTGGTAGCGCCGAAAAAAGCCAGGTGCAGCATATGGTGCGTACCTTGCTGAAATTACCTGCTAATCCACAGGCGGATGCCGCCGATGCGCTGGCGATTGCCATCACCCACTGCCATGTCAGCCAGAATGCGATGCAGATGAGCGAATCGCGGCTGAACCTGGCGAGAGGGCGACTGCGCTAAATTATCACGCTTCAGTCAGTTCAGGCTGAGGCGTTTCTACTCCCTCCGCATGAATCAACATTAGACTCGGATGATGCCACAAACTCGCTGGCGTAACCGTTTTACGATCCCACGGAATAGAACCTAAGAACCAGAATTTCCAGAAAGTGAGTTTTGCATTCGGATTGCTATTTAACAATTCTCCAAATGTCTCTATTTCACCCACCGGAATACATAGCGCCTCTTTATAAATATCAAAGACAAATTTTGAACAGAACTGGCGTGAAGATTCGTATTTAAAACCGGTGTGGTAGAGTTTGCGTAGCCGGGAGGGAACCTGTTCAACAATTCGTTGTTTTTGTTGTTCTGTTAGCCCTGCGTCTAATCGCTTTATAGCATAGCGTTGATTAGAAGAACGTTTAATAAAACGGGATAGCGTGGTGATGGTTGAAAGGGGAACCCGGCTTTCTGCAACCAGGAAGTCTTCACCGTTATGACCGATAATGATCCCGACGTGATTACTCCAGCAATTTGATGCTGCTGATATTTGACCAAATAAGGCAGCACCTATACATGTAAAGACGATATCACCAATTTCATATTCAGCAGGGTAATTAATATTCACGTTGTCATTCCATTGAAATAAATATGAATACACGTAATAACATAAAAAAGTTTATTTTTCAGGAGTCGAAATGTATATTTTTTTTACGCATTAACTCACTGAATATGTAATATTCAAATATTTGCTTCCAATATAACCTGTAGAATAAATTATACTGCGCCATTTTTCAGATCATCGGGACGCCTCGCAAGTTTTCTTCATCCTTCGCTGGATATCTATCCAGCATTTTTTTATCATACAGCATTATCTTTGATTCATTACGCAGGAGCGTCATGTGATAGGCAGACTCAGAGGCATCATCATTGAAAAACAACCCCCGCTGGTGTTAATTGAAGTGGGCGGCGTAGGCTATGAAGTGCATATGCCGATGACCTGTTTTTATGAGCTCCCTGAAGCGGGTCAGGAAGCGATCGTTTTCACCCACTTTGTGGTGCGTGAAGACGCGCAACTACTGTACGGTTTTAACAATAAACAAGAGCGCACGTTGTTCAAAGAGTTGATCAAAACCAACGGCGTCGGCCCCAAGTTGGCACTGGCGATCCTCTCCGGAATGTCAGCGCAGCAGTTCGTTAATGCCGTTGAACGTGAAGAAGTGGGAGCACTGGTGAAATTGCCGGGTATTGGCAAAAAAACCGCCGAGCGTTTAATTGTCGAAATGAAAGACCGATTTAAAGGTTTGCATGGCGATCTGTTTACGCCAGCCGCCGATCTGGTGCTCACGTCGCCTGCCAGCCCGGCAACCGATGATGCTGAACAGGAAGCGGTTGCTGCGCTGGTGGCACTGGGCTATAAACCACAAGAAGCCAGCCGGATGGTGAGCAAAATTGCTCGCCCTGACGCCAGCAGTGAAACATTAATTCGCGAAGCTCTGCGCGCCGCGTTATGAGGTAAAGGATGATTGAAGCAGACCGTCTGATTTCTGCCGGTACGACTTTGCCGGAAGATGTGGCAGATCGCGCCATTCGCCCCAAATTACTGGAAGAGTATGTTGGTCAGCCGCAGGTTCGTTCACAGATGGAGATTTTCATCAAAGCAGCGAAACTGCGCGGCGATGCCCTCGATCATCTGTTGATTTTTGGCCCTCCGGGTTTAGGTAAAACCACGCTTGCTAACATTGTCGCCAATGAAATGGGCGTTAATTTACGCACGACTTCCGGTCCGGTGCTGGAAAAGGCCGGCGATCTGGCAGCAATGCTCACTAACCTTGAACCGCATGACGTGCTGTTTATTGATGAGATCCACCGTCTTTCACCAGTGGTGGAAGAGGTGTTGTATCCGGCAATGGAAGACTACCAACTGGATATCATGATTGGTGAAGGTCCGGCGGCACGCTCCATTAAAATTGATTTGCCCCCGTTTACCCTGATTGGTGCAACCACGCGCGCAGGTTCGCTGACATCACCGTTGCGCGACCGTTTTGGTATTGTGCAACGTCTGGAGTTTTATCAGGTGCCAGATCTGCAATATATCGTCAGTCGTAGTGCGCGCTTTATGGGGCTCGAGATGAGTGACGATGGCGCGCTGGAAGTGGCGCGTCGGGCGCGTGGTACGCCACGTATTGCCAACCGCCTGCTGCGTCGAGTGCGTGATTTCGCCGAAGTGAAGCATGATGGTACCATCTCGGCAGATATCGCCGCCCAGGCGCTGGATATGCTGAATGTCGATGCTGAAGGTTTCGATTATATGGACCGCAAATTGTTGCTGGCGGTAATCGATAAATTCTTTGGTGGGCCTGTAGGTCTGGATAACCTGGCGGCGGCTATTGGCGAAGAACGTGAAACCATTGAGGATGTGCTGGAGCCTTATTTGATTCAGCAAGGCTTTTTGCAGCGTACACCACGCGGGCGTATGGCGACAGTGCGGGCGTGGAACCACTTCGGCATCACGCCGCCAGAAATGCCGTAGTTCAAATAAGGCGCTCGCGCCGCATCCGACACTGGCAATGTGCCTGATGCGACGCTGTTCGCGTTTTATCAGGCCTGGCAGGTATAGCGAACCGTAGGTCGGATAAGGCGCTGCGCCGCATCCGACACTGGCAATGTGCCTGATGCGACGCTGTTCGCGTTTTATCAGGTCTACCTGGTATAGCGAACCGTAGGTCAGATAAGGCGTTTGCGCCACATCCGACACTGGCAATGTGCCTGATGCGACGCTGTTCGCGTCTTATCAGGCCTGGCATGTATAACGAACCGTAGGTCGGATAAGGCGCTTGCGCCGCATCCGACAAATGTGTTCAGGCGAAATTAGCTGGCCTGTTTTTTCATCATACTCAAAATAAACAACAGAGCAGCACACAGCACCACGGACGGACCCGCAGGCGTATCGTAAAACGCTGAAAAAGTTAAACCACCGGTTACAGCAATCATCCCCACCAAAACAGCGACACCTGCCATCTGCTCCGGTGTACGGGCGAAACGACGTGCGGTAGCCGCCGGAATGATCAGCAGCGAGGTAATAATCAACGCCCCGACAAATTTCATTGCCACACCAATCGTCAATGCTGTTACCAGCATCAACAGCAATTTCACTCGCTGTAATTTCACACCATCGACAAATGCCAGATCCGGGCTAATGGTCATCGACAGTAAATTACGCCATTGCCAGAACAGAATTGCCACCACAATGACCACGCCAATGGCGATGGAGATGAGATCTTCCGGCGTCACTGCCAGCAAATCACCGAACAGGTATGCCATCAAGTCAACGCGAATGTTAGACATCAGACTGACAACGACCAGGCCCAGCGACAAGGCACTGTGCGCCATAATTCCCAATAACGTGTCGATCGCCAGCTGTGGACGCTTCTCCAGCCATACCAGACCGCCCGCCAGCAGCAGCGTAACGGCAATCACTGCATAGAAGGGATTCACGTTCAGCAACAGACCAAAGGCCACTCCAAGTAAAGACGCATGGGCCAGCGTATCGCCGAAATAAGACATACGACGCCAGACAACAAAAGAACCCAAAGGACCAGCGGCACAGGCCAGCATAATCCCGGCTACCCAACCGGGAAATAATAATTCAATCATGAGCGATCACTTCCCCGACGCAGAACAATTCGCCCCTGTAAATCGTGGCGGTGATTATGATGATGGCGATAAATACCCAGCTGTTCAGCTCCACGAGGCCCGAACATCGAAATAAATTCCGGATGCAGGGAAACGACTTCTGGTGTGCCAGAACAACAGATGTGATGGTTAAGGCAAAGTACTTCATCGGTTTTTGCCATTACCAGATGCAGATCGTGAGACACCATTAAAACGCCACAATCCAGTTCGCGACGTAACTGGTCAATAAGGTCATATAACGCCACCTGACCATTCACATCCACGCCCTGGGTGGGTTCGTCCAGAACTAATAACTGGGGTTGATTTAACAATGCGCGCGCGAGTAGTACACGCTGCGTTTCACCGCCAGAGAGCTTTTGCATTGGCGCGTCAATAAGATGCCCAGCCTGAACGCGTTTTAGTGCAGGCAGAATATCTTCCTTATGTGTTCTGGGGCGTAAGCGTAAAAAACGGTTTACGGTCAGTGGCAACGTGGTGTCGAGATACAGCTTCTGTGGCACATAACCAATGCGCAGTTTTCCGTGGCGCTTGATAACACCTTCATCTGGTGTTACCAGCCCGAGGACAACCCGAACCAATGTCGACTTACCTGCGCCGTTCGGCCCAAGTAAGGTCAAAATTCTACCAGGCTTGAGTTCCAGCGACACATCAGAGAGGACGCGGCGTTGGCCAAATGAAACCGAGACATTTTCCAGGGAAACCAGACTTGTCATGTTAATTTTAGTCTTGCAGTAGTCATGAAATGTTATAATATCACACTTCTTATATTCATTACGATGATTGGTCGCATTATGTTACATAAAAAAACGCTTCTTTTCGCAGCATTATCTGCTGCTCTCTGGGGCAGTGCAACTCAGGTAGCAGAAGCTGCCGTTGTCGCTTCGCTTAAACCTGTTGGATTCATCGCTTCCGCTATTGCTGATGGAGTAACAGAGACGGAGGTGTTACTTCCTGATGGGGCCTCTGAACATGATTATTCACTGCGTCCATCTGATGTAAAACGCTTACAGAACGCGGACTTAGTTGTCTGGGTTGGACCGGAAATGGAAGCGTTTATGCAAAAGCCCGTGAGTAAATTACCCGAAGCGAAGCAGGTAACCATTGCGCAGCTTGAGAGTGTAAAACCGCTGCTGATGAAAAGCATTCACGACGCTGATGATGATCATGACCACGCGGAAAAAAGTGACGAAGATCACCATCACGGCGATTTCAACATGCACGTTTGGCTTTCCCCAGAGATAGCGCGGGCTACAGCGGTTGCAATCCATGGAAAATTAGTGGAACTTATGCCGCAAAGTCGAGCCAAACTTGACGCCAACCTGATGGAATTTGAGGCACAATTAGCTTCAAGTAGGAAACAGGTTGGTAACGAGCTCGCGCCGCTCAAGGGAAAAGGTTATTTCGTTTTTCATGATGCTTACGGCTACTTCGAAAAACAATTCGGACTGACACCGCTTGGTCACTTTACCGTAAACCCAGAGATTCAACCTGGCGCGCAGCGTTTACATCAAATAAGAACACAGTTGGTTGAGCAAAAAGCAACTTGCGTTTTTGCTGAGCCACAGTTCAGGCCTGCGGTCGTTGAAAGCGTCGCACGAGGGACATCCGTTCGTATGGGAACGTTGGATCCCCTTGGGACGAATATCAAACTGGGCAAAACAAGCTATTCAGAATTCCTGAATCAATTAGCTAACCAGTACGCGAGCTGCCTGAAAGGAGATTAATGAGGAAGTGATTACGTGCAACAGATAGCCCGCTCTGTCGCCCTGGCGTTTAATAATTTACCGCGACCACACCGCGTTATGTTGGGGTCGCTCACCGTTCTTACACTGGCCGTCGCTGTCTGGCGGCCTTATGTTTACCACCGAGACGCCTCGCCTATTGTCAAAACCATTGAGCTTGAACAGAACGAAATTCGTTCTCTCTTACCTGAGGCCAGTGAGCCGATTGATCAAGCTGCGCAAGAAGATGAAGCCATTCCACAGGACGAACTGGACGACAAAATCGCTGGTGAAGCCGGCGTTCATGAATATGTCGTTTCTACGGGCGACACGTTAAGTAGCATCCTTAATCAATATGGTATTGAGATGGGTGATATCACCCAACTTGCTGCTGCTGATAAAGATCTGCGTAACCTGAAAATTGGTCAACAACTCTCCTGGACATTAACAGCTGATGGCGAGTTACAGCGTCTGACCTGGGAAGTGTCTCGCCGCGAAACTCGTACCTATGACCGCACCGCTGCTAATGGTTTTAAAATGACTAGCGAAATGCAGCAAGGGGAGTGGGTTAATAGTCTGTTGAAAGGAACCGTTGGGACAAGTTTTGTTGCCAGCGCCCAAGGTGCAGGTTTAACCAGCGCTGAAGTGAGCGCGGTGATTAAAGCAATGCAGTGGCAGATGGACTTCCGCAAAGTGAAAAAAGGTGACGAATTTGCGGTATTAATGTCACGTGAGATGCTTGATGGCAAACGTGAACAAAGCCAACTGCTGGGCGTGCGTTTGCGTTCAGAAGGCAAAGATTACTATGCTATTCGCGCTGAAGATGGCAAATTCTACGACCGCAACGGTACGGGCCTGGCGAAAGGGTTCTTACGATTCCCGACGGCAAAACAGTTCCGCATTTCGTCTAACTTTAACCCGCGTCGTCTGAACCCGGTAACCGCTCGCGTTGCGCCGCACAGAGGCGTTGATTTTGCGATGCCGCAGGGTACGCCGGTGCTTTCGGTGGGAGACGGTGAAGTGGTAGTTGCTAAACGCAGTGGCGCAGCGGGTTATTATGTCGCGATTCGTCATGGTCGCAGCTACACCACGCGTTATATGCACCTGCGTAAGATTCTGGTTAAACCGGGGCAGAAAGTGAAGCGTGGCGATCGTATCGCGCTTTCCGGTAACACCGGGCGTTCAACTGGGCCACATCTGCACTATGAAGTATGGATTAACCAGCAGGCGGTGAACCCGTTGACAGCGAAACTGCCGCGTACTGAAGGGCTGACCGGTTCAGATCGTACCGATTTCCTGGCGAAGGCCAAGGAGATTGTACCGCAGCTACAGTTTGATTGATTAATACCCATTGGCAGCCGGTACGCAGTCAGTGCCGGCTTTTTTATTTGGTGCGGGGCAAGTTGCGCCGTTACACTACCACCAGATTGATTATTGCCTTATCCGAAACTGGAAAAGCATGGAAACGAAAAAAAATAATAGCGAATATATTCCTGAGTTTGATAAATCCTTTCGTCACCCTCGTTACTGGGGAGCCTGGTTGGGCGTGGCGGCAATGGCCGGTATTGCCTTAACACCAGCGAAATTCCGTGATCCCATCCTTGCGCGGTTGGGGCGTTTTGCCGGAAGACTGGGTAAAAGCTCACGTCGTCGGGCGTTGATCAATCTGTCTCTCTGCTTTCCAGAACGTAGCGAAGCCGAACGCGAAGCGATTGTTGATGAGATGTTTGCCACCGCGCCACAAGCGATGGCAATGATGGCTGAACTGGCGATACGTGGGCCGGAGAAAATCCAACCTCGCGTCGACTGGCAGGGGCTGGAGATCATCGAAGAGATGCGGCGTAACAACGAGAAAGTGATCTTTCTGGTACCGCACGGCTGGGCAGTTGATATCCCCGCTATGCTGATGGCCTCACAAGGGCAGAAAATGGCAGCGATGTTCCATAATCAGGGCAACCCGGTTTTTGATTATGTCTGGAACACGGTGCGTCGTCGTTTTGGCGGTCGTCTGCACGCGAGAAATGATGGTATTAAACCTTTCATCCAGTCGGTTCGTCAGGGCTACTGGGGCTATTATTTACCGGATCAGGATCATGGACCTGAACACAGCGAATTCGTTGATTTTTTCGCAACCTATAAAGCGACGCTGCCAGCAATTGGTCGCCTGATGAAAGTGTGTCGCGCGCGTGTCGTTCCGTTGTTCCCAATCTATGATGGCAAAACCCATCGTCTGACGATTCAGGTTCGTCCACCGATGGATGACCTGTTAGAGGCGGATGACGCTACCATTGCGCGGCGTATGAATGAAGAAGTTGAGATTTTTGTTGGTCCGCGACCAGAGCAGTACACCTGGATTTTAAAATTGCTGAAAACGCGCAAACCGGGCGAAATCCAGCCGTATAAGCGTAAAGATCTTTATCCCATCAAATAAAAAAAGCCTCTCGTGAGGAGAGGCTCTCGTCTAATGTTAAGTGCGCATTTATTCTATGCGCATGCCGGCCCTACAGGTTGATCGTAATTTATTGAATTATCACGGTCCTGTAGGCCGGATATGGCATTTATGCCGCATCCGGCAACTAACTTACTCTACCGTTAAAATACGCGTGGTATTCGTCGAACCCACGGTACTCATCACGTCGCCCTGGGTGACAATCACCAGATCACCAGACATCAGGTAGCCTTTATCGCGCAGCAGATTAACTGCTTCGCTGGCAGCAACCACGCCATCATTTGTACTGTCAAAATAGACCGGCGTAACACCACGATAAAGCGCAGTCAGGTTCAGCGTGCGTTCATGACGAGACATGGCGAAAATCGGCAGACCGGAGCTGATACGAGAAGTCATCAGCGCGGTACGACCAGATTCGGTCATGGTGATGATCGCGGTAACGCCTTTCAGGTGGTTAGCTGCGTACATTGCGGACATCGCGATAGCTTCTTCCACATTGTCGAACTGAACGTCCAGGCGGTGTTTAGACACATTGATGCTCGGGATTTTTTCGGCACCCAGGCAAACACGCGCCATTGCAGCAACGGTTTCAGATGGATATTGACCAGCGGCGGTTTCCGCAGACAACATTACGGCGTCAGTACCATCCAGAACGGCGTTCGCCACGTCCATGACTTCTGCACGCGTCGGCATTGGATTGGTAATCATCGATTCCATCATCTGGGTCGCAGTAATGACTGCGCGGTTCAGCTGACGCGCGCGACGAATCAGCGCTTTCTGAATCCCAACCAGTTCGGGATCGCCAATCTCTACGCCGAGGTCGCCACGTGCGACCATCACCACGTCAGAAGCGAGGATGATGTCGTCCATTGCATCCTGGCTGCAAACGGCTTCCGCACGTTCAACTTTGGCGACAATTTTCGCATCACAACCCGCATCGCGCGCCAGGCGACGAGCATAATTCAGATCTTCGCCGCAGCGTGGGAAAGAGACAGCCAAATAATCTACGCCAATCAATGCCGCAGTTTTAATGTCTGCTTTGTCTTTCTCTGTCAGCGCTTCAGCCGACAGACCGCCGCCGAGTTTGTTGATCCCTTTATTGTTGGAGAGAGGGCCGCCGACGGTCACTTCGGTGAACACTTTCATGCCCTGAACTTCCAGCACTTTTAACTGTACGCGACCGTCGTCCAGCAGCAGAATGTCGCCAGGCACGACGTCAGAAGGCAGACCTTTATAGTCGATACCGACTTTTTCTTTATCGCCTTCACCTTTGCCCAGGTTGGCATCCAGCAGGAATTTATCCCCAATATTGAGGAAAACCTTACCTTCTTTAAAGGTAGATACGCGAATCTTTGGCCCCTGAAGGTCACCGAGAATAGCCACATGACGACCCAGTTTTGCGGCAATTTCACGAACTTTATCCGCGCGCATTTTATGGTCTTCAGGCGAGCCATGAGAAAAGTTCATTCGTACGACGTTTGCACCCGCTGCGATGACCTTTTCAAGGTTATTATCGCGATCGGTAGCCGGGCCTAACGTGGTAACGATTTTGGTTCTGCGAAGCCTTCTGGACATGTAATACTCCGTTGACTGAAACAACCAGGTGTTGCTTGAACATGAATTCGCATAAACTAAAACCATTATGGTTGTAATTTAAACACATGCGAATATCGTATAAAGATAGAACAGTGATAATCGATTTAGCGATCGTCACTCAATTTAAGTAACTGCTTATCAAAGCGCGATTCCTTGAGCGCTTCCTTGACCCGCTTCAAGTTATCTCTGAATTTTGTGCCGCGTCGCAAAGTAAATCCTGTTGCCAGCACATCTATCACGGTCAACTGCGCAAGTCGAGACACCATGGGCATATAAATGTCAGTATCTTCAGGTACGTCGAGGGTAATTGCCAGCGTTGCTTCCCGGGCGAGTGGCGTACCGGCGGAGGTGAGGGCAATTACCATCGCGTCGTTTTCCCGTGCTAACTGCGCCAGTTCAACCAGATTTTTGGTTCTTCCGGTGTGAGAAATCAGCACAACCACGTCTCCGTCGCTACAATTCATACAACTCATGCGTTGCAACACGATATCGTCGGAGTAAACCACTGGAACATTAAAGCGAAAAAACTTATTCATCGCATCGTGGGCGACGGCGGCAGAAGAGCCCAGACCGAAAAAGGCGATTTTTTTGGCCTGAGTCAGGAGATCGACGGCACGGTTGACGGCAGATTTGTCCAGCGAGTGACGGACGTGATCGAGCGTGGCCATTGCCGACTCAAATATTTTCCCCGTGTATGATTCAACGCTGTCATCTTCATTAACGTTGCGATTAACATAGGGCGTGCCATTTGCCAGGCTTTGTGCCAGATGAAGTTTAAAATCAGGAAAACCGCGGGTGTCCATGCTGCGACAGAAACGATTCACCGTTGGTTCGCTAACATTGGCCTCAAGCGCCAGAGCAGCAATACTCGAATGGATCGCGTTGTCAGGCGAAGCAAGAATGACCTCGGCGACTTTTCGTTCTGATTTGCTCAAATGTTCCAGTTGAGACTGGATTTTTTCCAGCATATTCATGATGTAAAGAGACTCACGGTAATGACGATTTCCACACTGAAAGAAATCGAAATGCAGTTTGGTCTGATATTACGCCTGTGTGTCGTATTAATGACAAAAGCGGATAAAAAAGTTGTCATTTTTTTTCATAACATGATCAGTGTCAGATTTTTACCCAATGAAAAACGATGATTTTTTTATCAGTTTTGCCGCACTTTGCGCGCTTTTGCCGTAATCGCACGGGTGGATAAGCGTTTACAGTTTTCGCAAGCTCGTAAAAGCAGTACAGTGCACCGTAAGAAAATTACAAGTATACCCAGGCTTAAGTACCGGGTTAGTTAACTTAAGGAGAATGACATGGCGGTAACGCAAACAGCCCAGGCTTGTGACCTGGTCATTTTCGGCGCGAAAGGCGACCTTGCGCGTCGTAAATTGCTGCCTTCCCTGTATCAACTGGAAAAAGCCGGTCAGCTCAACCCGGATACCCGTATTATCGGCGTAGGGCGTGCTGACTGGGATAAAGCGGCATATACCAAAGTAGTCCGCGAAGCGCTGGAAACTTTCATGAAAGAAACTATTGATGAAGGTTTATGGGACACCCTGAGTGCACGTCTGGATTTTTGTAATCTCGATGTCAATGACACCGCTGCATTCAGCCGTCTTGGTGCGATGCTGGATCAAAAAAATCGTATCACCATTAACTACTTTGCCATGCCGCCAGGCACTTTTGGCGCAATCTGCAAAGGGCTTGGTGAGGCGAAACTGAACGGCAAACCGGCGCGCGTGGTGATGGAAAAACCGCTGGGTACGTCGCTGGCGACCTCGCAGGAAATCAACGATCAGGTTGGCGAATACTTCGAGGAGTGCCAGGTATACCGTATCGACCATTACCTTGGTAAAGAAACGGTGCTGAATCTGTTGGCGCTGCGTTTTGCTAACTCTCTGTTTGTGAACAACTGGGACAACCGCACTATTGATCATGTTGAGATTACCGTGGCAGAAGAAGTGGGGATCGAAGGGCGCTGGGGCTATTTTGATAAAGCCGGTCAGATGCGCGACATGATCCAGAATCACCTGTTACAAATTCTCTGCATGATTGCGATGTCTCCGCCGTCTGATCTGAGCGCAGACAGCATCCGCGATGAAAAAGTGAAAGTACTGAAGTCTCTGCGCCGCATTGACCGCTCCAACGTACGCGAAAAAACCGTACGCGGGCAATACACTGCGGGCTTCGCCCAGGGCAAAAAAGTTCCGGGCTACCTGGAAGAAGAGGGCGCAAACAAAAGCAGTAACACGGAAACCTTCGTGGCTATCCGTGTCGATATCGACAACTGGCGCTGGGCTGGCGTACCGTTCTACCTGCGTACCGGTAAACGTTTGCCGACCAAATGCTCTGAAGTGGTGGTCTATTTCAAAACGCCAGAGCTCAATCTGTTTAAAGAGTCGTGGCAGGACCTGCCACAGAACAAACTGACTATCCGTCTGCAACCTGATGAAGGCGTGGATATTCAAGTGTTGAACAAGGTCCCGGGTCTTGATCACAAACATAACCTGCAAATCACCAAGCTGGATCTGAGCTATTCAGAAACCTTTAATCAGACTCATCTGGCAGATGCCTATGAACGCCTGCTGCTGGAGACCATGCGCGGTATTCAGGCGCTGTTTGTACGTCGTGATGAAGTGGAAGAAGCGTGGAAATGGGTGGACTCCATTACCGAAGCATGGGCGATGGATAACGATGCGCCGAAACCGTATCAGGCCGGAACCTGGGGACCGGTTGCTTCGGTGGCGATGATTACCCGTGATGGCCGTTCCTGGAATGAGTTTGAGTAATATCTGCACTCATCCTTTATGGTTATTTTACCGGTAACATGATCTTGCACAGATTGTAGAACAATTTTTACACTTTCAGGCCTCGTGCGGATTCACCCACGAGGCTTTTTTTATTACACTGACTGAAACGTTTTTGCCCTATGAGCTCCGGTTACAGGCGTTTCAATCATAATATCCATGTATGAAACGCGTTGTGAATCATCCTGCTCTGACAACTCAATTTCAGGAGCCTTTATGAATCCACAATTGTTACGCGTAACAAATCGAATCATTGAACGTTCGCGCGAGACTCGCTCTGCTTACCTCGCCCGGATCGAACAAGCGAAAACTTCGACCGTTCATCGTTCGCAGTTGGCATGCGGTAACCTGGCTCACGGTTTCGCAGCTTGCCAGCCAGAAGACAAAGCCTCCCTGAAAAGCATGTTGCGTAACAATATCGCTATCATCACCTCCTACAACGACATGCTCTCCGCTCACCAGCCTTATGAACATTATCCAGAGATTATTCGTAAAGCACTGCATGAAGCTAATGCGGTTGGCCAGGTTGCGGGTGGTGTTCCGGCGATGTGCGATGGTGTTACCCAGGGGCAGGATGGTATGGAACTGTCGCTGTTAAGCCGCGAAGTCATTGCGATGTCTGCGGCGGTGGGGCTGTCCCATAACATGTTTGATGGCGCGCTGTTCCTCGGCGTGTGCGATAAGATTGTCCCAGGGCTGACGATGGCCGCGCTGTCGTTCGGTCATCTGCCTGCGGTATTTGTGCCGTCAGGTCCGATGGCAAGCGGGTTGCCAAATAAAGAAAAAGTGCGCATTCGCCAGCTTTATGCCGAAGGGAAGGTGGATCGAATGGCACTGCTGGAGTCAGAGGCTGCGTCTTATCATGCCCCTGGTACATGTACTTTCTACGGTACTGCCAACACCAACCAGATGGTGGTGGAGTTTATGGGGATGCAGTTGCCGGGCTCTTCTTTTGTTCATCCAGACTCCCCGTTACGTGATGCATTAACCGCAGCCGCTGCGCGCCAGGTTACACGCATGACTGGCAACGGTAATGAATGGATGCCGATCGGTAAGATGATCGACGAGAAAGTGGTGGTGAACGGTATTGTTGCGCTGCTGGCGACCGGTGGCTCCACTAACCACACGATGCACCTGGTGGCGATGGCGCGAGCGGCCGGTATTCAGATCAACTGGGATGACTTCTCTGAACTTTCTGATGTCGTACCTCTGATGGCACGTTTGTATCCAAACGGTCCGGCCGATATTAACCACTTCCAGGCGGCGGGTGGTGTACCGGTTCTGGTGCGTGAGCTGCTCAAGGCTGGCCTGTTGCATGAAGATGTCAATACGGTGGCGGGCTTTGGTCTTTCGCGCTATACCCTCGAACCATGGCTGAATAACGGCGAGCTGGACTGGCGCGAAGGTGCAGACAAATCGCTCGACAGCAATGTGATTGCTTCCTTTGAACAACCTTTCTCGCATCATGGCGGGACAAAAGTGTTAAGCGGCAACCTGGGCCGTGCCGTCATGAAAACCTCTGCAGTGCCGGTTGAAAACCAGGTGATTGAAGCGCCTGCTGTTGTTTTTGAGAGCCAGCATGACGTTATGCCTGCTTTTGAAGCGGGTATGCTGGACCGTGATTGTGTGGTTGTTGTCCGCCATCAGGGGCCAAAAGCGAACGGAATGCCAGAATTACATAAACTCATGCCGCCACTTGGTGTATTATTGGACCGGCGTTTCAAAATTGCGTTAGTTACCGATGGACGACTCTCTGGTGCTTCAGGTAAAGTGCCGTCAGCTATCCACGTAACACCAGAAGCCTACGATGGTGGGCTGCTGGCAAAAGTGCGCGATGGGGACATCATTCGTGTGAATGGACAGACAGGCGAACTGACGCTGCTGGTAGACGAAGCTGAACTGGCTGCTCGCGAACCGCACATTCCTGACCTGAGCGCGTCACGCGTGGGAACAGGACGCGAATTATTCAGCGCCTTGCGCGAAAAACTGTCCGGTGCCGAACAGGGCGCAACCTGTATCACTTTTTAAGACGACAAAATTTGTAATCAGGCGAGAGAAAACTCTGATGAAAAACTGGAAAACAAGTGCAGAATCAATCCTGACCACCGGCCCGGTTGTACCGGTTATCGTGGTAAATAAACTGGAACACGCGGTGCCAATGGCAAAAGCGTTGGTTGCTGGTGGGGTGCGCGTTCTGGAAGTGACTCTGCGTACGGCGTGTGCAGTTGATGCTATCCGCGCTATCGCCAAAGAAGTGCCGGAAGCGATTGTGGGTGCCGGTACGGTTCTGAATCCGCAGCAACTGGCAGAAGTAACTGAAGCGGGCGCACAGTTCGCAATCAGCCCAGGTCTGACTGAACCACTGCTGAAAGCGGCGACAGAAGGGACTATTCCTCTGATTCCAGGTATCAGCACTGTTTCCGAACTGATGCTGGGTATGGACTACGGCCTGAAAGAGTTCAAATTCTTCCCGGCAGAAGCTAATGGCGGCGTGAAAGCACTTCAGGCAATTGCGGGTCCGTTCTCTCAGGTTCGTTTCTGCCCGACTGGCGGTATTTCTCCGGCTAACTACCGTGATTACCTGGCGCTGAAAAGCGTACTGTGCATTGGTGGTTCCTGGCTGGTTCCGGCAGATGCGCTGGAAGCAGGCGATTACGACCGCATTACTAAGCTGGCGCGTGAAGCAGTAGAAGGCGCGAAGCTGTAACAGTCAAAATGCCCGATCGTGAATCGGGCATTTTTGTCGCGTTTTTGCCAGATTTAACCTTGTACTTTTACCTGTGCGGCGGCGTGCTTCGCGCGTTCAATCGCTTCATCAACACTTTCTGCTGTAGCCAGCGCAACCCCCAGACGACGGCTACCATCAATTTCCGGCTTACCAAATAAACGAATCTGCAAACCTGCGCCAACGGCCTCCTGCACGTTGTCAAACGTGACATTCTGGCTGGTCAGTTGCGGCAGGATAACGGCTGAAGCGGCAGGGCCGTACTGACGAATCCCGCCCACCGGCAGTCCCAGGAAAGCACGCACATGCAGGGCAAACTCAGAAAGATCCTGAGAAATTAACGTCACCATCCCGGTGTCATGCGGGCGAGGGGAGACTTCACTAAAAATCACCTCATCACCACAGACAAACAACTCGACACCAAACAGACCATAACCACCCAGTGCAAGCACCACCTTGCGGGCAATCTCCTGCGCACGTTCGAGGGCCAGTGGGCTCATTTGCTGCGGTTGCCAGGATTCACGATAGTCACCATCTTCCTGGCGATGACCTACAGGCGCACAGAAATGAACACCATCCACCGCGCTGACGGTCAGCAGGGTAATTTCGAAATCAAACTTAACGACGCCTTCAACAATCACGCGACCCGCTCCGGCGCGACCACCTTGCTGGGCGTACTCCCATGCCTGAGCCAGTTGTTCGGCAGAGCGAATAAACGTCTGTCCCTTGCCGGAAGAGCTCATCACCGGTTTAACAATGCAAGGATAGCCAATGGCGGCGACCGCCTCGCGGAAAAGGTCTTCGCTATCAGCGAAACGATAAGTTGAAGTGGGAAGCTGAAGCTCTTCCGCAGCCAGACGACGAATACCTTCGCGGTTCATCGTCAATTGTGTTGCACGCGCGCAGGGGACAACATTTAGCCCTTCCTCTTCAAGCTGGATCAGCATATCGGTAGCAATAGCTTCGATCTCTGGCACGATATAATGTGGTTTTTCCAGTTCAACAACACGGCGCAATGCGTCGCCATCCAGCATATTAATGACATGGGCGCGATGCGCGACATGCATGGCGGGCGCGTCGGCATAGCGATCGACCGCAATCACCTCTACGCCGAGGCGTTGGCATTCGATAGCCACTTCTTTACCCAGTTCACCGGAGCCCAATAACATCACGCGAGTTGCTGCCGGACGCAGCGCAGTGCCTAATAACGTCATAACGAATATCCCCTGATTAAGTCCGCGTGAAGTATAAACGAAAACGTTTGCGCGTGTCTTTATTGCTTGATTGCCTGCGTTGATTTCTCGACTGAAAAGAAATATACTGTATAAAATTACAGTTATGATGAGAGGCTGCAAATGGCGGTTGAAATTAAATACGTGGTCATTCCTGAGGGCGAAGAGAAGATGTCGTTTACCAGCAAAAAGGAAGCCGATGCTTATGACAAAATGCTCGATACAGCGGATCTACTCGACACATGGTTGGCGAATTCTCCGGTGACAATGGAAGACGAGCAGCGTGAGGCGCTTTCTTTGTGGTTGGCAGAACAAAAAGATGTGCTTAGTACCATTCTGAAAACCGGTAAATTACCTTCTCCCCAGGTGGTCGATACTGACACGGATGGGGAAGGTGAAACCCACGCCGCCTGAAGCAACTTGCGCTCCTGATAATTTGTACCATGCTTTCTCCTGAATCATTGTGCTATGGAGAAAAACATGAAAAAAAGAGGAGCGTTGTTGGGGCTGTTGTTGGTTTCCGCCTGTACATCAGTTTTCGCTGCCAATAACGAAACCAGCAAGTCGGTAACTTTCCCCAAATGTGAAGGTTTAGATGCAGCCGGAATCGCTGCGAGTGTAAAACGTGATTATCAGCAAAACCGCGTGGCGCGCTGGGCAGACGATCAAAAAATCGTCGGTCAGGCCGATCCGGTGGCGTGGGTTAGTTTGCAGGACATTCAGGGGAAAGATGATAAATGGTCGGTACCGCTGACCGTGCGTGGTAAAAGTGCCGATATTCATTATCTGGTTAATGTGGATTGTAAAGCGGGAATGGCGGAATATCAGCGGCGCTAATGGCTTCTGATAATTCGGCTGACCGTTGGCGGATTCGGCGCGAGCGCCTTATCCGCCCAACAATGTACCAGCCCCCACAAGCCTGATAAGAAGCGCCAGGTTCGCATCAGGCAATTACAATCAAATCTACAAGTTTCAAATTAATCACATCACCCGGCACCTTACATGATGTGAATTTCCTGTGAGGACTGCCTCCCGTCCCGCTTATTTGCGCATCTTTTGTCTCTATATACACTTTCTGACATCCTCATTCTCTATGCTGTTGCCATTAAAATAGTGAATCGAGGAGTAAATATGGCTAACTGGTTAAATCAACTGCAATCCCTTCTTGGGCAAAGCAGCGCTTCCTCTTCGTCTACAGATCAGGGATTGGGCAAACTTTTAGTACCCGGCGCATTAGGCGGGTTGGCAGGACTGCTGGTTGCCAATAAATCAGCACGTAAACTATTAACGAAATACGGCACAAACGCGTTGCTGGTTGGCGGCGGAGCGGTCGCTGGTACCGTACTGTGGAACAAATACAAAGATAAAATTCGTGCGGCGCATCAGAACGAACCGCAATACGGCACCCAAAGTACGCCGCTGGATGAACGTACAGAACGTTTAATCCTCGCCTTGGTTTTTGCTGCCAAAAGCGATGGTCATATCGATAGTAAAGAACGCGCGGCTATCGACCAGCAATTGCGTGAAGCTGGTGTTGAAGAGCAGGGGCGTGTACTTATCGAACAGGCAATCGAGCAACCATTGGATCCGCAGCGCCTGGCCCAGGGGATCCGCAACGAAGAAGAGGCACTGGAGATCTATTTCCTGAGCTGTGCGGCTATTGATATTGACCATTTTATGGAGCGCAGTTACCTGAATGCACTGGGGGATGCGCTGAAAATTCCCCAGGAAGTCCGTGAAGGAATTGAACGCGATCTCGAACAGCAAAAACGCACTTTGTCTGAATAATATCTCACTCCGTATAGCCTGATATGCCTGTTTATCGGGCTATACAAAACCGCACAGCTATTTGAGCGAATTAATTTTCGCTGGCGACATCCTTTCGATTTTCACACCATTACCTGTCATCATCTATACAATGACCGCCCTGTTTCGCTTGCATCCCGGGTGAGTTTTGCCACCCTTATAAGATGTTTCAACCAGAAAGAACAATAACATGCTACCAAAAGCCGCCCGCATCCCCCATGCCATGACGCTTCATGGCGACACGCGCATCGATAATTACTACTGGCTGCGGGACGACACACGCTCGCAGCCGGAAGTGCTGGATTACCTGCAACAAGAAAATAGCTACGGTCATCAGGTCATGGCGTCGCAACAAGCTTTGCAGGATCGGATATTAAAAGAAATCATTGACCGCATACCGCAAAGAGAAGTCTCTGCACCTTACGTCAAAAATGGCTATCGCTACCGGCAAATTTATGAACCTGGTTGTGAATATGCAATCTACCAGCGTCAGTCAGCGTTCAGTGAAGAGTGGGACGAATGGGAGACTCTGCTCGATGCGAACAAACGGGCGGCGCACAGTGAATTTTATTCAATGGGCGGAATGGCGATTACGCCCGATAACACGATTATGGCACTTGCAGAAGATTTTCTTTCCCGACGCCAGTACGGTATCCGTTTTCGCAATCTGGAAACGGGCAACTGGTATCCCGAACTGTTGGATAACGTGGAACCCAGCTTTGTCTGGGCGAATGACTCCTGGACATTTTATTATGTTCGCAAGCATCCAGTGACGTTGTTGCCGTATCAGGTCTGGCGGCATGCCATTGGCACTCCAGCATCTGAAGACAAACTGATTTACGAAGAAAAAGACGATACCTTTTACGTCAGCCTACATAAAACGACGTCGAAACACTATGTGGTTATTCATCTTGCCAGCGCCACTACCAGCGAAGTTCGGCTGCTGGATGCAGAGCTGGCCGATGCCGAGCCGTTTGTCTTTTTACCGCGTCGCAAAGATCACGAATACAGTCTTGATCACTACCAGCATCGGTTTTATCTGCGCTCCAACCGCAACGGCAAAAATTTTGGCTTATACCGTACCCGTATGCGTGATGAGCAAGAGTGGGAAGAGTTAATCCCACCGCGCGATAACATCATGCTCGAAGGCTTTACGCTGTTTACTGACTGGTTGGTGGTTGAAGAGCGTCAGCGTGGGTTAACCAGTCTGCGGCAAATCAACCGCAAAACGCGGGAGGTTATCGGCATTGCCTTTGATGATCCGGCTTACGTTACCTGGATTGCCTATAACCCGGAACCTGAAACCTCACGATTGCGTTATGGCTATTCCTCCATGACTACGCCAGATACATTGTTTGAACTGGATATGGATACTGGAGAGCGTCGGGTATTAAAACAAACGGAAGTCCCCGGTTTCGATGCGGCGAATTATCGCAGCGAACACTTGTGGATCACTGTCCGTGATGGCGTCGAAGTGCCTGTTTCGCTGGTCTATCATCGCAAGCATTTCCAGAAAGGCCACAACCCGCTGCTGGTATATGGATATGGCTCTTACGGCGCAAGCATTGATGCCGATTTTAGTTTTAGCCGCCTGAGTTTGTTGGATCGCGGTTTTGTCTACGCCATTGTCCATGTCCGTGGTGGCGGCGAGCTGGGGCAACAATGGTACGAAGACGGTAAATTCCTGAAAAAGAAAAATACCTTTAATGACTATCTCGATGCCTGCGACGCATTGTTAAAGCTGGGCTACGGTTCACCTTCACTCTGTTATGCGATGGGGGGCAGTGCTGGCGGTATGTTGATGGGCGTTGCAATTAATGAGCGCCCCGAGTTATTCCACGGCGTGATTGCCCAGGTACCGTTTGTTGATGTTGTAACAACGATGCTTGATGAGTCGATTCCTCTTACTACCGGCGAATTTGAAGAGTGGGGAAATCCGCAGGATCCGCAATATTATGAGTATATGAAAAGCTACAGCCCGTATGACAATGTCACGGCTCAGGCTTATCCGCATCTGCTGGTAACGACCGGATTACACGATTCACAGGTGCAATACTGGGAACCGGCAAAATGGGTGGCTAAGCTGCGCGAGCTTAAAACTGATAACCATCTATTATTGCTTTGTACCGACATGGATTCAGGGCATGGCGGTAAATCTGGACGTTTTAAATCCTACGAAGGTGTGGCGATGGAATATGCTTTTCTGATAGCCCTGGCGCAGGGGACATTACCAGGCCAATCAGCGGGTTAAACACTCTCCAGATAATGCTTCAAGGTTAAACGTAACTCCGGGCTCATACTGTCAAGGTTGTTAAACAACCAGCGCAGATAGCCCGGATCGCGCTTTGCAACGTCTGATACGGCTTTACCGCGATACTTGCCAAACGTGAACGTCGTCAACAACGACGGCCGCCCGGTGATATCCGCCATCTGCTCCGCCGTCCAGCCTGATGTGTTCATAATATCGATAAGCAGGGCCGCGGTAATATAACAATCATACAGCGCGCGGTGGTGATGCAGACCCGATGGTGTCTGGACATTCAGCTTGCGCGATTTATACAGTGCCATATTGCTGTACTTGATTCCTGGCCACAAACGACGAGCCAGTTTCATGGTGCAAATCCACTCACCGGGCATTTCTGGCAACACCCGGCGGTCAAAGCTGGCATTGTGGGCGACATACCATTCGCTACCGTAATAGTGCGGGATAACTTCTTCAATCCACGGTTTGTCGGCAACCATGGACTCTGTGATACGGTGAATCGCCATGGCTTGTGGACTGATGGGACGGTCGGGACGCACCAAGTGGCTCATAGGGTTGACGATTTTCCCGTTAACAACATCAACAGAGGCAATTTCAACGATCCCTCCCTGCAAACCGCAGGTTTCTGTATCGATAATGCGCAGCATGGTCATGCTCCAGGAAGAAAACGCCTAGCGTAATGGAATGATATCGCCTTGCCAACCCTGCGAAGAGCGCTGACCAACCAACAAAAGAGAACCGCGATCGGCGCGAACAATAAGGCGGCCATGTTCATCCCACAGTGCGCTGTTACCACGGGCGTTCGCCATTAGCACAGCGATGGAGTATTGATGTGAGAAAAACTCTAAGCGTCGGGTCGAAGCCAATAGGTCAGGTTCACCGATGCATTGCCCGGTTGTAAAAAGTGAACAAGTCGGGTCCATATCAATACCTTCCGGTTGGCCATCCACTACAGTGATGGTTTCGGAACGTTGACCCAGGCATGCACCATGACTTTGATGATAAATTCCTGGCGTTTTCATCCAGGGGGCGAATACTGCAATACCGCGAATAAACCGCTCATTATATTCAACGGGAAGGCCAGCAATAATGGTCATTCGCGAGGTTGTTGCTGCATAACAAAGCGGGTCTAAAAGCGAGAGATCGGGCGGAGATGGAAGCGGACGACGTTTGTAATCGCATCCCAGTAGAGAAAGTGAGGGAAAAACCAACAGTTCGCACTGGTGCTTGGCGGCAGCCCTCACGAACTCCAGATGACGGGCTACCTGTTCAGTGAGTGAAGCATTACGAGGCTCATATTGTGCTGCTGCAACTTTCCAGTACGACATGATGACTTCCTTTTCATAGTGTCTGCGAATAATGGCGTGTATGAGAAAATACTTATAATTTAGCAGGCACCATGTAAGAAAGTGTAACTTAATATAAGGTTTATTTAAGTTTGGGCTCGTAAGGTAAACGTGACAGATTTACAGAGGCGAGACGGTGGGCGATAAGGCGCTCACGAAACCAGCCACGCAAGTGCTCCGGTTGTTCACGTTCAACCGCTTCAGCAATCACCGGCATATTGTACCGTTCTTTAAATGCCACTCCGGCAGCGGCCAGATCGACATTTACTTTATCCATTTCAGTTTGATCCAGTTTGGCCAGATTCTTCAGCATACGGTGTCTCCTCGTTAATTGCGGGCAAAAGTTACTAAGAGTCAGCCAGGATGGCAAGCCTGAATTGATGATCCTCGACTCTCTCATTAGACAAGGTTATGCTCTGTAAAAAACTCATTACAAAAAGGAATAGATAATATGGTTTCAACTGCGCGTTCTCTTCGTTATACACTGGCAATAATTGCCGGTTCGCTGGCGGCCCCTTCCGTCTGGGCTCATGCGCACCTGACTCACCAGTATCCTGCGGCGAATGCGGCGGTCACCGCTGCCCCACAGGCCATTACTTTAAATTTCTCTGAAGGTATTGAACCTGGATTCAGTGGGGCCAAAATCATCGGCCCGAAGAATGAAAATGTTAAAACATTACCCGCGAAACGTAATGAACAAGACAAAAAGCAATTGATCGTTCCGCTTGCCGATGCCCTGAATCCCGGAAGTTATACCGTTGACTGGCATGTTGTTTCGGTGGACGGACATAAAACCAAAGGGCAGTACACCTTTACAGTGAAATAAAGCATGCTAGCGCTTACCTGGGTCACACTGCGATTTATCCATTTTATCTCTCTGATGCTGGTTTTTGGCTTCGCGATGTACGGGGCATGGTTGGCACCAGTGACGATTCGTCGATTATTGACGAAGCGTTTTTTGCGTTTACAACAGCACGTAGCCGCATGGAGTTTGATCAGTGCCGCAGCGATGTTCGCCGTTCAGGGTGGGTTGATGGGCGCGGGATGGCCAGATGTCGTTTCGCTGAGCATCTGGCAGTCGGTGTTACAAACGCACTTTGGAGGCGTCTGGATCTGGCAAATCGTTCTCGCTCTCGTTACGTTGACCGTCGTTCTGATGCAACCACGGAATATGTTGCGGTTACTGTTCATGCTGACTACCGCGCAATTTATCCTGATGGCGGGTATGGGACACGCGACATTAAATGAAGGATTAACCGCAAAAATTCATCAGACCAATCATGCCGTACATCTTATCTGTGCTGCAGCATGGTTTGGAGGGCTACTGCCGGTTGTCTGGTGTATGCGGCTGGTGAAAGGGCGCTGGAGACGTCCGGCCATTCATGCGCTGATGCGTTTTTCCTGGTGCGGACATTTTGCTGTCATTGGCGTGCTAGTGAGTGGTGTGCTCAATGCATTACTAATCACGGGATTTCCCCCCACGCTTGCCACTTACTGGGGCCAGCTCTTATTGCTCAAAGTCATACTGGTAATGATTATGGTGGTTATCGCGCTGGCAAATCGTTATGTTCTGGTCCCGAGAATGCGGCATGATGAAGTCCGGGCTGTTCCCTGGTTTGTATGGATGACTCAACTCGAATGGGCGATAGGCGCGGTGGTACTGGTGATTATCAGCCTGCTAGCGACTCTGGAACCGTTTTGATGGATTACGATAAATGATGAAAAAAAGTATATTGGCGTTTTTGTTGCTCACCAGTTCCACTGCGGCGCTGGCGGCTCCTCAGGTGATTACCGTCAGCCGTTTTGAAATTGGCAAAGACAAATGGGCGTTTAATCGCGAAGAAGTGATGTTAACATGCCGACCGGGTAATGCGCTGTATGTCATTAATCCCAGCACCCTGGTGCAATACCCTTTGAACGATGTTGCGCAAAAAGAGGTTTCCAGTGGGAAGACTAAGGCCCAGCCTATTTCAGTGATCCAGATTGAAGATCCCAACAAACCCGGTGAAAAAATGAGCCTGATGCCATTTATAGAACGAGCTGAAAAACTTTGCTGATTACCTGAATTAGTCTTTTGATTTGCCAAAAAAAACGCCCAGGATCTTTTATCAGATTGGGCGTTTTTTTTATTTTTAAAACGATGATTAAGACGCTTTTTTCTGACCACTTTTCGTGTGGACTGGAAAACCTGGCGTCGTCATCTATTCTTAAAGGGCTAGGCAACTAAGCCTGCATTAATGCCAACTTTTAGCGCACGGCTCTCTCCCAAGAGCCATTTCCCTGGACCGAATACAGGAATCGTATTCGGTCTCTTTTTATCTATTAAGCCAGCGGATGAATACATCACTGTTTTCCCTGTGCTGACTTCACAATCAACCATAACACACACTCTACTGCTTCAGTCCAGCCTTTTTTAACATTTATGTTAAAATAATGTGACCTTCTGCGCGGGAGTAAAAAATTGATGAAAGAGGCAGGCCGCACCTATCAGAAAATTGATGGCAGCCATTGGCGACATATCTGGTTGGTGGGGGATATTCATGGCTGCCTTGGGCTACTGCGTATCAAATTATGGCATTGCCGTTTTGACCCGTGGCAAGACTTATTGATCTCGGTAGGTGATGTTATTGATCGTGGTCCGGAGAGTTTACGTTGTCTTCAACTACTGGAGCAACGCTGGGTCAGAGCGGTAAGAGGCAATCATGAGCAGATGGCGATAGATGCGCTGGCCGCGCAGCAGATGTCTTTATGGTATATGAACGGTGGCGACTGGTTTGCTGCGCTGGCAGATAAGCAACAGAAGCAAGCAGAAAGGGCGCTCAGCAAATGCCAGCATTTGCCTTTTATTCTTGAATTAAACAGTCGCACTGGCAAACACGTTATTGCCCATGCTGATTATCCTGACGACGTTTATCAATGGCAAAAGGACGTCGATTTGCACCAGGTATTGTGGAGTCGTTCGCGATTACGTGAAGGCCAAAAAGGGCAGGGAATTACCGGTGCTGACCATTTCTGGTTTGGACATACGCCGTTACCTCATCGAGTAGATATTGGAAACTTGCATTATATAGACACCGGCGCCGTCTTCGGAGGGACACTCACAATGGAACAACTCCAGTAATTAAAAGTCACTATACTCCTGCGCGGGCCGCCAGAACCCATCAATAAAATCCTCAACAGGAAAGCAGCCGCCGTGGCGGATCCGTTGATCGTCCATTGAGTAGACGCACTGCTGTTCCGTGTTGTAAACATCAACAACAATATCTTCACAGCCAGCGTCCAGATAGCAAACAAAAAGTACCAGCGCGAACATTTCATCCTCGAAGTGTGGTGCCGTACCGTTAAGTTTAGGAGAGGATTTTACTTCGGGGAAATAACCAGAATAAATAACCCGTCATGCCGACGGGTTCTTTTTGGATCAGGCAAGACGCATAATCCAGGCATCAGACTTTTGATCGTAGCGGGTACGGTACAGGACAGAGTGTTCGCCGTTTAGTAGAGCTGGAATGCTGGTTTCGGCGTCCCAGGCATCAAGTTGCATACACAAATCGGGGTCAGATTTACAAGGAATTGTTAATGTTCGATCACCTGGCGATTCGCCGTGTAACTCGCCGTCATCGATTTCAAAAGCGCCTATGCGCACACTGGTTTTCATCTTCGTGCTCTCCATTTATCTGCCGGTTGTGGTACGACCAGTCCGATCGCACCATTTTTCAGCGTAGTTGAGGCAGGCGAATGTGCCAGTCAAAAAGTGCGCTTTTTTTGTGCGCTATCAGGCGTTACCGGTAAAAAGTTTCCCATCGCGCACCAGTTCACGTGGGTAACTGTTTTTCAGTCGCGAGCCAATACGTTTGGCTAAACCTATTGGCTGATGCTGGAAGGTTACCAGCACATCATCCGTAGTTGGCACGGTTTGCGGGTAAACATCGCGCCCGCGATACCACTCTTCCGCTTCCTGAGGCGTCAGTTCGAAAGCGTTCGTATGGTTGGGGGAGGCCAGGGCAATAACCGCTTCATGCTGCCAGCGATAACCTTTGTTATGCGTTTCAGCAAGCTTAATTCCCAGACGGGAAAATCGGACTTTACCGATCAGGGCTTCAATGCCCGCTGGGAACAGCCAGAGTTCTTTATCGCGCTGCCAGAGGCGCAGATTTTCATCCCACTGTAAGCCAACGGCAGTCGCCGCCTGGCGAATTTGTGCGGCTTCGCGATCTTTGATTGGGCTAAACGGGAAATTACCCACTTTGTATTTCGGTGCGGGTAAGGCGGGAATCGACTGTGTTTTGCGTAACCGGGCAACGAAGAAGCCTTCGCAGTCGTAAATTTGCGGGAAAACGTGCAAAAAGCCTTCTTCGGTGAGTGCCTTGTCCGCACCAGGGAAGAGATCGCCCAGCGGTAAAAACTCTACTGCATCGGGGTAAGTCTCTTTCAGCCACAAGCAAACGGCTTCGTTTTCTTCCTTGTTTAAGGTACAGGTCGAGTAAACCAGCGTACCGCCAGGGCGTAATGCATGAAAGGCACTGTCGATCAGTTCCCGTTGGGTGGCAGCAATTTCCTGATTGCTTTCTGGTGACCAGTTTTTCAGTGCGTCGGGATCTTTACGCACCACGCCTTCGCCAGAGCAGGGGGCGTCCAGTAAAATGGCATCGAACATTTCTGGTAACGCTGCACCAAAGACGCGGCCATCAAAATGAGTCAGAGACACGTTACGGATACCGCAGCGACTGATATTGGCATGTAACACTTTTACCCGGCTGGCGGAAAACTCATTGGCAAGAATCGCCCCTTCGTTATTCATGCGAGCGGCAATTTGTGTGGTTTTTGAACCAGGCGCGGCGGCGACATCCATCACCCGCTGTGGGGTATTATCGTCGGCAAACAATGCGGCAACGGGCAACATTGAACTGGCTTCCTGAATATAAAACAGGCCGCTTAAATGCTCGGCGGTACTGCCCAACGGCAAGATTTCTTCATCATCGCGTTCAATCCAGAAACCTTCTTCACACCACGGAATCGGCGTTAGCGTCCAGCCGTAAGGGGCGGTTAATTGCAGGAAATCAGCAACGGAGATTTTCAGGGTATTTACGCGAATGCTGCGGCGCAACGGGCGCTGACAGGCGGCGAGAAAATCATCAAAAGAGAGCGTCGAAGGCATGGCTTCGCGCATTTGTGTCAGAAAGGCGTCCGGGAAATAAACGGTGTGTTGGGCCACGAGCATGTACCACTGGCAAAAAAACAGGCGCGCAGTTTAGCATAAACGCTCCGGCGCAGGCACGCCGGAGCAATGTGGCTTATCGGGGGAGTGCTGTTCCCCATTCACGCCACTCTTTCGGTTCACTTTCCTGCAACAGGAAGTGTTTGCCTTCCTGGGCTTTCGGTGCCAGCGGTGTACCTGGAGGCGTGGCGAAGGCGATACCCCCACGGATAAACTGGTTAAAGGTACCGGTTTTCACCACGCCGCCCGTCAGACCGAAGTCCAGACTGTAGCCCGAAGCTAGCCAGAAGACGGAATTGTTACGTACCAGGTGCTGGTAACGTTTACTGATGCGCATCGCAATCATCACGCGATCTGACAATGTCCCCAGCGTCATTCCGGTGACTGTACCTACTTCCAGACCACGGAACAGTACTGGCGTACCAACACCTAACGAACCGGCTTCCGGCGCTTCAACAATAATGCTTAAGCCATCAAGGTAACGCGAATCAGTAATGGTAGCTTCTTGCAATTCAAAGTCACGGCGAGGATTACCCCGACCTGGTTCGACGTTGATATACGGCTGGAGGATCGTATCAAGATGCTCAACGCCTGCTGCCGAAATTTGCGGTGTGACCACTGAGAAGCGTGTACCACCGCGCGCAAAGGTCTGGACATATTCAGGATAGAGCACCGCCTTTGCCTGTACTTCATTGCGCGCGGTGATCAGATCCAGAGTCTGGATTTGCCCGATATCAATACCGAGATAGCGAATTGGCATACCGACCGCCAGTTTTCCGGCATCGAAAGCGTGGAGCGTAATCTGCCCGCCAACCGCACGAGCCGCTGTTTCGGAAGCATACAAAATCCGCTTATCGCCTTTACGTTGGCTGGCGCTGGCACCGCTGAGATTATCGAAGCTGATGGCTCCCTTTAACGCCCGCGAAAGCGGTGACGCCTGAACGGTCAGGCCGCTGCCGTTAAGTTGAACTTTCGCGCCACCTTCAGCCCAGAACACGCTGTTGCTGGTCAGCAGGTTGCGATATTCCGGTTTAATGTGCAGATCGATATCGAACGCATTGGCCCGTGGACGTACGGTAATCACTTCACCGACCTCAAATTTACGGTACAGCACTACCGACCCTGCCTGCACATCCGGCAGTGTCTCCGCACTTAAACTCACGGTCGTGGTAGGTAAATCGCTAAGACTATTTTCGAGGGCTTTTTCCAGATTGGCGTACAGTGGGTAACTGGTTTTCATCTCACCTTTGTCGCCTGGCAGAATACGGATCCCGCCGTTGAGCCATTCTGAGGCGCTGGCACCGAGAAACTCGACACCATCCAGACCCACTTTCACGTCGACACGACTATTAACGACAAATTTGCTGTCGCCTTTTACCAGTTCGCGATGCTGGGGTTCGATAGCGACGGTAAATGTCACGCCTTTGCTGGTGAGTTTACGGTCGATAACCTGACCTACCTGTACGCCGTGAAGAATGAGCGGCTGACCGGCATCAATTCCATAGCTTTCTGGTGCTGTCAGGGTTAGCGTCAGAACATCGGGTTCATGCAGTAAAGCTTTCTCGCCAGGCACAACGACAAACTCTTTGCGTGGTTCGCCATCACCCGGTACCAGTTCGAACGTTTTGCCGGTCAGCAGGGCGCTGAGATTGGCGTCGCTGAGGGATAACTTCGGGTTACGTAATTCGATGCGGGTGTTTTCACGAAGCAGAGTGACGACGCTGGGATCAACGGTCATTTCTCCGGTGACTTTGCCACCTGGGTTTAAATTCAGTTTGGTCAGTTGCCCGACTTCCAGTCCCTGGTACATGAGCGGCGTTGAATCGGCGTTTAATCCGGCTCCACCTGGTAGATCCAGCTTTATGATCACCCCACGCTGGCTGTGGGCGAGATCCTCATACAGACCAAAGGTATCTTCCGGATCGGCAGGTTTCGACTCTTCTGGTGAATCGAAGGCAATCGCACCGTTAACCAGGGCAGCCAGACTTTCCAGTTTTACCTTCGCGCCACTGATACTGACATTGGCATCAACGCCGGAAACGTTCCAGAAGCGGCTGCCTTTTTTCACCAAATCGGTGAAACGCCGCTCAATCAGGACATCAATCACTACGCCTTGCTTATTGGGATTGATCGCATAGTCATAGACGCGTCCCACCGGAATTTTACGGAAATAGACCAGCGAACCGCTGTTCAATGAACCGAGATCGGGGGCTTGCAGGTGGATCATCAGATCACCATTATCCAGCCGATACTTTGGCTGGGTATCGAGCGCCACAAAGTGATCCTGCTCTTTACCTTTACCCGGCATCATGCCGATATAGTTACCGCCGACCAGCGCATCCAGCCCGGAAACACCTGCCAGTGAGGCTTTCGGCGTCACCAGCCAGAACTGTGTCTCTTCGCGCAGGGCATCTTTCATATCGGACTTGATGCTGACCTTGACTTCAATCTTTCGTAGATCGTCGCTGAGGCTGACATCCTGCACCGTGCCGACTTCAACGCCTTGATAACGAACAGGCGTGCGACCCGGAACAATGCCGTCTGCCGACATAAAGTCGATGGTGACGGTATTGCCTCTATCCTGATAACTACCCCAAATCAGCCAACCGGCAATCATTAGCGCGATGAACGGCAACAGCCAGAAAGGTGAGATACGGCGTTTAGTTTTAATTTGCGCTTCAGTCGTCGAAGCGGGCGTTTCCTGACTCATGTGCATCCCAAAGTAAGCGGCTGTCCAGCCATTCCACAGCAAGAATAGTCAAAATAACCGCTGCGCCGAAATAAAACGCAGCGGGTCCCATAGTAAAAGCGAGGATCTGATCGCGATTAATCAGCGACATGGTTAATGAAATGACAAACAGATCGAGCATCGACCAACGGCCAATCCAGGTCACCATCCGCAACAGCAAAATCCGCGTGCGTAAGCCTTGCTGGCAGTTAAAATGAATGCTTACCAGTAAAGTAAACATGACGATCACTTTGGTGAACGGCACCAGGATACTGGCGATAAAAACAATTCCGGCGACTGCAATATTGCTGTTCGCCAGCGACATAATTCCGGAAAGAATCGTATCTTCTTGTCGTCCACCGTTCAGGTAGATGATCGAAATAGGCAGCAGGTTGGCAGGTAACAATAAGACAATTGAAGCCAAAAGAGCAGCCCAGCATTTTTGAATACTATGATGGCGACGCAAGCGAAGTGGGATATGGCAACGGGGACAACGACCGCGCGGATCGGGATAGCCGGTAAAGTGACAACCCAGGCAAACGCGTAATTTCTCGTCCCTACGCGTGGCAGGGTGCTGCGGATAAAATCGCTCCCACAGCTGTTCAACATTAAGATGTGACAATGTCACTGTTGTTAAAATCACCAGCGCGAAAAAAGAGAATAGCCCGACGCCCGCCTGGATATGGGCGTAATCCTGTACCTTTATAGAAGCAACGCCAATGCCGACCAGATAGATATCCAGCATTACCCACTCTTTTAGTCGCTCCAGCATCAGCAACACCGGGCGTAAATTCATTCCCAGCCGATTGCCAAACCATAAATAAGCAATAGAGGTCACCAGTATGAGAGGTGCACCTATAACGCAGAAAAACACCATTGCGCCGGTTATCGCATCGCCCTGTTTGGTCATTTGCCAGATGCCTTGCATTACATTGGCGTCGATACGGATACCTAACAGCCAGATATGTAATAGAGGTTCGCCCCAGGCAAACGGCATAAGCAACAACATAGTAAAAGCCATTGCTGCCAGCCTTGTGAGCGACCAGTCACGGCCATCGCGAATTTTCGCCTGACAGCGCGGGCAATAGGCACTCTGGTGAGAATTTATCTCGGGCAGGCTAAACAGCATGTCACATTGCGGGCAACGTTGATAATCACCACGCGGTAGTTCCTCGCCAATTGCGCTCACTGTTATCTTTTTTGTCGGCGTAATTTGTGGGGTGTTAAGAGCCATGACATGCCAAATGTAATAAGAATTAACATTTATCTTAACCCATGATGGGAATGATCTTGAGCATTAACGCATTTAATGCTTATTTTAATAGGCTGGCAGTTCCAGGTAAGACAACCAAGTGATTATATAATGAACAAAACAGAATTTTACGCGGACTTAAACCGTGACTTTAATGCGTTGATGGCGGGAGAAACCAGCTTTCTGGCAACGCTGGCGAATACCAGTGCTTTGTTATACGAGCGTCTGACTGACGTAAACTGGGCTGGGTTTTATTTACTTGAGGACGATACGCTGGTACTCGGGCCGTTTCAGGGCAAAATTGCCTGCGTACGGATCCCGGTAGGGCGTGGCGTGTGTGGCACTGCAGTTGCCCGCAATGAAGTACAGCGAATCGCGGATGTTCACGCCTTTGATGGGCATATCGCCTGTGATGCGGCGAGTAATTCTGAAATCGTTCTGCCGTTGGTGGTGAAAAATCAGATTATTGGCGTTCTCGATATCGACAGTACTGTCTTCGGTCGCTTTACAGACGAGGACGAGCAAGGCTTACGTCAGCTTGTGGCACAGCTTGAAAAGGTGCTTGCAACGACGGATTACAAAAAATTCTTTGCGAGCGTCGCAGGATAATCAACGGATAACGTAGCATTTACTGATGACGTCATTATAATGACGCCTGTTCATGCCTGCGCTTGTTGGCTACGTCCGTTGTAATCAGGAAATTTCATGGAAAATCAACCTAAGTTGAATAGCAGTAAAGAAGTAATCGCGTTTCTGGCCGAACGTTTTCCCCACTGTTTCAGTGCGGAAGGTGAAGCGCGTCCGCTGAAAATCGGTATTTTTCAGGATTTGGTCGATCGCGTTGCTGGGGAAATGAACCTTAGCAAAACGCAACTGCGATCCGCTTTACGTCTCTACACTTCGAGCTGGCGCTATCTGTATGGCGTTAAACCAGGCGCGACGCGTGTCGATCTCGACGGCAACCCATGCGGTGAGCTGGACGAGCAGCATGTAGAACATGCTCGCAAGCAGCTTGAAGAAGCGAAAGCGCGCGTCCAGGCGCAGCGTGCCGAACAGCAGGCGAAAAAACGCGAAGCTGCCGCAGCTGCAGGTGAGAAAGAAGACGCACCACGCCGCGAACGCAAGCCACGTCCTGCCGCGCAACGCCGTAAAGAAGGCGCCGAGCGCAAACCTCGCGCGCAGAAACCGGCTGAGAAAGCGCCAAAAACAGTAAAAGCACCTCGCGAAGAACAGCACACCCCAGTTTCTGACATTTCAGCTCTGACTGTCGGACAAGCCCTGAAGGTGAAAGCTGGTCAAAATGCGATGGATGCCACCGTATTAGAAATCACCAAAGACGGCGTCCGCGTCCAGCTGAATTCGGGTATGTCTTTGATTGTGCGCGCAGAACACCTGGTGTTCTGAAACGGAGGCCGGGCCAGGCATGAACATGTTTTTTAGGCTTACCGCGTTAGCTGGCCTGCTTGCAATAGCAGGCCAGACCTTCGCAGTAGAAGATATTACGCGTGCTGATCAGATTCCGGTATTAAAGGAAGAGACGCAGCATGCGACGGTGAGTGAGCGCGTAACGTCGCGCTTTACCCGCTCCCATTATCGCCAGTTCGACCTCGATCAGGCATTCTCGGCCAAAATCTTTGACCGCTACCTGAACCTGCTTGATTACAGCCACAATGTGCTGCTGGCAAGCGATGTTGAACAGTTCGCGAAAAAGAAAAATGAGCTGGGCGATGAACTGCGCTCCGGTAAACTTGACGTTTTCTACGATCTTTACAATCTGGCGCAAAAACGCCGTTTTGAACGTTACCAGTACGCCTTATCGGTACTGGAAAAACCGATGGATTTTACCGGCAACGACACTTATAACCTGGACCGCAGCAAAGCGCCCTGGCCGAAAAACGAGGCCGAGTTGAACGCGCTGTGGGACAGCAAAGTCAAATTCGACGAGTTAAGTCTGAAGCTGACAGGAAAAACGGATAAAGAAATTCGTGAAACCCTGACTCGTCGCTACAAATTTGCCATTCGCCGTCTGGCGCAAACTAACAGCGAAGATGTGTTCTCGCTGGCAATGACGGCGTTTGCGCGCGAAATTGATCCGCATACCAACTACCTTTCCCCGCGTAATACCGAACAGTTCAATACTGAAATGAGCTTGTCGTTGGAAGGTATTGGAGCGGTGCTGCAAATGGATGATGACTACACCGTTATCAATTCGATGGTGGCAGGTGGCCCGGCTGCGAAGAGTAAGGCTATCAGCGTTGGTGACAAAATTGTCGGTGTTGGTCAAACCGGCAAGCCGATGGTTGACGTGATTGGCTGGCGTCTTGATGATGTCGTTGCCTTAATCAAAGGGCCGAAAGGCAGTAAAGTTCGTTTAGAAATTTTACCTGCCGGTAAAGGGACTAAAACCCGTACGGTAACACTGACGCGTGAACGCATTCGTCTGGAAGACCGCGCAGTTAAAATGTCCGTGAAGACCGTCGGCAAAGAAAAAGTGGGCGTACTGGATATTCCAGGCTTCTATGTTGGCTTGACAGACGATGTCAAAGTTCAGTTGCAGAAGCTGGAAAAACAGAATGTCAGCAGCGTCGTCATCGACCTGCGTAGCAATGGCGGCGGGGCGCTGACCGAGGCAGTATCGCTCTCTGGTTTGTTCATTCCTTCCGGTCCGATTGTTCAGGTCCGTGATAACAATGGTAAAGTCCGCGAGGACAGTGATACCGACGGCCAGGTGTTCTATAAAGGCCCGCTGGTGGTATTGGTTGACCGATTCAGTGCTTCGGCTTCAGAAATCTTTGCCGCCGCGATGCAGGATTACGGTCGCGCGCTGGTTGTGGGCGAACCAACATTCGGCAAAGGTACTGTCCAGCAGTATCGTTCTCTGAATCGTATCTACGATCAGATGTTACGTCCTGAATGGCCGGCGCTGGGGTCAGTGCAGTATACAATCCAGAAATTCTATCGCGTTAACGGTGGTAGTACCCAACGTAAGGGCGTGACGCCGGATATCATCATGCCGACAGGCAATGAAGAGACGGAAACGGGAGAGAAATTCGAAGATAACGCGCTGCCGTGGGATAGCATTGATGCTGCAACCTATGTGAAATCAGGCGATTTATCGGCGTTTGAGCCGGAATTGCTGAAGGAACATAATGCGCGCATCGCGAAGGATCCTGAATTCCAGAACATCATGAAGGATATTGCTCGTTTCAATGCCATGAAGGACAAACGCAATATTGTTTCTCTGAATTACGCTGTACGTGAGAAAGAGAACAATGAAGATGATGCGATGCGTCTGGCGCGATTGAACGATCGCTTTAAACGCGAAGGCAAACCGGAGTTGAAGAAACTGGATGATTTGCCAAAAGATTACAAGGAGCCAGATCCGTATCTGGACGAGACAGTGAATATCGCACTCGATCTGGCGAAGCTGGAAAAATCCAGACCAGCGGAACAGCCCGCTCCCGTCAAGTAACATCAATCAGGCACAAGAAATTGTGCCTGATTTTTTAACAGTGGCAAGATGCCGTAAATCAGATGCTACAAAATGTAAAGTTGTGTCTTTCTGGTGACTTACGCTCTATCCAGACTTGAAAATAGTCGCGTAACCCATACGATGTGGGTATCGCATATTGCGTTTTGTTAAACTGAGGTAAAAAGAAAATTATGATGCGAATCGCGCTCTTCCTGCTAACGAACCTGGCCGTTATGGTCGTTTTCGGGCTGGTACTGAGCCTGACAGGGATACAGTCGAGCAGCGTTCAGGGGCTGATGATTATGGCCTTGCTGTTCGGTTTTGGTGGTTCCTTCGTTTCGCTTCTGATGTCCAAATGGATGGCATTACGATCTGTTGGCGGGGAAGTGATCGAGCAACCGCGTAACGAAAGGGAACGTTGGCTGGTCAATACTGTAGCAACCCAGGCCCGTCAGGCGGGGATTGCTATGCCGCAAGTAGCTATCTACCATGCGCCGGATATCAACGCCTTTGCGACAGGTGCTCGTCGTGATGCCTCTCTGGTTGCTGTCAGCACCGGTTTGCTGCAGAACATGAGCCCGGATGAAGCCGAGGCGGTAATTGCCCACGAAATTAGCCACATTGCGAATGGTGACATGGTTACCATGACGCTGATTCAGGGCGTGGTAAACACCTTCGTTATCTTTATTTCACGTATTCTGGCGCAGCTTGCCGCGGGCTTTATGGGCGGTAACCGTGATGAAGGTGAAGAGAGCAACGGTAACCCGCTGATCTACTTTGCGGTTGCGACGGTTCTGGAGCTGGTATTTGGTATTCTGGCGAGCATTATCACCATGTGGTTCTCGCGTCACCGTGAATTCCATGCCGATGCAGGTTCAGCCAAACTGGTTGGTCGTGAGAAAATGATTGCTGCGCTGCAGCGTCTGAAAACCAGCTATGAGCCGCAGGAAGCAACCAGCATGATGGCTTTTTGTATCAATGGTAAGTCCAAATCGCTGAGTGAGCTGTTCATGACTCACCCGCCGCTGGATAAACGTATTGAAGCCCTGCGTACCGGTGAATACCTGAAGTAATTTGCAGTAAATTATAAAAAAGCGCGTCCTGGTTGACGCGCTTTTTTTTAGCCTTGTGCGCGCGGTTGGGTAATGCGTAAACCACTGACACAGGCGGCGATCACTGCCAGAATAGCCGCAGCCGTCAGCGAGACGTGCGTACCATTATCACCAAACTGATTCAACATCAGCGCCACCAGAGCTGCACCGCTACTCTGACCAAGCAGACGCGCTGTACCCAACATTCCACTGGCACCACCGCTACGCTCACGTGGGGCGGAGGTAATAATGGTGTGATTATTGGGGGACTGGAATAACCCAAAGCCTGCACCGCATAAGATCATCGGCCAGATGATATTGATATCGGCAGGCGAAGCTGGCAACAGGACCAGAGAAAAAAGTCCCGCGGCCATGATGAACAGCCCTAAAGCACCAAGCAATCCTGCATGGACGCGCTCTATCAAATAACCTGCCAGCGGAGCCATTACCATCGTTGCCAACGGCCACGGGGTCAGGAGCAAACCTGTCTCAACTTCACTACGTCCAAGTACGGTTTGCAAATAAAAAGGCAGGGAAACCATCGCCAGCATTTGCGCGCAGAAAGAACAAATGGAGGTACAAATTGATAGTGTAAACAGCGGAATACGCAGTAAATCCACCGGTAGCAGTGGAACAGGAAGGGAAAGCTGGCGGCGAATAAAGAAAATACCAACAATAATCATTACCGCCAGTTCAGCACCGATCAGCGTCAGTGATTGCCCCTGAGCAAAACCACTCAATGCAGTAATAAGCAGGCCAAATGTCAGCGCATTCATCACGGCGCTGGGCAGGTCAAACCGCGGCTTACTGGCACGAGAACCATTTGGCGGCAGAAAACGCATTGCCAGGAGTAGGGCGATAATACCCAACGGTACGTTAATTAAAAATAACCACTTCCAGGACGCAATTGAAAGGATTGCGGCGGCGATCGTCGGCCCGGCAGCGGAGGAGACGGCGACGATAAAAGAGTTAATTCCCATCCCTCGCCCCAGAAAACGTTGTGGGTAGATTAAGCGGATGAGTGCAGTATTGACGCTCATTAACGCCGCGCCGCCAAAACCTTGTATTACACGCGCCAGGGTTAGCATTTGCAGTGAATCAGAAAGAGCGCAGAACAACGATGAGAGCAGAAAAACCACCAGACCGAATTTATAAATTCGTCGATAGCCAAACATATCGCCCAAAAAAGAGAACGAGAGTAAGGAGATAACAATCGCGATTTGGTAGGCATTCACCACCCAGATGGAACTGGCTGGTGTGGCGTGGAGATCGGTTGCAATGGTTGGCAAGGCGACATTAGCGATAGCGCCGTCGAGAACCGCCATCGAAATACCAATAATAATGGTTAAAATTGCGCCGTACCGCTGAGGCAACGGCAGGCCATCGGCCTGAACTTTTGGCATAGGAATTTTATATCTTTTGGTAATAATCAACAGGGGTATGATTTTAGCACTGATATTCACGGTGAATGTCGCAGAATTGTAACTAACCGGCAAAAGATGGATTGCGACCACCCTGGCGCGAAATTATAATAAAAAACAGTTCTAATTTTTATAAAACACTCGCAATGAGGTGATAAATGGCTAACGCAGATCTGGATAAACAACCTGATTCTGTATCTTCCGTACTGAAGGTTTTTGGCATTTTGCAGGCGCTGGGCGAAGAGCGCGAAATAGGGATAACCGAGCTGTCACAGCGCGTCATGATGTCAAAAAGCACCGTTTATCGCTTTTTACAGACCATGAAAACCTTGGGATATGTCGCGCAGGAAGGGGAGTCGGAGAAATACTCTCTGACCCTGAAATTATTTGAGCTGGGCGCTCGTGCGCTACAAAACGTCGATCTTATTCGCAGTGCTGATATCCAGATGCGTGAGATCTCCCGTTTGACCAAAGAAACCATTCATCTTGGCGCACTGGATGAAGACAGTATCGTTTACATCCACAAAATTGACTCTATGTACAATTTGCGCATGTATTCACGGATTGGCCGTCGTAATCCGCTGTACAGCACTGCGATTGGTAAGGTGCTGCTGGCATGGCGCGATCGCGATGAAGTGAAGCAAATCCTTGAAGGCGTGGAATATAAACGCAGCACCGATCGGACCATCACTAGCACAGAGGCGTTATTACCCGTGTTAGATCAGGTCCGTGAGCAGGGATACGGCGAAGATAACGAAGAACAGGAAGAAGGACTGCGCTGTATCGCCGTTCCGGTGTTTGACCGCTTTGGTGTCGTGATTGCCGGCTTGAGTATTTCCTTCCCGACGCTGCGTTTTTCTGAAGAACGTTTGCAGGAGTATGTGGCTATGTTGCATACGGCAGCGCGCAAAATATCCGCACAAATGGGGTATCACGACTATCCATTCTGATTAAAATAAGAACCTGTCTGCATAAAATTCAGACAGGTTCTTCATTTAGCGTGGATTAAATAATGTTAATAGTGATATCGTTCGAGCAGAAGATGAAAGTACTTTATATCCATTAGTTTTGATGTGGATATTTGTACCGTTATCTATCAATCATTATCGACGACGATATTGCTTTTACGTAGCAGCGGGCAATCTGTAATCCCCAAAAATCCACTTTTAGTATGAAGATATTGCACCGTGCTTGTGCTTCGGGCGGTGAGATATGTGCATTGCAGCCCTAACCCGGCAGCATTTTCCTTGCTTCCAATCAGAACGCCATATCCGCTGAGTAATAATCCTGTCCATACCAGTGCTATCAAGATAATTGTGCGAATGATGAATCGCATTACGACCTCTTCTCTTTTTGTTTGCTTAATCGTAGCGGCAATATGGACTGAAGCAAGCGTATCATTCCGAAAAAGCACGAATATCGACATGGTTAGACGTTGTTTAACTAACGCATGATAGTTTAAAGGCAGAAGATAGGTTAAACGGAGATTGGAGTGAAAAAGTTTCGATGGGTCGTTCTGGTTGCCGCTGTGCTGGCTTTCTTGCTGCTATGGATGCAGGTATTCAACATAATGTGCGATCAGGATGTGCAATTTTTCAGCGGAATTTGTGCCATCAATCAGTTCATCCCATGGTGATATCATTTTTTCATCAGTAGATTTCCTTCCTGCGTAGCAGTGGTAAAATGGCGCCTCTACTTAGAGGTGGTTAAATGAACGAAGTTGTAAATTCAGGCGTGATGAACATTGCGTCTTTGGTTGTATCGGTAGTAGTTCTTATTATTGGGCTCATCTTGTGGTTTTTCATCAACCGTGCCAGTTCCCGGACTAACGAACAGATTGAACTGCTTGAGGCATTACTGGATCAGCAAAAACGGCAGAATGTACTGTTACGCCGCTTGTGCGAAGCTAACGAACCTGAAAAAGCCGATGAAAAGGTTACTGAGAACCAAAAAACGGGTGAAGATGAAGATATTATTCGTCTGGTAGCAGAACGGTAATCCTTCCTGCAATTTGAGTAACCCTGTGTTGATGGGTTACTCATCTCATCATTCTTACATGCACTATAATGATGCAATTGATTAAAATTAATCCTTTATTGGATTTTGATTATTTTCTCTGTTATTTATTCATTTATTTTGACATCAGAAAAAGTTATTTTTTGTACTTGCTGATTGGGATGTTTGCATCGGAATATTGATTAATTACAGCATTGTTTATAAGCGAAACGTTTCTCTTCTCATTTTTTTTATCATTCATCATTTTTTCTTATTTTACATTATTAACATGCTTTGAATATGGCATCGGCATTGCATCTATGTATGTTGTTAACTGACTGTTTTATGAGATAAAGTTATATAACAGTTTATCATTACATAGTATAAAAAGTGATATCACACACATTGTGGAATTAAATTGTATTTCTGAACTGGAAGATTAGAACTTATTGAACTATGTTAGAAACCACATCAGTTCAGGCATCTGTTTGTACTGGTATGCTTAAGTGTCTCGATATATCGACACGCAGTTCGTTGCATAAATGTGCAAAAAAAGTGGAAGGCGCATCGAGATTTGTGCAGCTGATCGAGACATGTTTAAAAATGGCTTGCCATAATTAACGTTGTATGTGATAACAGCTTTGGGTTAAACGAGGTACAGTTCTGTTTATGTGTGGCATTTTCAGTAAAGAAGTCCTGAGTAAACACGTTGTCGTTGAATACCGCTTCTCTGCCGAACCTTATATTAGTGCCTCAAGCAGTAATGTGTCAGTTTTATCTCTGTAATGCCTGCGGGCGAAGAAAACAATCTAAGGAATTTTTCAAATGGCAAAGATTAAAGGTCAGGTTAAGTGGTTCAACGAGTCTAAAGGTTTTGGCTTCATTACTCCGGCTGATGGCAGCAAAGATGTGTTCGTACACTTCTCCGCTATCCAGGGTAATGGCTTCAAAACTCTGGCCGAAGGCCAGAACGTTGAGTTCGAAATTCAGGACGGCCAGAAAGGTCCGGCAGCTGTTAACGTAACCGCTATCTGATCGAATTCACTGATCTGAAGTGTTAACGCACTTCAATCTCGCTATAAAGCCTCGTCGAAAAAGCGAGGCTTTTTACTTTGTTTAATGCTCCCTTACGATCTTCGAATATTTGCCCGCAGCGCGATTCGCGTTACACTTGCGGCATTTAGTATCCCGCCGGAGTTTTCATGTCGTTTTCCTGTCCACTTTGCCACCAGCCTCTATCTCTTGAACAAAATAGCTATATCTGTCCGCAGCGGCATCAATTTGATATGGCGAAAGAGGGATATGTCAATCTGCTACCCGTTCAATATAAACGATCCCGCGATCCGGGAGACAGCGCGGAAATGATGCAGGCGCGACGTGCGTTTTTAGATGCCGGTCATTACCAGCCGCTTCGTGATGCGATAGTCGCTCAATTGCGTGGATGTCTTAATGAGCACGCAACAGCGGTACTGGATATTGGCTGTGGGGAAGGGTATTACACTCATGCTTTTGCCGATGCCTTGCCAGTAGTGACAACCTTTGGTCTTGATGTCTCTAAGGTCGCAATTAAAGCTGCGGCGAAACGCTATAAGCAGGTTACCTTTTGTGTCGCTTCCAGCCACCGTCTGCCTTTTGCCGATGCCAGTATGGATGCCATTATTCGCATCTACGCGCCATGCAAAGCAGAAGAGTTAGCGCGTGTCGTCAAACCGGGAGGGTGGGTAATTACCGTTACTCCAGGGCCACGACATTTAATGGAGTTGAAAGGGCTGATTTACGACGAAGTACTTCTGCATGCCCCCCATACTGAACAACTGGAAGGTTTTGCATTACAGCAGAGCGATGAACTGCGGTATCCGATGCGTCTTCGCGGCGATGAAGCTGTTGCATTGTTGCAGATGACGCCGTTTGCCTGGCGTGCGAAGCCTGATGTCTGGCAAACGTTGGCGGCAAAAGAAGTATTCGACTGCCAGACGGACTTTAATATTCACCTCTGGCAGCGAACAAATTAACCGTGGTAGTGCGTCCAGAGGATCTGGACGCCGATGCCGATCAGTACCAGCCCGCCGAGAATTTCCGCTTTTTTCCCAATAATTGAGCCGATAAAGCGACCAACCATCATCCCTAATGTCGACATAATCAAGGTTGCACAACCAATGGCCAATGCGGTCGCGATAATGTTGACCTGCAGGAAGGCAAGACCTACACCAACAGCCATGGCATCCAGGCTGGTGGCAATCGCGGTGGTTACCAGTAGCCAGAAACCGTGTCGACGGCGCGGTTCTTCATCTTCATCATCTGCGCCACGAAAACCCTCAATAATCATTCGCCCGCCGAGGAATATCAGCAGCACAAACGCAATCCAGTGGTTCCATTCGAGGACAAAGCGGCTGGCTAACATGCCCATACCCCAGCCGATCAGCGGCGTCAGGGTTTCGACGGCACCAAAAATAAGGCCGGTTCGCAACGCTTCAGAAAATTTCGGTTTATGGAGGGTGGCACCTTTACCGATTGATGCAGCAAATGCATCCATCGACATACCAAACGCAAGAAGAACAGTAGCAGTGATATTCATGACAACGTCCTGACCGGGGTATCCATAAAACACATCTTCGCCCCCCGCAAACATGCACACATGAACGACAAGAGGCGCTCATGCAGGCATAGCGATTGATGTGCATATGGTCTCGCCTGACTGAAAATGTTCAGTCCGTACGTGCCACGTTTTGCAACGAGTATGTTGACACGTACATTTCCGGAGTCTGGAAATCGGCTACTCCCCAAATGAGGGCGCAACCTTAACATATTTTGAGAATATAAAACAACTGTTGGAATATATTATTTCATTACTTCATTGATAACGATTTTCATTTAGATTTATATATAAATGAAACGTTAAAATAAATAACAAATGATCGAAGAGATAATATAGCCTAAGCTATGTCTGGTTATTAAAAACACACTTAACATAGCTTTGGCTAAAGATATAACCTATTGAGTTGAAACAAGAAGTTTATAAATCTTTTCCAGATCGTCGATATTTCGAACGCGGATTAACAACCGACGCTGTTCTAATTGCATAACCAGGACACCATCTTCCGATAAGTTCATTGCTTTTATCCGGCTATATTCAATCCAGACATTGGCGAAGAAAAAACCTTTCTGTTTAAAGATGATCTTCGGAACGCGGATCCAGAATATATAAAAACCCATCAGCGCCAGAGCACTTAATAACCAGGTGGTAATTTGTGCGCCATGACTGGTCACATTATTGTAGATAAGAATGACAATCAGCCCGACGAAGATAACGCTGTCGATGCGACCGCGCCGCAGCAAAGGAATTGCCAGCAGGGTGGGGCCATTGCGGCGGGGCATAATGAACTGATCGTATATCGCAAAGGCAAGCAGTGCGGCGATGAACAGAATCAGCACCAGTTCCGTGATTGTCATTAATCCTCCAGATAAAAAAACGGGGCCAAAAGGCCCCGGTAGTGTACAACAGTCTTACAGTCCAAGCAGGCCGCAAGCGTAACCAGCGATACCGATGACGAAGAAGCCAACGATGATCCACAGCGGGTTCACTTTTTTGCGCAGCAGCCACATACAGGCGAAGGTCAGCAGCAGCGGTACCAGGCCCGGCATTAACTGGTCAAGAATGGTCTGTACAGTGGTAACGTGCTCTTTACCCGTCTGGTCAGTGATGCGTGAGACGACCAGCGGGATATTGACATGTGTCCACTTGTTAACCAATGCCCCCATGACAAACAGGCCGAGAATAGACGCCCCTTCCGTCAGTTTTTGCAGGAAGCCGCCGCCCATATCTTTAACGATATCGATGCCCTTGGAGTAACCATATGCTACGCCGTAGTAACGCGTTGCCAGACGTACCAGGTTAAACAGGATAAAGAACAGCAACGGACCTAACAGGCTGCCGCTCATCGCGATACCGGCGCCCAGCGCTGCAAATACGGGACGTACCGTACCCCAGAAGATTGGGTCGCCTACACCTGCCAGCGGACCCATCAGACCTACTTTGATACCGTTGATTGCACCATCGTCGATCTCTGCACCGTTAGCACGCTGTTCTTCCAGCGCCAGGGTTACGCCCAGAATTGGCGCCGCCACGAACGGTTGGGTGTTAAAGAATTCGAGGTGACGTTTAATCGCCTGTTTACGGGCATCGTTATTTTCCGGGTAGAGGCGACGAATCGCCGGCACCATAGAGAAGCAGAAGCCCAGCGCCTGCATACGCTCGAAGTTCCATGAACCCTGGAAAAGGTTAGAACGCAGGAAGACGCCACGAATATCACTCTTAGTGAGTTTTTTCTCAGTGGTAGTTTGAGTTGTATCAACCATTTCGCTCACCTGTTAGTCCAGTTCGTTGTCGAGATCGTTGTTACCAGCAGCCTGAACTGGCGCACCGGCGACACGGTTATATTTCGGGCTCAGCTGAATGTAGAGCACCGCCATAACGGTACCGATGACACCCAGAGCAACCAGGTTAAAGTTGGTGAATGCTGCGGTTACGAAGCCGAGGTAGAAGAACGGCATCAGGTAGCCAGCACGCATCATGTTGATAACCATCGCATAACCAACTACCACGATCATGCCACCGGCAATGTTCAGACCATTGGTCACCACTTCCGGAATGGCGTTCAGCATGTTTTGAACTTCACTGGTACCAACAGAAAGCGCAACGATAACGGCCGGAATAGCCACACGCATAGCTTGCAGGAACAGAGACGAAACGTGGATCCATGAAATCGCCGTCAGGTTACCGTTTTCAGCTGCTTTATCCGCAGCGTGCTGGAAGGCAACGGTAATAGTACGAACGATAATGGTCAGCACCTGGCCTGCTGCTGCCAGAGGGATTGCCAGCGCGATACCGGCACCGATGCTCTGATGACCAGCAATAACCAGAATGGTAGAAATAATAGAAGCCAGGGCGGCGTCAGGTGCAACAGCGGCACCGATGTTCATCCAACCCAGCGCGATCATTTCAAGGGTACCACCGATAATAATACCGGTTTTCATATCCCCAAGAACGATACCCACCAGGGTACACGCGATTAGCGGACGGTGAAACTGAAATTCATCGAGGATTGATCCCATACCTGCGATACAGGCTACGATAAATACCAGCACAATTTGAAGAGCGGTAATCTCCATTGTACTTCTCCTGTTTACGTAAGACTTAAGTGTGAAAACTGAGTGATAATCAACACAATACGTTACTTATCGATTTTGCTGATCAGATCCATCATTTTCAGTTTCTGGTCGGTGGAAACCTTACGGACTTCCAGCTCGATACCGCGCGCATTCAGTTTCTTGAACGCTTCGATATCTTTTTCATCAACCGAAACCGCGTTATTCACCTGAGTTTTGCCCTGACGGAATGCCATACCACCGACGTTGACTGAGGTGATTTTCACGCCGCCTTCAACGAGACGCTCAACATCTGTCGGGTTGGTAAATAACAGCATCACGCGTTCGCCCGCATATTTCGGGTTGTTGTAGACGCGAATCATTTTGGCGACATCAACTACATGCGCTGTTACGCCGGGAGGTGCAACCTGGGTGAGTAGTGTCTTACGAACGGTATCCGCAGCCACTTCGTCACTAACTACGATGATACGGGAGACATTAGTTTCTTTGGTCCAGCGGGTAGCAACCTGACCGTGAATCAAACGATCGTCGATACGCGCGAGGCCAATTACCATATAGTCGTTTGGTCCCATCGGTTTTGCCGGTGCAGGAGCCGCTTTCGGTGCCGCTGCGGCGGGGGCAGGTGCTGCTTTTTCAACTGGTTTCGCTTTCAGTGCTTTCACACCTTCGCGGCCTGTTTCTACGGCCAGTGCTACCAGTTCGTCAAAGCTTGGGTCATCATCACGAGCCATTAACGTTTCCACTAACATTGGAATGTTAACGCCTGCGATCACTTCATAATGCTCTTTGTCGACGACAATGCGGCTGGCAGCATTGAACGGACTGCCTCCCCATGTATCAACGAGAAACAGCACGCCTTTAGTGGTGTCGAGTTTTGCCAACTGAGCGTTGTACTTTTCGATTAGCGTTTCGGCATTTTCGCCAGGAACAAAATCGATCCAGCCAACGTTTTCCTGCTCGCCTAACAGCATCTCTGCCGTTTTAAGCAACTGCTCTGCAGCCCAACCATGTGTGCCTATAACAATAGCAATGGTCACTTGCTACCTCCTTATTATTGTTAACATCTCAACGTGCCAGATGTATTTTTGAATCGTCGTCCACAATCGAATCGATTCAGATAAGGGCTACAACCAGAAACCCCCTGTGCCTCGCGATTTATTTTAGATATCGAAAAAAATATTTTATGTGATGAAGATCCGTAAATTAACTTTGAATTGACAAAATTCCGAAAGAGTAAAAAATGTTGTCACATTCATTTGCAAAGGAAGGTAAATCTTTGCCAAATCAGAGATCTCTCTGATATGTTTAACTCCCGTTTAACAACCAAGGAGTATAGGGCTGCAGCCCGCAGTATGGATCGTCACCGACGTCACTTCAGCATCAGGCCATATAGCGCCTGCCTTCCTGGCATTTTTTGCCGTACCTTTTGTTTGTATTTTCTCGTTTCGCCTGCATTATTTCTGGCGCCGATTAGCTATTCCTTAAGCAGGAGCTTGTCATGGAATTCTTAATGGACCCCTCGATTTGGGCGGGGCTGCTCACGCTTGTCGTCCTTGAAATCGTGCTGGGTATCGATAACCTGGTTTTTATCGCCATCCTTGCCGATAAACTGCCGCCGAAACAACGTGATAAAGCGCGTTTGTTGGGGCTGTCACTGGCGTTGATTATGCGCCTGGGGCTGTTATCGCTGATTTCATGGATGGTCACGCTGACCAAACCACTATTTACCGTAATGGATTTTTCTTTCTCCGGGCGCGATCTGATTATGCTGTTCGGGGGGATATTCTTGCTGTTCAAAGCGACAACCGAGTTGCATGAGCGGCTGGAAAACCGCGATCATGACTCTGGTCACGGTAAAGGTTATGCCAGTTTCTGGGTGGTCGTCACACAGATTGTCATCCTTGACGCTGTCTTCTCGCTGGATGCAGTGATTACTGCCGTAGGGATGGTCAACCATCTACCGGTAATGATGGCTGCGGTAGTGATTGCGATGGCAGTTATGTTGCTGGCATCGAAACCGCTGACGCGATTCGTTAACCAGCATCCAACAGTTGTAGTGCTCTGTTTGAGCTTCCTGTTGATGATTGGTCTGAGTCTCGTAGCTGAAGGTTTTGGTTTCCATATTCCAAAAGGCTACCTGTATGCAGCAATTGGTTTCTCGATCATCATCGAAGTGTTTAACCAGATTGCGCGGCGTAACTTTATTCGCCATCAGTCGACTTTACCGCTGCGTGCGCGTACCGCCGATGCCATTCTGCGTTTGATGGGGGGTAAACGTCAGGCAAATATTCAACACGATGCTGATAACCCGGTGCCAATTCCGGTTCCAGAAGGTGCCTTTGCCGAAGAAGAGCGTTATATGATTAACGGCGTACTGACTTTGGCGTCACGCTCTCTGCGCGGCATTATGACGCCACGCGGTGAGATCAGTTGGGTAGATGCTAACCTTGGCGTTGATGAAATCCGCCAGCAACTGCTCTCTTCACCGCACAGCCTGTTTCCGGTGTGTCGTGGTGAGCTGGATGAAATCATCGGTATCGTGCGTGCCAAAGAACTGCTGGTGGCACTGGAAGTCGGTGTCGACGTGACGGCAATTGCTTCTGCTTCTCCGGCGATAATCGTTCCGGAAACCCTCGACCCGATCAACCTACTGGGCGTGTTGCGTCGTGCTCGCGGTAGTTTTGTTATCGTCACCAACGAGTTTGGTGTGGTGCAAGGTCTGGTTACGCCGCTGGATGTACTGGAAGCCATTGCTGGTGAGTTCCCTGATGCAGATGAAACGCCGGAAATTGTTATCGATGGCGACGGTTGGCTGGTAAAAGGTGGTACAGACTTACATGCCTTACAGCAGGCGCTTGATGTTGAGCACCTTACCGATGATGATGATATTGCGACGGTTGCAGGTCTGGTAATTTCGGCAAATGGTCACATTCCTCGCGCAGGCGACGTGATCGATGTTGGACCGCTGCATATCACCATCGTAGAAGCCAATGATTATCGTGTTGATCTGGTTCGCATTGTTAAAGAGCAACCGGCGCACGATGAAGACGAGTAAGCGTTAACGTAACGGTATAATGGGTGTGATGCGCCCATTATGCCGGGTGGGCGGCGGTTGGCTGCCCGCCAGCCATTTCGGGAAATCACGCAGCGGCATGGGCTGCGCGTACAAATACCCTTGTAAAATATGCACGCCATGACGGCGCAAATACTTCGCTTGTTCTTGCGTTTCCACACCTTCTGCCACCAGTTCAATATTCAGTCTTTGCCCCAACGCGATGATGATATCGGTCACCGTTGAGTTAACCGCGTCAGAACCGATAGCTGCGGTAAATGACTTATCAATTTTCAGCACGTCAGGACGTAACGTTTCCAGCCAGGAAAACGAACTGTTGCCGGTGCCGAAGTCATCAATCGCCAGTTTGACGTTTTTACGATGCAGTTCGCGGGCAATCCGATAATCAACATCCAGTAAGGCATCGCGCTCGGTAATTTCGAGGATTAGTGGCTGAATCGGGTTAGCACTAAACCAGTAACGATTGAGATCTTTTAACAATACGCCACGGCGAAAATGGCTGGGGGCGACGTTAATGCCGATGTGGAACTGGCTGCTCATTGGAAAAACGTGGAGTTGACGGATGGTTTCCATCATCACATAACGGGTAAGCGGCACTATAAGGTGATGTTCTTCCGCAATGGGGATAAAAACATCCGGCGAGATCCATCCCTGACGCGGATTATTCCAGCGCAGCAATATCTCTACACCAATACATTGCTGCGAGCGTGCATTGAGCAGGGGCTGACAAAATAACTCAAATTCGCGCTGCGCCAGCCCGAGATTTATCTCGCGTGAAAAGCTCATTCTATGGGCCGTGGCCAACCATGCGATGTACCCCACCAGTAAACTCAACAGTACCGCTAGTGGAAACTGGCTGGGAAGATATTGCAACGCCAGCGCTGTCGAACCAGGTCCACTAACGCTGATGATAAAAGGAAAATTCTGCGATGAAACCTGGTAACGTTCATTGCCATTAAGCGGAGGTAAAGAATCAACCAGACCATCATCATAGAGTAAATGGCGATCGGCTACCGTCAGGCTGGCCGTTCTTATTTGCGGTAATTGCGGCTCCAGCAACATTGCCATCAACAGGTCGATGTTGATCATCTCCATCACGCCATCTCGACCATTGCCCGGTAAAGGTGTCCACTGAATCAATACCGGGCTGTCTTTAATTAATACGCGGTCGGTAGTTAAGCGTAAAAGGGGCTGCGGCGCGGGTAAATCAGCCTGGATATCTTCAGCAGGAACATTGCGATAACCAAAAATGCTGGAACAATAAAGCGTGCCGTCTTGCACCAGGCCAATTGACCGTACAGTTTGCAGTTTTGCCGCCTGTTTGCGTAAGGGGAGATGGGCGACTGAGCAGGGGAGTCCAATCAGGGGAAGCAGTACGTTGTTACCCGCCTGAAGTGGAAGCAGGACTTTGTCTAATTCCTCAACGGCGTGATTGGCAAAGAGCACTACCCGCTGCTGATTTAAGTTCCGCTGTGAAATAAATCGCACGCTCAGTGTTGCCACAAACGTAAAGAGTGCGCAAATCGTACAAACAATCATTCGATTACGGCGATAGGTTTTAATGATCCGTTGTGCTTTTTGCATGCGGGCCACCCGGTAAGCGTATGGCGACAAACGCCTGACGCAACAGTGGAAGTGTAGTGGGGAAAATTACAGCAGACGAGAAAGCGAGGATAAATTCGCCCATCCGTTGCAGATGGGCGAGGATAAAGTATTAGTCACACTGGACTTTAATCGCCAGACCACCGCGTGAGGTTTCGCGATATTTAGCGTTCATATCCTTTCCTGTTTCGTACATCGTTTCGATGACTTTATCCAGTGAGACGCGTGGTGCACTAGTACGACGCAGAGCCATCCGCGCGGCGTTAATCGCCTTCACTGATGCAATAGCGTTACGTTCAATGCACGGAACCTGAACCTGACCCGCAACCGGGTCGCAAGTCAGACCAAGATTGTGTTCCATGCCAATTTCCGCCGCCACGCAAACCTGTTCAGGGCTACCGCCCAACAGTTCTGCAAGACCCGCCGCAGCCATTGAACAGGCAACGCCCACTTCGCCCTGGCAACCGACTTCCGCACCGGAAATAGACGCGTTCATTTTGTACAGTGCGCCAATCGCTCCGGCCGCCATAAAGTAGCGGGTATAAATATCAGGGCTGACCGATTCAATAAAGTGGTCATAGTATGCCAGCACTGCCGGAACGATGCCGCAAGCACCGTTAGTCGGTGCAGTTACCACACGCCCCCCCGCTGCGTTTTCTTCGTTAACTGCCAGCGCAAACATGTTTACCCAGTCGATGACATTCATCGGATCGTTAGACAGTTTATCGCTGGAAACCAGCATACGGCGCAGGGCAGACGCACGGCGCGGAACACGCAGCGGGCCAGGCAATACGCCTTCGGTGTTCATGCCGCGATCGATACATGCCTGCATGGTTTGCCAGACATGAGCGAAATACTCGTCGATCTCTTTCTTACTGTGCAGCGCCAGTTCGTTCTGCATTGCCAGACCGGAAAGGGAATAACCGGTTTCATTACAGTATGCCAGCAGCTCGGTGGCGGATTTAAACGGATACGGCACGCTCACTTCGTTGGCAGCATCGTGACCAAAATGTTCTTCATCGACGATAAAACCGCCGCCGATGGAATAATAAGTTTTGCTGTAAACAACTGTATCGCCGTTATAGGCGTGGATTTGCATGCCGTTTTCATGCAGCGGCAGGTTACCGTTATGAAAACGCATCCCGTTATCGCGTGGGAAATCCACTTCATGCCGTCCCTGTGCCAGCAGCAGACGTTCGCGCTCTTCTACGTCGCGAATAAAACCGGGAATACTGTCGATATCCACGGTGGCAGGTTCGTTACCTGCAAGACCCATAATAATGGCGATATCGGTGTGGTGGCCTTTACCCGTCAGCGACAGTGAACCATAAACGTCCACGGCAACGCGGGTAACGCTATCCAGTAAGCCTTTTTCGACCAGATCATCGACGAACTGTTTACCCGCCTTCATAGGCCCTACAGTATGGGAAGATGAGGGACCAATCCCCACCTTAAACATGTCGAATAGACTAATCACGATAATACTCCTGACAAGGTGACTGGACTTCCAGTAACGAACGAATAACAGCGCATAGTGTAAGAGGGAACGCGGCGACAGGCTTAACTATTCACATGAATTAAACTAATCAAAAACCGCGATTTAACTAATATTGCGATGATTGTCTCAAGTAGTGTTTTGTAGATGTAAAGATAAGTATAGTCAGGGTTTCACACCAATTTGCAGCGCCAGTTCACGAATTATGCCTGCGGTCATTCCCCATACAAAATACTGTTCGTACCAGGAAAGCCATACCCGATGCGAATCGCCACGGCGGTAGATATCCAAAGGATGATAACGGCCCAAATGTAACGCCTGGGCGAGCGGCATTTCAAATACTGCGGAGACTTCATCTTCACTGGCGCGATACGGTAAATCAGGCGGGATAATGCCGACCACGGGAGTGACCTGGTAGCCCGTTACGCTATCGACAGGGGGTAACACGCCGATAACCTCAACGGCTGAAGGCGGTATGGCGACCTCTTCTTCGGCTTCACGCAGCGCAGCGGCGATAACTGACGCGTCCGTGTCATCGACTGCACCTCCAGGGAATGCGACTTGTCCAGCATGTTTGCGCAGATGAATGGAACGCTGAGTCAGCATCAAGCCCGGTTGCGGTCGGCGGACGATGGGGATTAACACGGCAGCCTGACGATGATTTAAGGTTTCCCGGTTAATTTGCGGACGCAATAGTTGAAATCGCGATAAAAAATCATCAAGCGTCAGGCCACGGTATTCCACGTCTTACTTCTCCAGTTGCTTCAGGATACGATTAACTTTATCAAAAGTTTCCTGATATTCCGCTTCTTCCTGGCTATCAGCAACGATGCCGCCACCAGCGGAACAGTAAATCTGCCCGTTAACCGCCGTTAGCGTGCGGATGGTGATGCTGGTATCCATATTGCCGCAGAAACTTAAATAGCCAATGCTGCCGCACCAGGCATTGCGTCGCTGCGGTTCCAGTTCATCAATAATTTCCATTGCCCGCACTTTCGGCGCGCCAGTTATTGAACCACCAGGAAAAGCCGCGCGCAGCAGATCGCTGGCGTGTAACTGTTCTGGTAGTCGCGCCGTTATGGTGCTGACCAGATGATGCACGGCAGGGAAGGGTTCTACTACAAACAGTTCAGGCACTTTTACTGAGCCTGGTACAGCAACGCGACCGATGTCATTGCGCATTAAATCGACAATCATCAGGTTTTCGGCGCGATCTTTCGGTGAGTTCGCCAGTTTTTCAGCTTGTTTGCTATCTTCCTGAGGATCGGACAAGCGTGGGAGCGTGCCTTTAATCGGGCGGGTCTGGATCTCACCACCATCACAAAGAATAAACCGTTCTGGTGAAAGGCTTAAAATCACACCTTGTTCCAGACGCAGGAAGGCACTGAACGGTGCGCGGTTGGCCTGATTAAGCTGAACGAACGCCTGCCATTCATCGCCAGAATAGGTCGCGTGAAAACGCTGGGCGAGATTCACCTGATAGCAATCGCCGCTGTGCAGATATTCCTGTACCTGGCGAAATTTCTCGCCATACTGCTCGCGGTTCATATTGGATTGCCAGGCAGATGTTAACTGGAAATCTTGCTGTGGTGCTATTTGCTGGCTGTCCAGCCACGCCAGACGAGCATTGATATCACGATGGCTGAGTAGCGAAATACGCTGGCGCTGGTGATCGACGATCAGCGCCCAGTCGTAGATACCAACCGCCATATCAGGCAGGTCGATATCTCTCAGCGCCACTTCCGGCAGTGACTCAAAACGGCGGCCCAGATCGTAGCCAAACAGTCCAAGCGCGCCGCCCTGAAATGGCAAATCACCATTATGCGACGGGTGAATGTTTGCTCGGTTCAGTGCCTGCTGGAGCGCTTTGAGCGGATCGTCAGTGGTCGTTGTGCGGATTTCTCCTTCACATACCCGGGTTTCATTATCGTGAGTGGTTAAAGTGCAAACGGGGTCAGCCACCACAATATCAAAGCGACTATGCGGATGGTCGGCGTAGCCGGAGTGCAACAACATCGCCCACGGCAGGTGGCTTAAGCGGGCAAAATAAAATTCAGCGGCGTCCTGACGCCAGGGTAAAGTAATCACAGCGGGAGATAACGTCTTCATCAGTCCTGACTCTACTGGCTATGTGCCGGGTAGCATGAAATAATTAGCGCCAACAATTTAGCAGGAGTTAACAATGTTTGCAGGTTTACCTTCACTCACCCATGAACAGCAGCAAAAAGCCGTTGAGCGTATTCAGGAACTGATGGCACAGGGGATGAGCAGTGGTCAGGCCATCGCGCTGGTGGCAGAAGAGTTGCGTGCCAACCATTCCGGTGAGCGGATTGTGGCGCGTTTTGAGGATGAAGACGAGTAACACAAAATGATCCGTATCGATTTCGTCACGGATGACGTCCTGTATCTTGATACGGATAGCCTCATCGGCTGGGATTTTTCCGGCATGAACTTACATCGTGCCATTTTTGACGGTATGTGCCTGGACGGCGCGCGTTATGACAATGGTCCGCTGTGTTGAAACAAAAATCACGGGGCCATATCTGTTGATTAATTTTGGCTGTGTTTATGATGACGAGAAAAAAGGACGCTTTTCTGAGGTCAATGAAAGCGTCCGGATTGATTTTTAAAGCTGGAGTTTTAACTCACACAAGGGCTTTAAGTTCTTCCTGCATATAAGACGAGAAGTATTCAGGGTTTTTAATCACCACGCGTTCGCCAGAATCCATCTTTTTTGCCCATCCCACCATTTTTTCCGTGAATCCAGGATTCCAGCCTTCCTGTTCAGCTCGCGCAGTAATATCGGCGGTACTCGCGGGGACTCCCAGGTCATGCAAATATTTAAATATTCCTTTCGCCGTACTTTCATTCATCGAGCTTGGTGTTGATGCTGATACATCCATGGCACTAATGAAATCCAGGGCTTTATCTATTGCAGCAGGCATATTCTTGTCCTTAAATTAACCACGTTTTCGATAAGGCTATATATGACCTTAAATTGCATCTAATATCAAAGGGATTATAACGATATCTCATTAGTTAACCTGTTGACATTCAGGTATTTTAAAGGTAGCAGGTCATGGCGGGTTTTCTAGTGATATGGCAAAAAATTAACGGTAAATCGCCGCGCTCCAGCCAGATTGTTAAGGGCAGAAAAGTCAGAGTAAACGGCTCGGGGAGTTAACAGAATGGTTTAATTTGGGAGATTAATATCATTTTTGTATAGATGCAGTTGAAATCATAAAAATAAGTTACCTGACGGATTTCATTATTTATCTAAAGTATCCTCTTAAACACTGGCCGATTTGTTTATAACCGACCAGTATTTTCGAACAATTATCGTCTGATTTTTACTTTGATAGAATTCTTTTTCAGGAATTAAACCGCAGCGATAATCTTAATTTCAACCTTGTACTGCGGATTCATCAGCCCCGCCTGCACCGTGCAGCGCACCGGCGCGTGACCCGCTACAACCCAGGCATCCCATGCTTTATTCATTGCCGCAAAGTCGTTTTTATCGGCAAGGAAAATGGTGGCATCCAGAATGCTCGATTTATTGCTGCCCTGTTTTTCCAGCACGGCGTCAATTTGCGCCAGCGTGTTGGCGGTTTGTTCAAAAGCATCGGCATCGAGGTTTTCTGGTACGCCAGTGTAGTAGAGCGTGTTGTTGTGGATCACCACATCAGACCAGCGGGCTTCAGCGTCGATACGAACGATAGTCATCATTATGTCCTCATTAACTTTCCATTTTTGTGCTGCAAAGACTGCCACAATGTGAGGTTGCCGTCACCACTTCAACTGGCGAAAACCAGCCTGGCCTGACATAATCCCTGTTCAAATCAACAGGGGGTAGTGTGACGGACGATTTTGCACCAGACGGTCAACTGGCGAAAGCGATACCTGGTTTTAAGCCGCGTGAACCACAGCGACAGATGGCAGTCGCTGTGACCCAGGCGATAGAAAAAAGCCAGCCGCTGGTGGTGGAAGCGGGAACCGGTACGGGTAAAACCTATGCCTACCTTGCTCCTGCACTGCGGGCGAAAAAGAAAGTCATAATCTCAACTGGCTCAAAAGCGTTGCAGGATCAGCTCTACAGCCGCGATTTGCCGACGGTGGCAAAGGCGCTGAAATACACTGGCAACGTGGCGTTGCTGAAAGGGCGCTCAAACTACCTCTGCCTCGAACGACTGGAACAGCAGGCACTGGCGGGCGGAGATTTGCCAGTACAAACCTTAAGCGATGTGATCCTCCTGCGTTCATGGTCAAATCAGACGGTAGATGGCGATATCAGCACCTGCGTTAGCGTGGCGGAAGACTCGCAGGCGTGGCCGCTGGTCACCAGCACCAACGACAACTGTCTTGGCAGCGACTGCCCGATGTATAAAGATTGCTTTGTGGTCAAAGCGCGTAAAAAAGCGATGGATGCTGATGTGGTTGTGGTGAACCATCATCTGTTTCTGGCGGATATGGTGGTTAAAGAAAGTGGATTTGGCGAGTTGATCCCGGAAGCAGACGTGATGATCTTCGACGAAGCCCACCAGCTGCCGGACATTGCCAGCCAGTACTTTGGACAGTCGCTCTCCAGCCGACAACTGCTCGATCTGGCAAAAGACATCACCATCGCCTATCGCACCGAATTAAAAGACACTCAACAGTTACAAAAATGCGCCGACCGTCTTGCCCAGAGCGCGCAGGATTTTCGTCTGCAACTCGGCGAGCCAGGTTATCGCGGTAATCTGCGCGAACTGTTAGCCAACCCACAAATTCAGCGGGCGTTTTTACTGCTCGATGACACCCTTGAACTCTGTTACGACGTGGCGAAACTGTCTTTGGGGCGTTCCGCCTTGCTGGATGCGGCATTTGAACGCGCCACGTTATATCGTACACGTCTGAAGCGGTTGAAAGAGATCAACCAACCAGGCTACAGCTACTGGTACGAATGCACTTCGCGCCATTTTACTTTGGCGCTCACGCCGCTCAGCGTGGCGGATAAATTTAAAGAGCTAATGGCGCAAAAGCCCGGAAGCTGGATCTTTACCTCGGCAACGTTGTCGGTGAATGACGATCTGCATCATTTCACCTCGCGGCTCGGCATCGAACAGGCCGAGTCGTTGCTGTTACCCAGCCCCTTTGATTACAGCCGCCAGGCGTTACTCTGTGTGCCGCGCAACCTGCCGCAAACCAATCAACCAGGTTCCGCACGGCAACTGGCAGCAATGTTGCGACCGATCATCGAAGCCAACAACGGTCGTTGTTTTATGCTTTGCACCTCGCACGCCATGATGCGCGATCTGGCTGAGCAGTTCCGCGCCACCATGACGCTTCCCGTATTGTTGCAGGGGGAAACCAGCAAAGGGCAATTGTTGCAGCAATTTGTCAGTGCCGGTAACGCGCTTCTTGTGGCAACCAGCAGCTTCTGGGAAGGGGTGGACGTGCGTGGCGATACATTGTCATTGGTGATTATCGACAAATTGCCATTTACCTCGCCGGATGACCCACTGTTAAAAGCGCGCATGGAAGATTGCCGTTTGCGTGGTGGTGACCCGTTCGATGAAGTGCAACTACCAGATGCCGTCATTACTCTCAAACAGGGAGTAGGGCGACTGATTCGCGACGCCGACGATCGCGGCGTGCTGGTGATTTGCGACAATCGGTTGGTGATGCGCCCTTATGGCGCTACTTTCCTTGCCAGCCTGCCGCCCGCGCCGCGTACCCGTGATATTGCCCGTGCGGTTCGTTTCCTTGCGATACCATCCTCCAGGTAATTTGTGATGGAGTATGGTATGATGCGCGCCTTTTTATTGATCTAAGCACGAAGACCCATGCGAATTCTGGCTATCGATACCGCGACAGAGGCCTGCTCTGTCGCCCTGTGGAACGACGGTACTGTCAATGCTCATTTCGAGCTTTGCCCACGTGAACATACTCAACGAATCTTACCGATGGTGCAGGATATCCTGACCGCCAGCGGAACCTCCCTGACTGACATTAACGCTCTGGCTTACGGGCGCGGCCCCGGTAGTTTCACCGGCGTACGCATCGGTATTGGCATCGCGCAAGGACTGGCACTTGGTGCGGAGCTACCGATGATTGGCGTCTCCACGCTAATGACGATGGCGCAAGGGGCGTGGCGCAAAAACGGCGCAACCCGCGTGCTGGCAGCCATTGACGCGCGAATGGGCGAAGTTTACTGGGCCGAATATCAGCGTGATGAAAACGGTGTCTGGCACGGTGAAGAAACCGAAGCCGTACTCAAACCAGAACTCGTTCATGAACGGATGCAACAGCTTTCCGGTGAATGGGCGACCGTGGGTACAGGCTGGCAAGCCTGGCCGGATCTCGGTAAAGAAAGCGGTCTGGTTTTACGCGACGGAGAAGTATTACTGCCCGCTGCAGAAGATATGCTGCCGATTGCCTGTCAGATGTTTGTCGAGGGTAAAACGGTGGCGGTGGAACATGCCGAGCCGGTTTATTTGCGTAACAACGTCGCATGGAAGAAACTTCCGGGCAAAGAATGAATCTTAAGAGTATGCCCTGAGAAAAAAGGAGTCGCATCATGGCGGTTCAAAACAATGTTATCAAAGGCATACTGGCAGGTACGTTTGCGCTAATACTGAGCGGTTGTGTCACTGTGCCGGACGCCATTAAAGGCAGTAGCCCAACGCCGCAACAAGATTTAGTTCGGGTGATGAATGCGCCGCAGCTGTACGTTGGTCAGGAAGCGCGATTTGGCGGTAAAGTGGTTGCGGTGCAAAACCAGCAAGGGAAAACCCGCCTGGAGATTGCCACTGTACCACTCGATAGCGGAGCAAGACCGACGCTGGGAGAACCGTCGCGTGGGCGCATTTATGCCGATGTGAATGGTTTTCTTGATCCGGTCGATTTCCGAGGCCAGCTGGTGACAGTTGTCGGGCCAATCACCGGTACGGTTGACGGAAAAATCGGCAACACGCCATATAAATTTATGGTAATGCAGGCAACGGGTTACAAACGTTGGCATTTAACCCAGCAGGTGATTATGCCGCCACAGCCGATTGATCCCTGGTTTTATGGTGGGCGAGGCTGGCCCTATGGCTACGGCGGATGGGGCTGGTATAATCCCGGCCCCGCGAGAGTACAAACAGTTGTAACTGAATAATTGCTTGTTTTTAAAGAAAAAGAAACAGCGGCTGGTCCGCTGTTTCTGCATTCTTACGGTAAAGATAAAAATAAATAGTGACGCGCTTCGCAACCTTTTCGTTGGGTAATTATCAAGCTGGTAAGATGAGTTAATATTATGTTAACAACATGTTTATCACTTGGGGTTGCGATGACGACGAACACGCATTTTAGAGGTGAAGAATTGAAGAAGGTTTGGCTTAACCGTTATCCCGCGGACGTTCCGACGGAGATCAACCCTGACCGTTATCAATCTCTGGTAGATATGTTTGAGCAGTCGGTCACGCGCTACGCCGATCAGCCCGCGTTTATGAATATGGGGGAGGTAATGACCTTCCGCAAGCTGGAAGAACGCAGTCGCGCGTTTGCCGCTTATTTGCAACAAGGGTTGGGGCTGAAGAAAGGCGATCGCGTTGCGCTGATGATGCCTAACTTATTGCAATATCCAGTGGCGCTGTTCGGCATTTTGCGCGCCGGGATGATTGTCGTAAACGTCAACCCGTTGTATACCCCGCGCGAGCTTGAGCATCAGCTCAATGACAGCGGCGCATCGGCGATTGTTATCGTGTCTAACTTCGCTCACACCCTGGAAAAAGTGGTTGATAAAACTGCAGTCCAGCACGTTATTCTGACCCGTATGGGCGATCAACTTTCTACGGCAAAAGGCACGGTAGTCAATTTCGTTGTTAAATACATCAAGCGTCTGGTGCCGAAATACCATCTGCCAGATGCCATTTCATTTCGTAGCGCCCTGCATAACGGCTACCGGATGCAGTACGTCAAACCCGAACTGGTGCCGGAAGATTTAGCTTTCCTGCAATATACCGGCGGCACCACAGGCGTGGCGAAAGGCGCGATGCTGACTCACCGCAATATGCTGGCGAACCTGGAACAGGTCAACGCCACCTATGGGCCGTTGCTGCATCCAGGTAAAGAACTGGTAGTAACGGCACTGCCGCTCTATCACATTTTTGCACTGACCATTAACTGTCTGCTGTTTATTGAACTGGGCGGGCAGAACCTGCTTATTACTAACCCACGTGATATTCCGGGGCTGGTGAAAGAGCTGGCGAAATATCCGTTTACCGCTATCACCGGCGTAAACACCTTGTTCAATGCGTTGCTGAACAATAAAGAGTTCCAGCAACTGGATTTCTCCAGTCTGCACCTTTCCGCAGGCGGTGGGATGCCTGTTCAACAAGTGGTGGCAGAACGCTGGGTGAAACTGACCGGACAGTATCTGCTGGAAGGTTATGGCCTGACCGAGTGCGCGCCGCTGGTCAGCGTTAACCCGTATGATATTGATTATCATAGCGGTAGCATCGGTTTGCCGGTACCGTCGACGGAAGCCAAACTGGTGGATGACGACGACAACGAAGTACCACCGGGTCAACCGGGTGAGCTTTGTGTCAAAGGACCGCAGGTGATGCTGGGGTACTGGCAGCGTCCGGATGCTACCGATGAGATCATCAAAAATGGCTGGTTACACACTGGCGACATCGCGGTGATGGATGAAGAAGGATTCCTGCGTATTGTCGATCGCAAAAAAGACATGATTCTGGTTTCCGGTTTTAACGTTTATCCCAACGAGATTGAAGATGTCGTCATGCAGCATCCTGGCGTACAGGAAGTCGCGGCGGTTGGCGTACCTTCCGGCTCCAGTGGTGAAGCGGTGAAAATCTTCGTAGTGAAAAAAGATCCATCGCTTACCGAAGAGTCACTGGTGACCTTTTGTCGCCGTCAGCTCACGGGCTACAAAGTACCGAAGCTGGTGGAGTTTCGTGATGAGTTACCGAAATCTAACGTCGGAAAAATTTTGCGACGAGAATTACGTGACGAAGCGCGCGGCAAAGTGGACAATAAAGCCTGAGCGTTAAGTCAGTCGTCAGACGCCGGTTAATCCGGCGTTTTTTTTGACGCCCACTAAAGAGAATACAATTTGAATTACCAAATGATTACCACGGACGATGCGCTGGCTTCTTTGTGTGAAGCCGTCCGTGCCTTTCCGGCGATAGCCCTGGATACTGAATTTGTTCGTACGCGCACTTATTACCCGCAGCTGGGGTTGATTCAACTTTTCGATGGCGAGCATCTGGCGCTAATCGATCCGCTCGGGATCACCGACTGGTCACCGCTGAAAGCGATCCTGCGTGATCCGTCCATTACCAAATTTCTCCATGCGGGCAGTGAGGATCTGGAAGTGTTCCTCAATGTCTTTGGCGAATTACCACAACCCCTAATTGACACGCAAATCCTCGCTGCTTTCTGCGGACGCCCGATGTCGTGGGGATTTGCTTCCATGGTGGAAGAGTACACCGGCGTTACGCTCGACAAGAGTGAATCGCGCACCGACTGGTTGGCAAGACCGCTAACCGAACGTCAATGCGAATACGCGGCAGCGGACGTCTGGTATTTGTTACCGATCACCGCAAAGCTAATGGTAGAAACGGAAGCCTCTGGCTGGTTACCTGCGGCACTGGATGAATGCCGCCTGATGCAAATGCGTCGTCAGGAAGTCGTTGCGCCGGAAGATGCCTGGCGTGATATCACCAATGCCTGGCAGTTACGCACACGCCAACTGGCCTGTCTGCAACTGTTAGCCGACTGGCGCCTGCGTAAAGCGCGGGAGCGCGATCTGGCGGTTAACTTTGTCGTGCGTGAAGAGCATTTGTGGTCGGTGGCGCGTTATATGCCGGGGAGTTTGGGCGAGCTGGGCAGTCTGGGTTTATCCGGTAGCGAAATCCGCTTTCACGGTAAAACGCTGTTGGCGCTGGTGGAAAAAGCGCAGGCATTGCCGGAAGAGGCCTTACCGCAGCCGATGCTTAACCTGATGGATATGCCCGGTTATCGCAAAGCGTTTAAAGCGATTAAGTCGCTGATCACTGACGTGAGCGAAACACACAAGATCAGCGTCGAATTGCTGGCATCGCGTCGGCAAATCAACCAACTGCTGAATTGGCACTGGAAACTGAAACCGCAGAACAATTTGCCGGAGCTGATTTCCGGCTGGCGCGGTGAGCTGATGGCGGAAGCATTACACAATTTATTGCAGGAATATCCGCAATAAAACCTCCCTGAGCCGGACAGGTGCGTCCGGCTTCAGGCAAACTACAAATCCAACACCAGGCGTTTACCCTTCGCGCGTGAACAACAGATCAACATACTTTGCTGGCTGGCGCGTTCTTCATCGCTAAAATACTGGTCCCGATGGTCAGCTTCACCTTCCAGAATCGCCGTTTCGCAGGTCCCGCATACCCCTTCACGACATAAACATTCCACTTTTGCCGCTTTATTATTTTCAATAACCTGCAAAATGCTCATCTCTTCCGGCACCACAAACTCTTTACCGGAACGGGCGAGCACTAGTGTAAACGCATCGCCGGTTTTGTCTTCAATAGCAAACTGCTCAAAATGCAGCGTATCGGCGGCGATGTCCAGACGTGCAGCTTCACTTCTTACCGCTTCATTTAGCGCCTCGGGGCCACAGGTATAAACGTGTGTGCCAGGTTCGATATCCGCCAATAATCGCGCTAATTCAAGTCGCGTTCCGATCGATGAGTGATGAAAATGGATTTTATCAGTCTGCGGATGCTGGACTAGCTCATCACGAAATGCGCAACTTTCTGGATTTCGCGAGCAGTAATGTAGCTGCCAGTCGACGTCGCTGTGTTGCAACTCTGCCATATGCGACAGGAAAGGGGTGATACCAATACCGCCCGCGATAAACAGATGCTTTCTGGCCGAGGGAATTAGCGCAAACAGATTATTAGGCGTCGAAATGGTCAACTGATCGCCAGCTTTCACCTGCTGATGCAAAAAGCGCGAACCACCGCGCGAGTTTTCTTCCAGTCGAACGGCAATCTGATAATGTGTTGTATCGAGCGGCGAACTCAGCAGCGAATACGCATTGCTGTACTGGTTATCACCATCGCTCATCTGCACAATGACGTGACTTCCTCCGGTGAACGCAGGTAATGGTTTGCCATCGGTTGTCACCAGCGTGAAGCGTTTCACCTGCTCGGTAAGCGGTTCTACCTGACTCACCTGTACTTCAAACATTTGATAGTCTGACATTGCTGTACTCCATCAAAAATCAGCCCGGCGGCGGAATAGACCGCCGCCGATGTCATTAGTCCTTAAATACCTGCGCCAGCAGATTATGGAAATGGGCGATACCGTGTTCGGAAATCCCGCTACCGCTACTGTCGGCCATGATGCGCCCCTGACCACGATAGCCACGCGATTTCAGCCCTTTCTGTACGCTTTCAACCAGACGTAAATCCTCCGGACGGAACACATCGCGATACCACTCAATCAGCGATTTTTGCTCGTCGGTTAACTCTTCATTGGTGAAGTAAATATCGTAGTTTTGCAGGGTGGTTTCAGAATCCACCGGGAATTCATAAATGACCGTCATCATCCCTTTGATCGGTGTGACGTTCAGCATAGTGCACGGCCACAGCCAGAAACCGTGGAATGCCGCATCCGTACCCTCTTCAAATTTAAACGACTGTTCTGACGGTTTGGCGAAACCGTATTGCAGTGTCCAGTTGCCGTGCATGGTGTGCCAGTAACGATCAACCTGAACGGAGTCGGAGAAACCTGGATGCGCCGGACCACAGTGATAGCACTCGAGATAGTTATCGACAATGTTCTTCCAGTTGGCAGGCGTGCGGGTGGTAAAGCGGGCCGCCAGTTTCAGGTCGTGGACTTCCGGGCAGGCTTCCAGCACTTTCGCGCCCAGACCGGGTAACTGATCTTCTACGCTGGTGGCGTTGGGGTCCATGTTGATGAAGACGAATCCGGCATATTCTTCCAGACGCACCGGGACCAGTTGCGCTTTGTCGCTGTCGAAATTAGCGACGTTTTCACAGTTACGTGCGTGGGCCAGGTTGCCATCGAGTTTGAATGCCCATGCGTGATACGGACAGGTAATCACATTTTTTGCTTTTCCTTCACCGCTCAACAACTGATGACCACGGTGCGGACACACGTTATAGAACGCGCGCAAAACCTTATCACGACCGCGTACCAGAACAATGCTTTCGCCAATGATCTCACGCGTCACGTAATCATTCGCATTCGCCAGTTCGCTACTGTGAGCGACGCAAATCCAGCTTTTGGCGAAGACGTTTTCTTTTTCGTGTTCAAAGGCGCTCTGATCGGTATAAAAACGGGCAGGAATGGTCCACGCCTCCTGCGGGTTAGCGCAAAAATTTTCGGGTAGTACAAAGTCAGGGCTCAGATTGCTCATAGGGATACCTTTATCGTTAGGATGATGGCGTTCAGTTGTCGCCTTTGAATACCGTTCCTGCCGGGATCAGCGGATCTTTTTCCGATGCTTCTACCGGTGTCTGCGGGAGATAATGTTCAACTTGATGAGCCGGAATGTCGGCGTAATCCTGTTTCAGCCAGCGAAGAAATCCGCCGACTTTCACCAGTAAAATGACGAGGAAGGGAAGGGCTGTGAGCACGACGGTGGTTTTCATTGTTTCCAGCGACGCGCCGGTGAACAGAATTGAAAGCGGGATCAGTGTGATCACCACGCACCAGAAAAGACGCAGCCCACGGTCAGGATCGTCACCTTCCTGGAGATTTCGCGTACTGGTCGCCGCCATGGTGTAGGCCACCGCATCCATATGCGAGGCAAGGAAAATAATCATCACGCCCAGGTATGCGGCGAGGAACAATTTACCGGCTGGCAACGACATCAGAACTTGTTGAACGGCAGTTTCACCGCCCAGTGTTTCCAGCACCTGTGGGACGTTGATTACGCCATTGATAAACTGATGAATGGCATAGCTTTCCATTACACCGAAGAAGAACCAGCAACCGACGGTGCTGCCGAGGATCAGTCCCCAGATAACTTCTTTAATCTTACGACCGCGGGAAACGCGAGTGACAAACATTGCTACGCCAGGGGTGTATGAGATCCACCACAGCCAGTAGAAAACGGTCCAGTTGCGGGTAAATGAACCATCGCCAAGCGGATCGGTAAATAAGCTCATTTGCAGGAAGTTTTGCGTGGTCAGGCCGATGGCATTGATGATGCTGTTGGTAATAAATTCGGTTGGGCCGACAATCAGAACCAGCAATGGCAGCAGGAAGGCGCCCCAGCCAACCATTTTGCTCAGACGTTGCAAACCGTTGTTGATACCAATCCACGAGCTAAGGCAAAAAATGCCGCCGGAAAGCAGGATCACAAATGCCTGCACGGTGAAGTTATCCGGTAAACCGGTCAGCGCGGAAAGCCCACGGGTAAAGGTTGCGGCGGTGACGACCAGGGAAATGGTCAGTGCGCCGACAGTGGCGATCAGGAACATCAAATCGACCAGTTTTCCCCACGGACCTTGCGGGCGAACGCCGGTAATAGCAGCAATAATGCCGGAAAGGCTCAGCCCTTTATTTTTCCGCACATGAAAGTGGTAAGCCATGATTAATGAGGCCAGCGTATAAGTTGCCCAGGCGCTGATGCCCCAATGGAAGAAGGAGTAGGGAACGCTAAATTCGAGTGCCTGTTGTGAACGCGGCGCGATATTTAAACCAGGCGTTTGATAATAATAGGCCCACTCAGCAACCCCCCAATAAAGCGTAGAAGAACCTAAACCGGCACAAATAAACATAAACAGCCAGGAGAGCGTGCTGTATTCCGGTTTTCCTTCGCCAAGACGAATATTGCCGTATTTACTGGTGGCTAAATAAATCACCAGTCCCATTGCCAGCAAAACCAATACCTGTACGGCGGAACCTAACGTACGCGTGACAAAAGTGAATATTGCGTTGGCCGCGTCGGCCGATTGTTGTGGGAAAAGGCTTAATGCAGCTGCGATGAAAAGAATGGCCACCAGGCTGATGCTTATCAGCGGCACATCTTTTTTCTTAACATTGCTCATCATGAGTCATCTCCTGGGCATAAAAGCCCGTCTCTGGCTTTTGCCAGTTGTAATTATGTGCAGGGTAATGAATTGCATGTTGTGTTTAACAAATTGATTATTTACATGCTACATAAATTAAACAATTAAGAATACGGAAAGCCATAAAACACGAAACGGAAACAATAAAAGGTGAAATGACGCAGGTTATTTACTGAAGAGAATGAATAAAAAAACCGCGTCAGTGACGCGGTTCAAATAAACTGGTTTGACCTTAACGCAAAATAATTTTGCAAATCGCGTCGGCAACCTGTGGCGTGGTGGCATTGCCTTTCATATCGGGTGTTTTCGGCCCGTGAGCAATCACTTCTTCAATCGCTGCCAGAATAGCGTTATGCGCTTGCTGGAAACGCTCATCGCCATTGCCGAGGAAATCGAGCATCATTGCACCGGCCCAAATCGTGGCGATAGGGTTAGCAATATTTTTCCCGTAGATATCCGGCGCGGAACCGTGGACAGGCTCGAAGAGCGACGGGAAAGTACGTTCCGGATTCAGGTTGGCGGATGGGGCAATGCCGATGGTGCCGGTGCAGGCCGGGCCAAGATCGGAAAGAATATCGCCAAACAAATTGGATGCCACCACCACGTCAAAACGTTCTGGTTGCATCACAAAGCGCGCGCAGAGAATATCAATATGCTGCTTGTCCCAGCGGATCGCCGGGTAATTTTCTGCCATTGCTTCCACGCGTTCGTCCCAGTACGGCATGCTGATGGCTAAACCGTTCGATTTAGTGGCAGAAGTTAGCGTCTTACGTGGGCGGCTTTGTGCAAGTTCAAAGGCATAACGCAAAATACGGTCGACGCCACGGCGGGTAAATACCGATTCCTGGATGACAACCTCATGCTCCGTTCCTTCGTTTAGCCGTCCACCCAGAGACGAGTATTCGCCTTCCGTGTTCTCGCGCACTACGTAAAAATCGATATCGCCAGGCTGTTTCCCCGCCAGTGGGCAAGGTACGCCTGGAAAGAGGCGGACCGGACGCAGGTTAACGTATTGGTCAAATTCACGGCGAAATTTCAGCAGCGATCCCCATAACGAAATATGGTCCGGAACGGTATCCGGCCAGCCGACGGCACCAAAGTAGATAGCGTCGAAACTGCTGAGTTGTTCATGCCAGTCGTCCGGCATCATTTTGCCGTGATGGCTGTAATATTCGCAACTTGCCCATTCCATCTGCTCAAAGCTTAAGGCAAAGCCCCAGCGTTCAGCGGCAGCCTGTAACACACGAATCCCTTCAGGAAGGACTTCTTTGCCGATTCCATCCCCGGGTATTGCAGCGATCCGAAACGTTTTCATCATTGGGTTCTCACTTCCTGACCATCAAAATTGACAATACCCTCATCCTATAATTGACTGAAAAGGAATTAATCCCCGCAACTGGTGAAACATAAAACACGAATCATGAATAATTTACCGCTGCTGAACGATTTGCGCGTCTTTATGCTGGTGGCTCGCCGGGCTGGTTTTGCTGCTGTAGCAGAAGAAATGGGTGTTTCTCCGGCTTTCGTTAGCAAGCGTATCGCCTTACTGGAACAAACGCTGAACGTGGTGTTATTACACCGCACCACTCGTCGCGTGACGATCACCGAAGAAGGTGAGCGGATTTATGAGTGGGCGCAGCGCATATTGCAGGATGTCGGGCAGATGATGGATGAACTCTCCGACGTGCGCCTCGTGCCACAAGGGATGTTGCGTGTTATCAGTAGTTTTGGGTTTGGACGGCGAGTTGTAGCTCCGGCATTATCGGCGCTGGCAAAGGCTTATCCGCAACTGGAATTACGCTTTGACGTGGAAGACAGACTGGTCGACCTGGTTAATGAAGGCGTCGATCTCGATATTCGTATTGGTGATGACATTGCACCTAACTTAATCGCCCGCAAACTGGCGACCAATTACCGTATCCTCTGCGCATCGCCGGAATTTATTGCACAACATGGTGCGCCGAAACATTTCACGGACCTTTCAGCGTTACCTTGTCTGGTTATAAAAGAGCGCGATCATCCATTTGGCGTCTGGCAATTGCGCAATAAAGAAGGAAACCACGCCATTAAAGTCACCGGCCCGCTATCGTCTAATCATGGTGAAATAGTGCATCAATGGTGTCTCGATGGTCAGGGGATTGCGCTGCGATCCTGGTGGGATGTCAGCGAAAATATTGCCAGTGGTCATTTGGTGCAGGTACTACCGGAGTATTATCAGCCCGCGAATGTCTGGGCGGTGTATGTATCCAGGCTGGCAACATCAGCGAAGGTGCGGATAACGGTAGAGTTTTTACGCCAGTATTTTGCCGAACACTACCCGAGTTTTTCACTGGATCACGCCTGATTAATGATTCAATTATCGGGTTATTATCAGGTTAAAACCTGATTTTCTCCTTTCTAAGCCACTACAGATTGGTTAGCATATTCACCTTTAATCGCGCATTTCCCAAAGAAAATTAAAGAGGTTAACGTGTTCGCTGAATATGGGGTTCTGAATTACTGGACCTATCTGGTTGGGGCCATTTTTATCGTGCTGGTGCCTGGGCCGAATACTTTGTTTGTGCTTAAAAATAGCGTCAGCAGTGGAGTGAAAGGTGGTTATCTTGCAGCCTGCGGCGTATTTATTGGTGATGCGGTATTAATGTTTCTGGCGTGGGCAGGTGTGGCAACGTTGATTAAGACCACACCGATATTATTCAACATCGTACGTTATCTTGGCGCGTTTTATTTGCTCTATCTTGGGGGTAAAATTCTTTACGCCACCCTGAAGGGCAACAATAGCGAGGCCAAATCGGATGAACCGCAATATGGCGCTATTTTCAAGCGCGCACTAATATTGAGCCTGACCAACCCGAAAGCTATTTTATTCTACGTGTCATTTTTCGTGCAATTTATCGACGTTAATGCGCCACATACGGGTATTTCGTTCTTTATTCTGGCGATGACACTTGAGATAGTCAGCTTCTGTTATTTGAGCTTCCTGATTATTTCCGGCGCCTTTGTCACGCAGTACATTCGCACTAAAAAGAAACTGGCAAAACTAGGCAACTCTCTGATTGGTTTGATGTTTGTCGGTTTTGCCGCTCGACTAGCGACGCTGCAATCTTAATGCTTTCTGCCCGCGATGCCGCGGGCTTCCCTCCTGAACGCTACCGCGCCTGGACGTTGACTCAGTGCTAAAAAGTAACCAATAAATGGTATTTAAAATGCAAATTATCAGGCGTACCCTGAAACGGCTGGAATAAACGGTTTTCAGCGCATTTACCGAAGGAGGGAGAAGGATGCTACAAATCCCACAGAATTACATTCATACACGCTCAACACCTTTCTGGAATAAACAAACCGCACCTGCCGGAATATTCGAACGTCATCTTGATAAAGGAACTCGTCCCGGGGTTTACCCTCGATTGTCCGTTATGCATGGGGCGGTCAAATATCTCGGCTATGCTGATGAACACAGCACAGAACCTGATCAGGTGATCCTTATCGAAGCGGGGCAATTTGCGGTGTTCCCGCCGGAAAAATGGCACAACATTGAAGCCATGACTGACGATACTTATTTCAACATCGACTTCTTCGTTGCCCCTGAAGTCCTGATGGAAGGCGCAAAACAACGGAAAGTCATTCATACCGGGAGATGAATTATGGGCAAAGCAACGTATACCGTAACCGTCACCAATAACAGTAATGGTGTCTCTGTTGATTACGAAACAGAGACACCGATGACATTGCTGGTGCCAGAAGTTGCGGCGGAAGTGTTAAAAGATCTTGTTAACACGGTGCGCTCTTATGACACAGAAAACGAACATGATGTTTGTGGCTGGTAATTTTACCTGATAGAAAAATTCGCTATTTTATGCGCCATCGCAAAAAAAATATGCGTGATGCTCATCACAATTTTTACTTCTTTGATGTTGTGCTATGCTTTTTATTAGCGACCAACTCGCTAATACAAAACAGATAAGGAAGGATAAAATGGGCATTCTGTCATGGATTATTTTTGGGCTTATTGCTGGTATTCTGGCTAAGTGGATTATGCCAGGTAAAGATGGTGGTGGATTCTTCATGACTATCCTGTTGGGGATTGTCGGCGCCGTGGTCGGCGGATGGATCAGTACACTGTTTGGTTTTGGTAAAGTCGATGGCTTTAACTTTGGCAGCTTCGTGGTTGCGGTGATCGGTGCGCTTGTCGTGCTGTTTATCTACAGAAAAGTCAAAAGCTAACGCTGAAATAAAACAAAGGCTGCTTTTTCGCAGCCTTTGCTATTTTTACAGATGCAGTGTTACCACCATCCTAACTCGGTACCAAGGACGACAATAATCGCAACACCCATCATAATAATCGTTGTTTTTTTCATCTTTATGCTCCCGGGGCAGCATAGCCGCCAATAAAAAACCACGCTAAAAATACGACTGCCGTAATAAAGATTACGACAGGGAAAATAATACCGATTCGCATGTTATCACCAATCAAAAGGATTTGAATACGCCTCAGGAATCCAGAGCTGAATGCGCGACAAAAGGTTTTTTCTCTTTGTGTTTTTTCTCCTGGTACATTGCGATATCTGCGGCATGCAGGGCGCTGTCGGCATCAGTTGTTTCAGGATCCACTTCAATAATGCCGAGGCTGGCGCCAGGATAAAACAAGTCAACATCACCTAAGTGATATTCACCGCGTATTTGCTGCTGAATACGCTCACGCAATGACGGGATATCGGCATTTTCATCGGCCAGCGACGCGACCAAAAATTCATCACCGCCGAGACGACCAATAATCTCGCTATTCTGATGTAGTGTGTTAAGGCGCTGGCCAACCTGAATAAGAAACAGATCGCCGCTATTATGACCAAAACGGTCATTGATTAATTTGAAGTTATCCAGATCGATAAAGGCAATAATTGCTTTACGTTTCAGATGCCGCGCGAGAGAAAACAGTGTCGTCAGATTATCAAAAATTGCCCTTCGATTCGGCAGTCCCGTCAAAGAGTCAGTATAGGATTGCGCAATCAACGCCGCATTAGCTTCACGCAATTGCTCAACCAGCGCCTCTTTTTGGATGTATTGTGTAATAAGCCCGGCGAATAACTGCAAAACTTGCTCCGCGCGTTCGCTCCACGGGCGTTTCTCGCTGCTGGCGGCGCAAAGCGTGCCGTAGAATGAGCCATCCGGTAAGTGAATCGGCGTGCTCAGAAATGTCGTGATCCCAAGATTGCGTGCCGCAATGCAGTCGCCCCAACGGTCAGGGACTTCATCGCTGAAAAAACAGTTCTCATCAATTGCGCGTTTGCACAATGAGTGATCCCAGGAAACGGTAAAATTCTCCGGGATGTGCATTTTCTGGCTATTACGGGCATACAAAATGTGTTGCAGGCGCGCGTCAATATCCACTTTTGTCAGATACGTCGACTCCATGTCGGTAACCATTTCTAGCATCTCCAGAAGTTGCCGGACCAGACTTTCCAGAGACTGTTCCGAGACGAGTGACTGCGAGACGCGGGCAATGATCTGATCTGACACGAAAGAACTCCAGGTGGTGGTAGGTAAAATGCTGAATATTTAATCTTTACAGGCATGATAAAACATCATCAACAAAGATGAAACCAGACGTAATATATTTCGAATGAATGTAAAAGAAATAGTGCTGCAAAACATAACGATACCGCGATACTCTAAAGTGTAGATAAACGAGTGAGATCACTATATGAAAATTATCCGTTTTGTTTTGCCTTGCCTGTTAGTCCTGGCGGGGTGTTCAACTGCTTCTCAACCCGATGCGCCTAAACCGCCACATGTTGGAATGGCTAATCCTGCATCGGTATACTGCCAGCAAAAGGGAGGTACGCTTATTCCGGTACAAACAGCGCAAGGGGTCAGCAACAATTGCAAATTACCGGGCGGCGAAACGATTGATGAATGGGCATTATGGCGCAGGGATCATCCGGCTGATAGAAAATAACAACCGGATGCTGGGCGAGAATTACAAACTGCGTAGCCAATCGGCCAGCACCAGAGCATGGTTTTGCGTGGTATTTTTTGCCGAATAGAGTAGGGTTAGTGTCTGCTGGCGGGCAATATCCGCCAGTCGTTTCCCTTCTTGCTCATGCTGCGCCAGTTCTGCAAGATATTGTTCGCGAAAGGTTTCAAAATCGATCACTTCGCCGTGAAAGGCTTTGCGTAATTCCGTTGAAGGCGTGATGGTTTTGTCCCATTCATCAAGTGCTAAATCTGTTTTTTTGATACCACGCGGCCAGAGACGATCGACCAGTACGCGATAACCATCGCCTTGTTCAGCCGGATCATAGACGCGTTTACACTGAATATTCATCGTGTTTGTTCTCCCTTTCACGCAACATTGCCACGCCACTATAGCACTTTGTTTTTATGGTTATGGCGGCTGCGGCAAAAACTACTGCTTACCAATAATCAGCGAAACCAGGCCAGCAGCAATAAGCGGGCCGACGGGCACACCGCGAAAAAGCGCTACGCCTAAAACCGTACCCATCAGCAATCCGGCTACCAGTTGTGGCTGACTACCCATTAACGTGACGCCGCGTCCGCCAAGCCAGGAAACAATCACGCCTACGGCAATAGCGACTAATGATTTCCAGTTCAGAAACGAGTGAACAAGTGTCGACGGTGGCAGCGTCCCGCTGGCGATTGGCGCCATAACACCGATGGTGAGAATAATTATCCCGATACTCAACCCTTGTTTTTCAATCCAGGGGAAAAAGGTGCTCAACGGTGTGACGCGGACAATGATCAACACCAGAATTGAAACGGCGACAGTGGTGTTGTGGCTGACAAAGCCCAGCGCAGCTAATCCGAGGAGGATTAACAAAGTGACATCAAACATCGTGGTTTCCTTGCCAAAAAATAATTATCCCCCGTACTTTACGCTTGCTGAGGGCAGGAATCAGACATTAATTACACTTTTTGCATAAAAAATAGGGAGAATTGTCATCAAACTGCCATTTGCGTACGCTAACAATAACGTGAAAACAGTTATCTCCAGGGGTAAAACCATGAACGATCAAATGTTCATTGAGACACTGATTATCACGTCATCGTTTTTTGCCATTGCGGTTGTGCTGGTACTGTCAGTTTTGCTACTTGAACGGACCAGCTAGTTATACAGTACGGCGGAAATGGACCAGCTCTGGTTGCGCAATGCGTAAATAATCTGCGGTGTTAAGAATAACTGATTTATCCAGCATGCCTGCGTTGAAGGCAATTTCATCGAATCGCTCGAAGAGTAGTGGGTCAGCGACCAGTTTGAGTTTGGGGTGGAAACTGAAAGGCGGGATGGCGCCAAAAACGCAGCCCGTGAGTTCATCGACCTCCGCCGGGCTGGCAAGCGAGGCGCGTAACCCGCCAATGTGACTGGCGAGTCTGCTCAGATCGGCCTGTTGATCGGCAGGAAGTATCGCTAATACATGTTGATTAACGCCATTACCTTTGACTTTACACACCAGCGCCTTGGCGCCCTGGCCCAAAGCGGTGCCGCGAATTTCTGACACCGCTTCACATTTGCCCACCGCTTCGTGGGTGACGATGCGGAAGTTAGCGCCTTCTTGTGATAATAAAGCGATTAAGCGCTGATGCGTCACGCTTCCTTTAGCCACTTCAGTCATTTCACGCTCCTGGATTTATAACTAAACAACCACAGAAGATTATCATGAACTGCTGTTTTTGTTCTGTTTATTGACATACAGACGTTCATCGGAAGCTTTATAAGCATCGTGAATCGTATCGGTTTCTTTCATCGCGTAAATACCGGAAGAGAAGCCGATCTCTTTTTGCGGCGCGATATGTTGCAGGCGTTTTTCGATACGATCAGGCAATTGCGCAGCAATTTGTGGCGTCGAATCGACCAGGATGATGCAAAATTCATCACCGCCGAGACGGATAGCATAATCGCTTTTACGAATCGACTGTTTAATCGCCTGTGCCAATAAAGTAATCGCTAAATCACCTTCCTGATGACCGAGTGTGTCATTAATTTGCTTTAACTTGTCCATGTCAATAGCAATAAACATGACTGCAGAACCTGCCTGAACCAGGCGTTGCAAGCGTTGCTGCAATTCAGGAGTCAATATTTTGCGGTTATACAATCCGGTCATCGCATCGCTAATATTTTCGCGAGTCACGTTTTGGTACAAGCGGAAGTGCATGCGCACCATATTCAGTAATATCAATGCCGTCAGCAGCCAGAAGACAACGCTTTTCCATGAAGATGTAATAAAGTAAAGAATATCAATGGATAATGTAACGCGAATTCCGCCAGGTAAGTCATGGACGTAACTGACATACTGAAACAGATTGTCTTCACTCTGGTTGATAATAATGTCCCGACCCGAATCTACATCGGTAAGCGTAACATTGAGAAAACGCCAGAGGAGAGGGCGGTCATGAGTGTAAAAGATATTCCGCAGGTTGTTTTTATTGATATCCAGCAGCACTATCCCTTTAAGTTGACCTGCGAGATAAACCGGCGTCAGCAGGCTCATCACATTCTGTTTGGTACGCTGATCCTGGTAAATGCTCGATAATACGGTTCGACCGGTAAACACCTTTTCAATGTCTTTACGGTTAATGCCAATGCTTCCTGATTGCAAAAACGACCAGTTATTCATGGCGAAGTATTCAACATTGACCGGCTCATAAAAATAGACATAGCGGTCATTGAGATCGAGATAATAGTGAAATTTCTCTTCGGCCATCCCAAGACCGGAACCATATTCATCTTGATGGCGATTGCCTTCCACCGCTTGATCAAATGCGGGTAATAGCGCCGCTGCTTCCACAATTGTGTCACAGTCATCGGATGCGCTCTGTAATGTCCCGCGCAAGCCAGAATAAGTATGGGCCGTCAGATTTAATCCATGAGTATTATTGGCCGTTTCAAAAGCCTCGCAGATAGCACGTCGCTGTTCTGGCGACACCTCTGACTGCTCAGCAGCAAGTGCGCGCATGACATGTGCGGCAATACTCTGATTTTGATACTTATCATAGAGAAAGGAGGAATCCGCTTTCTGGACGATATAGCGCAAGTAGGCGCTCATCGCTCTGTCGCTGGCGACAAGTTCAAAAATAAGGAAGGAAGATGTCAGCACAATGACACTTGCGGCGATAAAATGCCGGAGCATTCTATGGTGCAATTTCATGATAAATGGCACTCCTTCGGTTAGTGAAATGAGAAAACCAGTTAAAGTTCGATTGCGGCCTGGCACAGGGGCGCTAATTATACTCATCTCTGTGCCGTTGGGGAGGAGAAATTTAGTGGTATTAGATATTAATTGTATGCAAAAGCCACGCAAAAAGCATGGCTGTGAATATTTTTGCACTCAAAGACGATGAATAATCACTTTGTTGCCTCCCTCGCTTTTCGCCTCACGTAAGGCTTTATCTGCTTCTGTCATGACAAGTGAAAGATTGTGCGTATCTCCGGTGGAAAAAACACTGCCAATGCTGATAGTCATTGGTTCAGGAACAGCATACCTGTTACTAAAGCCGGTCAGGAGTTCGACATTTTTACGCACACGTTCAGCAATAATTTTTGCCTGGGCAGCATTGAGTTCTGTAAATAGCAGGCCAAATACTTCCCCCTCAAGACGGGCTAAAATGTCATCGGGGCGGATACTTTGCTGGATAATATCGACAATTGAAACCAGCACTTTATCACCCACATGATGCCCCCATTGGTCATTGATGCGTTTGAACTGGTTAATATCTACCAGCATGATACAAAAATCCTTCACAACAGGTCGCGACAATAATGACTCTACGCTGTTGAAAAAGTAACGGCGATTATAAATATTGGTCAACACATCATGAACCGCCAGTTTGCTGGAGAGTTGCAGCTCCTGAAAAATGTTATAAATCAGAAAAGTCACAACAAACAGTTTGCTGGAAACTTCGATACCACGACTGATGTACCAAATGGTGTAATTGTATTCATCCAGAGTCAGCAGAAGTAAGTTACAGCAGAGCGATGCCAGACATAATAACGCTATTGACGGCCAAAGTTCGCTTGCTAGTCGTGTGCGCATGATAATAAAGAACAGCAAAAATGCCCACAGACAAACCAAAATCTTTGTGTAGTTAATTCCCCAGCTCGCAGAATTGCTATCCGGACAGTAATCTACGACGTATAAGGAATAGTCAGGATTATAACTGCTCAGGTTGTGTGCCAGTAAGGGAAACAACATGAAAGGTATCAGCGCCAACAACAGGATGCAGGTTTTTTTCTTGTTGTTCGTTAGAATACTTTTTCGGTCATAACAGAAGAGAGCTAACGCTGTTAAGCAAATGAAACTTAGCTGGCGAAACAGATATAATATGGAAACATCATTTGATTTAGCCTGAATAAGCGTACTGTCACTGATAGGTTTATGAATAATGACAATGGTTTCAGTTAAATAGAAAATGCCACTTAAAAATGCAAGGCTTAAAATGAGTGTTGGTAAAATTTCACGGTTAGTGAAATATTTCATTAGCATGAATAGAAAAATGACGGCGTTAAGGAAAAACAAAGCCACAACAACCATCAGGTAATTCATCTGCGGGATGAGTTTTACATTGGTGTTTTCGTTATATAAGGTGGTGATGCAAAATAAAATCAATGTCAGCAGTAAACTGAAAATAAAAAAGCTTTGTGCTTTTAGCTTTTGTGTACACATAGAAATCATAAAAAGGAGAGCAATGTGAGTGCTGAATTTTATTGATGCTCGAGATATATAGTTTTGACCAGGATCAATTTTCACTATCAATAAAAAATAATTAAAGAATAACCCCGGGAAAATACGTATTAACCGAATCATTTTTCCGAATGATTGTTTTCTGGAACTAAATTGTGTAAAGGTTGCGCTGTCATATTTAAACCAATTGTAAGCTAACGTATGTAATAAATTAAATAATTTACAGTAAGCTAAAAATCAGCCAGGTAATAATGACCTGGCTGATGGTATTAGTCTTTAGTAGTTGCGTTTTGCTTATGAAACAGTTCACGGAATACCGGATAAATATCATCCTGATCGCGGATATGCTGCATCGCAAAGTTTTCGAAAGTAGATTGCAGGTGCTCATATTCTCGCCACAATGTCTGATGCGCACGGCGGGTAATTTCGATATAGCTGTAATAACGAACAACTGGCAGTAATTTCTTCGCCAGTATCTCATGGCACAGCGGAGAGTCATCAGCCCAGTTGTCGCCGTCCGATGCTTGCGCAGCATAGATATTCCACTGCGCCGGGTTATAACGCTCTTTTACCACATCATCCATCAGTTTCAGTGCGCTGGAAACAATGGTGCCGCCCGTTTCCTGTGAGTAGAAAAACTCATGTTCATCAACTTCTTTCGCCTGGGTATGATGGCGAATGTAAACGACTTCTACGTTCTTGTATGTTCTGCTCAGGAACAGATACAGAAGAATGTAAAAACGTTTGGCCATATCTTTGGTGGACTGATCCATCGAGCCAGAAACGTCCATCAGGCAGAACATTACTGCCTGGCTGGAGGGATCGGGCCGTTTCTCATAATTTTTGTAGCGTAAATCGAAAGTGTCGATGAAAGGAACACGTTCAATTTTAGCTCGCAGTTCGGCAATTTCTTTGCGCAAGCGTTCCTCTTCAAGCAGTTGCGCAGGTTCAGTATTGCTGATTATCGCTAAATTTTCTTCCAGCGCGTGCAGTTCCCGCCGCTTGCCCGCGGTCATCGCGGTACGTCGCGCCAGCGAATTTTGCAATGAGCGTACCACGCTAATATTGGCCGGAACGCCGTTAGCGGTATAACCCGCGCGATGCGTTTTAAATTCGGTCAACTGGCGTTGCTGGTTTTGTTTCAGATTTGGTAAAGCCAAATCTTCAAACAGCAGATCGAGATACTCATCTTTCGAAATCTGAAAGACGAATTCATCCTGACCTTCACCGTCCTGGCTGGCCTGGCCCTGACCGCTACCAGAACCACCGCCGCCGCCTTGAGGCCGCTCAATACGGTCGTTCTGTACGAAATGGTCGTTGCCCGGATGAACGCGATGGCGCAAGCCGCCACGCCCCTGATGAAACATTGGTTCGCTGATATCTTCCGTTGGAATGGAAACGGACTCGCCGCTGTCGACATCGGTCACCGAACGCTTATTAATGGCCTCGGAGATCGACTGTTTAATTTGCGCTTTATAACGGCGTAAAAAACGCTGGCGATTCACCATGCTTTTATTTTTGCCGTTCAGACGCCGGTCAATAAACCAGGTCATATGCCCCCCGTACTGCATTTGCCAACTGTATGCTACGCCTGTGTTGCCGCCTGTCTGGCCCACGGTTCGCTGTCGTTGTAGGCCCGGCGCATGCGCACCGGGCCGTTGTTGTTAAGACGATTTACGTACGCGCAAATACCATTCGCACAGTAAACGTACCTGTTTACGGGTGTAGCCTTTTTCCATCATACGGTCGACAAAATCGTCGTGTTTCTTCTGCTCGTCGGTTGAGGTTTTGGCGTTAAACGAAATGACCGGCAACAACTCTTCGGTATTGGAGAACATTTTCTTCTCAATGACCGTGCGCAGTTTTTCGTAACTGGTCCAGTTCGGATTGCGCCCACTGTTATTCGCTCTGGCACGCAGTACAAAGTTGACGATCTCGTTACGGAAATCTTTCGGATTGCTGATCCCCGCTGGTTTTTCGATTTTCTCCAGCTCGGCGTTCAGCGACTCGCGATCAAACAATTGACCAGTATCCGGGTCGCGATACTCCTGATCCTGAATCCAGAAATCCGCATAGGTGACATAACGGTCGAAAATGTTCTGCCCATATTCAGAATAGGATTCAAGGTAGGCCGTCTGAATCTCTTTGCCGATAAACTCGGCATATTTCGGGATCAGATAGCCTTTCAGGAACTCCAGATAGCGTTCGGCCTGTTCTTGCGGGAACTGCTCGCGTTCAATCTGCTGTTCAAGAACGTAGAACAGATGAACCGGGTTAGCCGCCACTTCCACGTGATCGAAGTTGAACACGCGGGAGAGGATCTTAAACGCGAAACGCGTAGACAGACCGTTCATCCCTTCATCGACGCCCGCGTAATCACGATATTCCTGATATGACTTGGCTTTCGGATCGGTATCTTTCAGGCTTTCGCCATCATAAACGCGCATCTTCGAATAAATGCTGGAGTTTTCTGGCTCTTTCAGGCGCGAAAGAATGGAAAAACGTGACAATGTTTCCAGCGTGCCTGGCGCGCATGGCGCGTGGGTCAATTCACTATGATTAAGTAATTTCTCGTAGATTTTGATCTCTTCGGAAATACGCAAGCAATACGGCACCTTCACGATATAGACACGGTCGAGGAAGGCTTCGTTGTTTTTATTATTACGGAAAGTCACCCATTCAGATTCGTTCGAGTGGGCGAGAATAATCCCGTTGAACGGCAGGGCGGAGATACCTTCCGTCCCGTTGTAGTTACCTTCCTGAGTGGCGGTTAACAGGGGATGCAGCACTTTAATCGGTGCTTTGAACATCTCAACAAATTCCATGATCCCCTGGTTGGCGCGGCACAGCGCACCGGAATAGCCGTAGGCATCCGGATCGTTCTGGGCGTGGTGTTCGAGTTTACGAATATCCACTTTCCCCACTAGCGCGGAAATATCCTGGTTGTTCTCATCGCCCGGTTCCGTTTTGGCAATGGCAATCTGTTGCAGAATAGACGGCCACACTTTGACCACGCGGAATTTAGTGATGTCGCCACCAAATTCATGCAGACGTTTTGCCGCCCACGGCGACATAATGGTGCCAAGGTAGCGGCGTGGAATGCCGTACTCTTTTTCAAGGATCTGCGCATCTTCCTGTGGATTGAACAGACAGAACGGATGATCGTTAACCGGGCTTCGCTCACCGTTGGCGCTCAATACATAAATAGGCACGCGTTGCATTAATGATTTCAGTCGTTCAGCAAGTGACGACTTACCCCCACCCACAGGCCCCAGCAGATACAGGATTTGTTTCTTCTCTTCCAGCCCCTGAGCCGCGTGTTTCAGATAAGAGACAATCTGTTCAATCGCGTCTTCCATGCCGTAAAACTCTTCAAATGCCGGATAACGTGCGATGACCCGGTTAGAAAAGAGTCGAGAAAGTCTGGGCTCCTGGGCTGTATCGACCATGACAGGCTCACCAATAGCCATCAATAGCCGCTCTGCCGCGTTGGCATAAGCACTGCGATCTTGCCGACAAATGGTAAGAAACTCCTGCAGTGTGAACTCTTCGTCCTTGGCAGCTTCATATCGCTGGCGATAGTGATCGAATATATTCATGGTATGCCGTCCTTTCGTTTTTTAGCACAGGTTAAGAGCCGTTCATATGAATAGTAGAGGCTCCCGGAAGAGGTAAACTGAACGACGTCTCTTGCTAAAACACAGCAACTCTCATGCCATCCTGCCGACCATGAGAACAACGTGCCCGGTGATACACCTTCAAAATTAAGCGTAGATGGCAATTGAGAAACTTGCCTGCACGGCTTTCTGAATTTCAATGGCATATCAACAACTCATCCATAAAAATTGCATAACTAATGTAAAGAATAATGCCTCCATTAACGCAAAATTCATTCAGCTGTAAGCGCCGCGTCATCAGCGTCAGGAAAATTAAACAGTTACCTTTTGAAATGAAAACGCAAAAAGTTTGGGTTTCGTTGTATTGACGGGTAAACTTTGTCGCCCGCTAAACATTTGTTTAAGGAATAATTAATTGTGACCAAACTCAAACTTCTGGCACTTGGAGTGCTTATCGCAACGTCTGCAGGCGTAGCACACGCTGAAGGTAATTTTTCCCTGGGCGCAGGCGTAGGTGTCGTTGAACACCCTTATAAAGATTACGATACCGATGTTTACCCAGTACCAGTAATCAACTACGAAGGCGATAACTTCTGGTTCCGTGGCTTAGGTGGTGGTTACTACCTGTGGAATGATGCAACGGATAAACTTTCGATTACCGCTTACTGGTCGCCGCTCTACTTCAAAGCCAAAGACAGTGGCGATCACCAAATGCGTCACCTGGATGACCGTAAGAGCACCATGATGGCTGGTCTGTCTTACGCTCACTTTACCCAGTATGGTTACCTGCGTACCACCCTGGCTGGCGATACCCTGGATAACAGCAACGGCATTGTCTGGGATACTGCCTGGTTATACCGTTACACCAATGGTGGTCTGACTCTGACCCCGGGTATCGGTGTACAGTGGAGCAGCGAAAACCAGAACGAGTACTACTATGGCGTATCGCGTAAAGAGTCCGCTCGCAGCGGTCTGCGTGGCTATAACCCGAATGACAGCTGGAGCCCGTATCTGGAGCTGAGTGCCAGCTACAACTTCCTCGGCGACTGGAACGTTTACGGCACCGCGCGTTATACCCGCCTGTCTGACGAAGTTACCGACAGCCCGATGGTGGATAAATCCTGGACTGGCCTGATTTCTACCGGGATCACCTACAAATTCTGATAATGCATCTTTCCAGGGCATTTTGTGCATAAAAACAGGGCGTAATGCCCTGTTTTGCATTACGGTGGTGCAAAAACTGGGAGGAAGCGATGCAACAGAAAACGATTCAATTTAGTGGCGATGTCTCACTGCCAGCCATAGGGCAGGGAACATGGTATATGGGCGAAGAGGTCAGTCAGCGTAAAACCGAAGTTGATGCACTGCGTGCGGGCATTGATCTTGGTTTAACTCTCATTGATACCGCTGAAATGTATGCCGAAGGCGGTGCCGAAAAGGTGGTTGGTGAAGCTTTATCCGGCCTGCGTGATAAGGTTTTCCTCGTCTCCAAAGTCTATCCGTGGAATGCCGGCGGGCAAAAAGCCATTAACGCTTGCGAAGCCAGTTTACGTCGTCTCAATACCGATTATCTCGATCTCTACTTATTGCACTGGTCTGGCAGTTTCGCTTTTGAAGAGACTGTTGCGGCAATGGAAAAACTGATCGCCCAGGGCAAAATTCGTCGCTGGGGCGTTTCTAATCTTGATTATGCCGACATGCAGGAACTCTGGCAGGTGCCAGGGGGAAATCAATGCGCTACCAATCAGGTGCTTTATCATCTCGGCTCGCGCGGTATTGAATATGATCTGCTACCCTGGTGTCAGCAACAACATATGCCAGTGATGGCATACAGTCCATTGGCGCAGGCCGGGCGCTTACGTAATGGCTTGCTAAAAAACGCAGTGGTCAACGAAATTGCTCATGCTCACAATGTCACTGCGGCGCAAGTTCTGCTGGCGTGGGTGATCAGCCATCAGGGCGTGATGGCGATTCCGAAAGCGGCAACTGTCGCACATGTCCAACAAAATGCGGCAGTGCTGGAATTGACGCTTTCAGGGGAAGAACTGGCGATGCTGGACAAAGCGTACCCGGCACCAAAAGGAAAAACTGCGCTGGATATGGTGTGATTTGCTGCAAGGCCGGATGCATGCATCCGGCACAGTGACTAACGCAAATTAACGTTTGGCAACGCGAATGGATTGCGCCAGATGTGAAGGTTTCTCTTTGGTGATTTTTTGAGTTTCTGAGGCGTAAGCTGTTTCTACACAAACAAATGTTTTGTAGCCATCATCCGGCATATCGCCCATGCTGACAGAAAGCGCCGGTCCTGGGTTCCAGCCAACGACGTTCAGATGATGCTGGTGGCCTACGGCGATAATACGATTTAACGCCTCGTCATTAATCACACTGCAATCCTGGGCATTCAGATACACGCGGTCGGTACGATCCGGGAATGTCTGGACCCCGTCAGTTAGTGCACCTTCTTTTGCATCATTCACTTTATCAATGTAGCGATCGCCCAGACCACTGACGCTCACCCCGGCAATATCGCCAACATTAAAGTAGGTATGCAGGGCAGAGGTGGTTTCAAATTCGCCATGTGATTCAAGATCGATTTCACAGGTTTTACCCACGCGGAAATGCGCTAACAGCGTAAAGTCGTGCGGCCAGAATTTTTTCGTCTCTTCGCTTTGTGTCAATTCGAAAGTCAGCGCCACGCCATCGGCATCTTCACTATGTGATTTCAGCGTCCACGGCAGGTTACGGGCAAAACCGTGCGCAGGCAGACCTTGTTGTGCTGCCGGACCAAACCACGGCCAACAAACCGGTACGCCGCCGCGAATGGCGACACCATTTTTAAACGGGGTATTGTTGCTCAACCACAGAACTTCTTCCTCAGCCGCAGGTTTCCACGAGAGAAGATGAGCGCCCTGTAATGCAAAAGAGGCTTTTACCTGGGGATGATCGACCACAATAAGGTCCAGTTCATCCAGTTTACGACGGGAGAGGACAGGGGTAATTTGTTCGATGACCGGAAGGGCAAAAATTTTCTTAATCATGACGCAGTCCTTTAACTTCATTTCATCAGGTAAAAAAAAGAGCGACCGAAGTCGCTCTTTATAGATCACAGTGTCATCTCAACTTATTTGGAGATGTGAGCGATCAGGTCCAGAACTTTGTTGGAGTAACCGGTTTCGTTGTCGTACCAGGATACCAGTTTCACGAAGTTGTCGTTCAGAGCGATACCAGCTTTAGCATCGAACACGGAAGTGCAAACTTCGCCGTTGAAATCGGTAGATACTACGTCATCTTCGGTGTAGCCCAGAACGCCTTTCATTTCGCCTTCAGCAGCAGCTTTAACGGCAGCTTTGATCTGCTCGTAAGTTGCAGCTTTTTCCAGACGAACGGTCAGGTCAACTACGGATACGTTCGGAGTCGGAACGCGGAACGCCATACCAGTCAGTTTGCCATTCAGTTCTGGCAGTACTTTACCTACAGCTTTAGCAGCACCGGTAGAGGACGGGATGATGTTCTGAGAAGCGCCACGGCCGCCGCGCCAGTCTTTGTGAGACGGGCCGTCAACGGTTTTCTGAGTAGCGGTGGTAGCGTGAACGGTGGTCATCAGACCTTCGATGATTCCGAAGTTATCGTTGATAACTTTAGCCAGCGGAGCCAGGCAGTTGGTGGTGCAGGAAGCGTTGGAAACGATGTCCTGGCCAGCATATTTGTCGAAGTTAGCGCCTTTAACGAACATCGGAGTGTTGTCTTTAGACGGACCAGTCATAACCACTTTTTTCGCACCAGCGGTGATGTGTTTACGAGCAGTTTCGTCAGTCAGGAACAGACCAGTTGCTTCAGCGACAACGTCAACACCAACTTCGTCCCATTTCAGGTTAGCCGGATCACGTTCAGCGGTAACACGGATTTTTTTACCGTTAACGATCAGATGACCGTCTTTCACTTCAACGGTGCCGTCGAAACGACCGTGAGTGGAGTCATATTTCAGCATGTATGCCATGTAATCAGCGTCTAACAGGTCGTTGATTGCAACGATCTCGATGTCAGAACGTTTCTGAGCAGCACGGAAAACAATGCGACCGATACGGCCAAAACCGTTGATACCTACTTTGATAGTCATATATTCCACCAGCTATTTGTTAGTGAATAAAAGGTTGCCTGTAAAATTACAAAAACCTTACGCAGCGTCAAGCGGAATCGTGTCAATCATTGCGACAAATCAATCCTCTGCCTAAGCATTACGCGACTGACTTGCCTCACTCTTCCTTTGTGCCTGAAACCACATGAGGGCGGCGCCGAGAATTTTAAAGGGCAATCATGATAAAAATGTGATTTTCATCACGATTTAGGCGCTGCCATTTCGCTGAGATCAAGTTTAGGACAAATTTTTGTCAGTTGGTGTTAATGTTTTGTTAGAATTGGTCGCGTAATGTGAGCGTGATTAAAGTGAGATGTGAGCAAATGGCTAACAAACCTTCGGCAGACGAACTGAAAAACAAATTGTCCGAGATGCAGTTTTACGTGACACAGAATCACGGGACCGAGCCGCCATTTACTGGCCGTTTACTGCACAATAAGCGTGACGGCCTTTACCACTGTTTGATCTGCGATGCCCCTCTGTTTCACTCCCAGTCTAAATATGATTCAGGTTGTGGCTGGCCGAGCTTTTACGAACCGGTGAGTGAAGATTCAATTCGTTATATCAAAGACTTGTCACATGGAATGCAGCGCATCGAGATTCGTTGCGGTAACTGTGATGCCCATCTTGGACATGTCTTTCCTGATGGGCCGCAGCCCACAGGCGAACGTTATTGTGTTAACTCAGCCTCTTTACGTTTCACTGATGGTGAAAATGGCGAAGAAATCAACGGTTGAAAAAACGATTCAGCAACTTATTCCACAGGAGCGGAAAAATCATGAATCTTGATGAAATGATCAACAGCATGACGCCTGAGGTTTATCAGCGTTTATCGACCGCTGTTGAACTGGGAAAATGGCCAGATGGCGTTGCGCTGACCGAACAACAAAAAGAGAACTGCCTGCAACTGGTCATGCTTTGGCAAGCTCGAAACAATACCGACGCGCAGCATATGACCATCGACACCAACGGTCAGATGGTGATGAAGAGCAAGCAGCAACTGAAAGAAGATTTTGGTATTACGGCGAAGCCGATTGCTATGTTTAAGTGATGGAGTTATCCCCTTTACAGGTAATTAATAAAGGGGATTGCCTGAAATTAATTGTCCAATCCCTCGTCGATTTCGTTTGTAGCTTTAAACCTTTCCGGAGCTTCACGTTTGTATTAACCCCCCTGAATTTTTCATCCCTGCATCCTTTCTTTCGTTAAGTAGGGATCACTGCTGAATTTCCCTCTTTTGCGTACCGCCTTCCATCAATCTGTAACCCATTCTCAGGTTTTCTGCGTATTTGTGATCCAAGTTGTAAATCGCAGATCAATATCTGTTTTTTAAAGATTTAATGTTGACCTCAAAAATTATGTGGGTAAGTATGATGGTCATCTAAGCAAAACAAAACACAAAGGATGACGCAATGAAAGCACTGGCTCGGTTTGGCAAGGCCTTTGGCGGCTACAAGATGATTGATGTCCCACAGCCCATTTGTGGTCCGGAAGATGTGGTGATTGAAATTAAAGCCGCAGCTATCTGTGGCGCAGACATGAAACACTACAACGTTGATAGCGGTTCTGATGAGTTTAACTCTATCCGCGGCCATGAGTTCGCAGGTTGTATTGCGCAGGTTGGTGAAAAAGTCAAAGACTGGAAAGTGGGGCAACGCGTCGTGTCGGATAACAGCGGTCACGTTTGCGGCGTTTGTCCTGCCTGTGAACAAGGTGATTTTCTGTGTTGTACAGAAAAAGTAAACCTTGGTCTGGATAACAATACCTGGGGCGGTGGTTTTTCCAAATATTGTCTGGTTCCTGGTGAAATTCTCAAAATTCATCGTCATGCGTTGTGGGAAATCCCTGATGGTGTTGATTATGAGGACGCAGCCGTACTTGACCCTATTTGTAATGCCTACAAATCCATCGCGCAGCAATCGAAATTCCTTCCTGGTCAGGATGTGGTCGTCATCGGCACTGGCCCACTCGGGCTGTTTTCCGTACAAATGGCGCGGATTATGGGGGCGGTAAATATCGTCGTCGTTGGTCTGCAAGAAGATGTGGCGGTCCGCTTCCCGGTTGCAAAAGAACTGGGGGCAACGGCAGTAGTAAATGGTTCTACCGAAGATGTGGTGGCGCGCTGCCAGCAAATTTGTGGCAAAGACAATTTGGGACTGGTGATTGAATGCTCCGGTGCCAATATCGCATTGAAACAAGCCATCGAAATGCTCCGCCCGAATGGGGAAGTGGTACGCGTTGGAATGGGCTTCAAACCTCTTGATTTCTCGATTAATGACATTACCGCCTGGAACAAAAGCATCATTGGACATATGGCCTATGACTCCACCTCCTGGCGTAACGCTATCCGGCTATTAGCCAGCGGTGCTATCAACGTCAAACCGATGATCACGCATCGTATTGGCCTTTCGCAATGGCGCGAAGGGTTTGATGCGATGGTCGATAAAACCGCAATCAAAGTGATCATGACTTACGACTTTGATGAATAACTACTCTCCTGAAGGAACGTTATCGCATGGAACAGATAACAAAACCGCATTGTGGTGCACGGCTGGATCGCTTACCGGATTGCCGCTGGCATTCGTCAATGTTTGCCATCGTCGCGTTTGGCTTGCTTGTCTGCTGGAGTAATGCCGTTGGTGGCTTGATCCTCGCGCAGCTGAAAGAGTTGGGCTGGACAGATAATTCCACCACCGCCACATTCTCGGCAATTACGACGGCCGGAATGTTTCTCGGTGCGCTGGTGGGCGGCATTATCGGAGACAAAACCGGACGCAGAAACGCGTTCATTCTCTATGAGGCCATTCATATTGCTTCGATGGTTGTCGGTGCTTTCTCACCGAATATGGATTTCCTTATTGCCTGCCGTTTTGTGATGGGCGTTGGGTTGGGAGCTTTATTGGTTACACTGTTTGCTGGTTTCACCGAATATATGCCCGGTAGAAATCGTGGAACGTGGTCCAGTCGGGTTTCCTTTATTGGCAACTGGTCATATCCGCTCTGTTCATTGATAGCGATGGGACTCACGCCGTTGATTAGCGCAGAGTGGAACTGGCGGGTACAACTGCTTATTCCTGCAATATTGTCGCTTATCGCTACGGCGCTGGCCTGGCGCTACTTTCCTGAATCCCCGCGTTGGCTGGAATCGCGCGGACGGTATCAGGAAGCCGAGAAAGTCATGCGGAGTATAGAAGAAGGCGTCATACGCCAGACGGGTAAACCCTTACCGCCAGTGGTTATTGCTGATGACGGTAAAGCGCCACAAGCGGTGCCGTATTCTGCCTTACTGACGGGAGTATTACTAAGACGCGTTATTTTAGGTTCTTGTGTACTTATTGCCATGAACGTTGTGCAGTACACGTTAATTAACTGGTTGCCAACGATATTCATGACCCAGGGAATTAATTTAAAAGACTCCATTGTCTTAAATACTATGAGTATGTTTGGCGCGCCGTTTGGCATTTTTATTGCTATGTTGGTGATGGATAAAATTCCGCGCAAAACAATGGGTGTTGGGCTATTAATTCTGATTGCGGTGCTCGGATATATCTATTCACTGCAAACCAGTATGTTGCTCATAACGTTGATTGGTTTCTTCCTGATTACTTTCGTCTATATGTACGTTTGCTATGCCTCAGCAGTGTATGTCCCTGAGATCTGGCCGACAGAGGCCAAACTCCGTGGCTCCGGTCTGGCGAATGCGGTAGGGCGAATCAGTGGTATTGCCGCACCTTATGCCGTTGCAGTGCTGCTCAGTAGTTATGGCGTAACGGGTGTCTTTATTCTTCTGGGGGCGGTTTCAATTATTGTCGCAATTGCTATCGCCACCATTGGAATTGAAACCAAAGGTGTCTCCGTTGAAAGTTTAAGTATTGATGCAGTAGCCAATAAATAATACTGGTGGATTCAAAATGAAAAATTCAAAAGCAATATTGCAGGTACCGGGCACAATGAAAATTATTTCAGCGGAAATACCTGTGCCTAAAGAAGATGAAGTTTTGATTAAAGTAGAATATGTCGGTATTTGTGGTTCAGATGTACATGGTTTTGAATCAGGCCCGTTTATTCCGCCTAAAGACCCAAATCAAGAAATTGGCCTTGGTCATGAATGCGCCGGGACGGTTGTGGCTGTGGGAAGCCGCGTGCGCAAATTTAAACCGGGGGATCGGGTAAATATCGAACCTGGCGTTCCTTGCGGTCACTGTCGTTACTGTCTGGAAGGCAAATATAACATCTGTCCGGACGTTGATTTTATGGCGACACAACCGAACTACCGCGGCGCATTAACGCACTATCTGTGTCATCCGGAGAGCTTTACTTACAAACTGCCCGACAATATGGACACGATGGAAGGGGCGCTGGTGGAGCCTGCGGCGGTCGGGATGCACGCCGCCATGCTGGCAGATGTTAAACCGGGTAAGAAGATAATTATTCTGGGAGCAGGTTGTATTGGTTTGATGACGTTGCAAGCGTGCAAATGCCTGGGAGCAACAGAAATTGCCGTCGTTGATGTGCTGGAAAAACGTCTGGCAATGGCGGAACAGCTTGGCGCGGCAATGGTCATCAATGGCGCTAAACAAGACACTATTGCGTGCTGTCAGCAATTTACCGAAGACATGGGCGCAGATATTGTTTTTGAAACTGCGGGTTCTGCGGTAACGGTAAAACAAGCTCCCTATCTGGTGATGCGCGGTGGAAAAATTATGATTGTCGGCACAGTACCCGGCGATTCGGCCATCAACTTTCTCAAAATCAATCGGGAAGTCACCATCCAGACGGTTTTCCGCTATGCCAACCGTTATCCGGTCACGATTGAAGCTATTTCATCAGGGCGATTCGATGTGAAATCGATGGTAACGCATATTTACGATTACCAGGATGTACAACAGGCATTTGAAGAGTCGGTTAACAACAAATGCGACATTATTAAAGGCGTTATTAAACTTAGCGATTAATTACTACGGGAGAACGGAATATGCTAGCAGATATCAGATTTTGGGAAAATGATGCCACCAATAAACATTATGCTATTGCCCATTTTAATGTATGGAATGCTGAAATGTTAATGGGGGTTATCGACGCAGCAGAAGAAGCAAAATCACCGGTTATTATTTCTTTTGGTACGGGATTTGTCGGAAATACCTCATTCGAAGATTTCTCGCATATGATGGTATCAATGGCACAAAAAGCAACGGTACCGGTAATTACCCACTGGGATCATGGCCGGAGTATGGAAATTATCCATAACGCCTGGACTCATGGAATGAACTCCTTAATGCGCGATGCATCCGCGTTTGATTTCGAAGAAAATATTCGTTTAACCAAAGAGGCTGTTGATTTCTTCCATCCGCTGGGTATTCCGGTAGAGGCGGAATTAGGACATGTCGGTAATGAAACCGTTTATGAGGAAGCGCTGGCGGGCTATCACTATACCGATCCTGACCAGGCCGCAGAATTTGTTGAACGCACGGGCTGTGACTCATTGGCTGTCGCCATTGGCAACCAGCATGGGGTTTATACGTCAGAGCCACAATTGAACTTTGAGGTCGTCAAACGCGTGCGCGATGCCGTTTCTGTTCCGCTGGTTTTACATGGCGCATCGGGGATCAGTGATGCTGATATTAAAACCGCGATTTCATTGGGTATAGCGAAAATCAATATTCATACTGAACTGTGCCAGGCCGCAATGGTGGCAGTGAAAGAAAATCAGGATCAGCCTTTCTTGCACCTGGAGCGAGAAGTCCGTAAAGCAGTTAAAGAAAGGGCATTAGAAAAAATCAAATTATTTGGTTCAGACGGCAAGGCGGAATAATGTAATGGACAATCTTGAAGTTATATGTATAGGTGGCGCTATCGTTGATATTCCATTACAGCCGGTCAGTAAAAAAATTTTTGACGTAGATTCTTATCCGCTTGAAAGAATAGCAATGACCACGGGAGGAGACGCAATCAATGAAGCAACGATTATTTCTCGCCTTGGGCATCGCACGGCATTAATGAGCCGCATTGGTAAAGATGCCGCAGGACAATTTATTCTCGACCATTGTTGCAAAGAGAATATTGATATTCAAAGCCTGAAACAGGACGTCAGCGTAGATACCTCTATTAACGTTGGACTTGTAACGGAGGATGGCGAGCGGACATTTATCACTAATCGCAACGGCAGTTTGTGGAAATTGAATATTAATGATGTCGACTTTGTACGGTTTTCTCAGGCAAAGTTATTATCGCTAGCCAGTATATTCAACAGTCCACTATTGGATGGTAAAGCGCTAACTGAAATTTTTACGCAAGCGAAAGCCCGGCAGATGATCATTTGTGCCGATATGATCAAGCCTCGTCTGAATGAAACACTGGATGATATTCGCGAAGCATTGCGTTATGTCGATTATTTGTTTCCAAATTTTGCCGAGGCAAAATTACTCACCGGAAAAGAGACGTTGGATGAAATTGCTGACTGCTTTCTTGAGTGCGGTGTAAAAACGGTAGTAATTAAGACGGGTAAAAACGGCTGCTTTATCAAGCGTGGTGAAATGACGATGACGGTACCAGCAGTAGCGGGAATTACGGCCATCGACACCATTGGTGCGGGCGATAACTTTGCTTCAGGTTTTATTGCGGCACTGCTGGAAGGTAAAGAACTGCGTGAATGCGCGCGCTTTGCCAATGCAACGGCAGCTATATCGGTACTGAGTGTTGGTGCCACCACCGGTGTGAAAAACAGAAAGCTGGTCGAACAATTGCTGGAAGAATATGAAGGGTAATGAAGGCCAATGAAAATGATACCTTTAGGCACAACGGATATAACGCTTTCACGGATGGGGTTGGGGACATGGGCCATTGGCGGTGGTCCTGCATGGAATGGCGATCTCGATCGGCAAATTTGTATTGATACGATTATTGAAGCTCATCGTTGCGGTATTAACCTGATTGATACTGCGCCAGGATATAACTTTGGCAATAGTGAAGTTATTGTCGGCCAGGCGTTAAAACAATTGCCACGCGAACAAATTGTCGTCGAAACGAAATGCGGTATTGTCTGGGAACGAGAAGGCAGTTTATTCAACAAAGTCGGCGATCGTCAGTTGTACAAAAACCTCTCTCCTGAATCTATCCGCGAAGAAGTCGATGCCAGCTTGCAACGTCTCGGCATTGACTACATCGATATTTACATGACGCACTGGCAGTCGGTGCCGCCTTGTTTTACGCCGATTGCAGAAACCGTAGCAGTACTTAATGAGCTGAAGGCTGAGGGGAAGATTCGTTCGATAGGCGCTGCTAATGTCGAAGCTGATCATATACGCGAATATCTGCGATATGGTGAGCTGGATATTATTCAGGCGAAATATAGCATCCTCGATCGGGCAATGGAAAACGAATTGCTGCCGCTATGTCGGGATAACGGCATTGTGGTTCAGGTCTATTCACCGTTAGAGCAGGGGCTGCTGACAGGTACCATCACTCGCGATTATATTCCAGGCGGCGCACGGGCAAATAAAGTTTGGTTCCAGCGTGAAAACATGCTCAAAGTGATTGATATGCTTGAACAGTGGCGGCCACTTTGTGCGCGTTATCAGTGCACAATTCCTACTCTGGCGCTGGCGTGGATATTAAAACAGAGCGATTTAATCTCCATTCTTAGCGGAGCAACTGCGCCTGAACAGGTACGTGAAAATGTGGCGGCGCTGAATATCAACTTATCGGATGCAGACGCAACATTGATGAGGGAAATGGCAGAGGCCCTGGAGCGTTAACTACCCCACACGATCCACCTCTGTTTCTGTGAAAACTGTGATGAAAATCTGTGATTCAAACAGGTTACTTTGAAAGTAAACATCGCTTATGCGATAATCGCGCTAATGTGATGTAAAAAGAGACAGGGGTGTAATCGTGGCGGCAAAAGACAGGATTCAGGCAATTAAACAGATGGTTGCCAACGATAAAAAAGTAACGGTTTCGAATTTGAGCTCGATTTTTCAGGTAACCGAAGAAACTATTCGCCGCGATCTTGAGAAGCTGGAAGATGAAGGCTTTTTGACCAGAACTTATGGTGGCGCTGTTTTAAATACAGCGATGCTGACGGAAAATATCCATTTCTATAAGCGAGCTTCGTCGTTTTATGAAGAGAAGCAGCTTATTGCTCGCAAGGCGCTGCCGTTTATCGACAATAAAACGACGATGGCAGCCGATTCCAGTAGTACCGTTATGGAATTGCTCAAATTGTTGCAGGACCGTAGTGATCTGACGTTGCTAACCAACTCGGCAGAAGCTATTCATGTTCTGGCTCAGTCAGAAATTAAAGTTGTTTCAACCGGTGGGGAACTGAACAAAAACACGCTTTCTCTGCAAGGACGAATTACTAAAGAGATCATCAGTCGTTATCACGTCGATATTATGGTAATGAGTTGTAAAGGTCTTGATATTAACAGCGGCGCACTGGACTCGAACGAAGCTGAAGCTGAAATCAAAAAGACAATGATCCGCCAGGCGACAGAAGTTGCGTTATTAGTCGATCACTCCAAGTTTGATCGCAAAGCTTTTGTTCAGTTAGCTGACTTTAGTCATATTAATTACATAATAACTGATAAATCACCGGGTGCAGAATGGGAAGAGTTTTGCAAAGACAATAATATCCAGCTTGTGTGGTAGCTTAAACACACGTTGTCAATGTTATTTGTTCCAGCGCCCGTGAAATAAAATGATGATAAAAATGCGGCAAGTGAGTTTGCCGCAATTGCTACCTTTTTTAGCAAAATTCGAGGCACCAAATGGAACAATATGATCAAATTGGCGCAAGACTGGACCGCCTGCCTTTGGCCCGGTTTCATTATCGTATATTTGGCATAATCAGCTTTAGTCTGTTATTAACTGGTTTTTTAAGTTATTCAGGTAATGTTGTTTTAGCAAAGCTGGTAAGCAATGGATGGTCAAATAATTTCCTCAATGCTGCTTTTACGTCGGCATTGATGTTTGGTTATTTCATCGGTTCGCTTGCCGGTGGATTCATTGGTGATTACTGTGGACGGCGTCGGGCATTTCGCATGAACCTTCTGATTGTCGGTATTGCGGCGACAGGCGCTTCTTTCGTCCCTGATATGTACTGGCTCATCTTCTTTCGCTTCCTTATGGGGACAGGAATGGGGGCGCTGATTATGGTTGGCTATGCTTCATTTACTGAGTTTATTCCCGCTCTGGTTCGTGGAAAATGGTCCGCGCGACTCTCATTTGTCGGCAACTGGTCGCCCATGTTGTCAGCGGCGATTGGCGTTGTCGTTATCGCTTTCTTCAGTTGGCGCATAATGTTTCTGCTGGGCGGTATTGGGATAATATTAGCATGGTTACTCTCTGGTAAATATTTTATTGAGTCGCCTCGTTGGCTGGCGGGTATTGGACAATTACCGGGAGCAGAAAGGCAACTTCGTGAAGTAGAGCAGCAAATCGAAAAAGAGAAGGGTATTCATCTACCACCACTTGCTTTGAGGCAAAGCGAAAGTCGGAGTCATGAAATCAGTGGTACTTTTTGGTTGCTATTTAAAGGCGAGATGTTGCGGCGCACGTTAGTCGCGATTACGGTTTTAATTGCAATGAATATTTCGCTTTATACTATCACCGTATGGATACCTACCATATTTGTTAATTCTGGTATTGATGTTGATAAATCGATATTAATGACCGCTGTTATTATGATTGGTGCTCCGGTTGGAATATTTATGGCTGCATTAGTTATTGATCACTTTCCTCGCCGATTATTTGGTTCGTCTTTGCTTATAATTATTGCTGTGTTGGGATATATATATTCAATACAAACTACAGAATGGGCTATTTTAGGCTATGGCCTGGTGATGATCTTCTTTCTTTATATGTATGTTTGTTTCGCGTCGGCGGTGTATATCCCGGAACTTTGGCCAACCCATTTACGCCTGCGCGGCTCGGGATTTGTTAATGCAGTAGGACGAATCGTCGCGGTCTTCACTCCGTATGGCGTCGCGGCGTTATTAACGCATTATGGTTCGATAACGGTCTTTATGGTGCTTGGTGTCATGTTGGTGTTATGTGCGCTGGTCCTCTCCATTTTTGGCATCGAAACGCGAAAGGTGTCGCTGGAACGAATTTCTGGTGTGAATTGAATTTTCGCTGATTGTGTCAATTGCCAGACGCAGCTGGCGTGTTTATCTGGCCTACGATGTAATTAAGGAATTGTAGGCCAGAGATGGATCTGACTAATTTTATCCCTGCGTCTCTTCCCAGTCTGCCAGCGTGTACAATGTTGCCCCAGCGGCTGACATCTCCATAAACGCGTGCGCACTGTCCTGTGGCTGGATATTCACACCGCGACAGCCATCGGTAATCACGTTCACCTTATAACCTAACTGTAACGCGTCCAGGACGGTAAACTTCACGCAATAGTCCGTAGCCAGCCCCATAATGATCAGTTCATTGATTTCATGGTCGCGCAACCAGCCATCGAGCTCGGTTTTCTGCCGCCGCCCGTTATCAAAAAAGGCACTGTAACTGTCGACTAAAGGATTTTCGCCTTTGTGAAACACGGCATCAATCGACTTTTGCGCCAGCAGAGGGTGCAACGCTGCACCTTCGCTGTGTTGCACACAGTGATCGGGCCAGAAGGTTTGCGGTAGGCCATCAAGCTGACCCTGTGTATAAGGCTCTACACCTTGCTGGCTGGCGAAGCTGCCGTGATTGGCCGGATGCCAGTCCTGACTGGCGACGACCGCTTCACCGCGTGCTTTGCACCAACTTATCAGGGCATTAGCAACATCAACCGTGCTATCGCCTTCGGCAACAGCCAGCGCACCGCCAGCGCAGAAATCATTTTGTAAATCGACCAGTAACAGAGCGCGTTGGGGCATTACAGTCTCCTTAATCATCCGGCGTCAGTTCGCCGCGCAGGTTTTGGCTCATGGCCTTGCGAATGGTTTCGGTATCCAGTCCCTGGCTGAGCAGGTAGTGCAGTTTGGTTAGCGTGGCTTCTACGGTCATATCCGCACCGCCAATAACACCGGCATGGGCGAGGGCGTTACCGGTGGCATAACCGCCCATATTGACTTTACCGGACATGCATTGTGTCAGGTTAACCACCACAATTCCGCGATCGCTGGCTTCTTGTAATTCTTGCAGGAATGCTTTGTTTTGCGGCGCATTACCCACGCCATAAGAGCGCAGAATCAACGCCTTAACCGGTTGACGCAGGAAGTTACGTACGACGTCGGCAGAAATCCCCGGATAAATCGTCACTACGCCGATCGGCTGTGGTGTAATCGGATGAACGATCAGCTCACCAGTGCCGTGTGGGGCGGGCGGTGTATTTAAACGGCGAATATGAATACCCGCTTCCAGTAACGGTGGAAGGTTTGGTGACGCGAAGGCATCAAAACCATCGGCATGGGCTTTGGTGGTGCGGTTGCCGCGATACAGGCGATTATTAAAAAAGAGTGTGACTTCGTTGATGGGATAGTTCGCCGCAACGTACAACGCATTCAGCAAATTGATTTGTCCGTCAGAGCGTAACTCGGCTAATGGGATTTGTGACCCTGTCACAATAACCGGTTTTCCGAGGTTCTCCAGCATGAACGACAGCGCAGAGGCGGTATACGCCATCGTGTCGGTGCCGTGCAGAATGACAAAACCATCGTACTCGTCATAGTGCGCTTTAATATCTTCAGCAATATGCTGCCAGTCCTCTGGCGTCATATCAGAAGAATCCATCAGCGGCGTGTATTCATGAATGGTGAAATCCGGCATCTCCGGGCGATGGAACTCTGGCATCAGCGCCAGCTGGCGTTGTAGATGGCCCGACACCGGAATATATCCCTGCTCGGAACGCTGCATCCCGATGGTCCCGCCCGTGTAGGCAACGTAAATTGATTTCTTTTGCATGATATTGATATGAATGATACCGAAAGAGCAAAAGTATATACGTGAGGGGCAGCAAGCGCACCTGGATACTCTGTGGATATGAGAAAAGCCCGGCGGAACAGAGGGATTAGCGTTCCGCCGGAGAAAAATGGTTAATCCTGCAACGCATAGGTTACGGTCGTGACTACACGCACCGTTTTGTTAATCGCCGAGGGATCATCTTCGTCACTGCCACTGGCGAAAATCTGGAACACGCCTTGTGACGCATCGCTAATGGACCCCACCTGACTACCTGAATCCGTCGCAAACTGTAATGCTGCGTTACGTGCGTCTTTCGTTGCGGCAGCAATCATCTCCGCGCGAACTGCGCCAATACCATTAAAGCGGTAGGCGATTTTGCTATCAGCGATCGCGCCATCTGTGGCGATTTGCAGGTCGTTTAATTTAGCGACGATTTTTTCGACGGCAGCAACGTTATGCGTTTTTATCGTAACAGACCCGTCAGCGTTATAGCGTGGCATCGTCGGATCATCTTTGAGGTAAAAGGCATCCGTTCGCTTACTTGTCCATTGACCCACGTTGATCTCTTTGTCGTTAATCCCCTGAGCGTGGAATTCGGCAACAATCTTTTTCTGCGCATCTTCAAGTTTCGGGAACAGTTCGCCAGGAACATTACCCTTAAAGTTGATAGCAATTGTTAATTCAGCCGTATCTGCGCGAACTTCTTTTTCTGAAAGCCCCCGCACGTTCACATAACGGTTGTTGGTTTTTAGATGTTTAACACCATCGCCAACAAAATAACCACAGGCGCTGATCCCCAGTCCGAGGACAATAGCGGCAATTAAAGAGGGTGCCTTATTCACTGATGACTCCATGACAGATGCTAAATGAGCAAGGGAATGTAGTGGAGAGAGGGAGTGAAAGACAGTCCGGTTCAGGAGTGTGGCCGACAACATATCGGCCACATATTTGCAGGAATTAACGCACGTTGGCGCAGGTCAGGCAAAACGCGTAACGGTTTTGCGGATCGTTAAAGGCCGCCAGCTTGTCGCCTTCGCTTTTAACGGTTGAAGCGACTGAGGCCAGCGGCGCAGGCAGCATGGCCTGGAGCGTATCTGGCAGCATTGCCCGTACTGAACCTGACATGTTGTCCATCACCTTGTCGAAGAAGGTCGGTTCATCGACGTAATATTCCAGATGCCATTGTTTCAGTTTTGCCAGTTCAGCCGCTTTGGCAACTGCATCATCGAAATCACCGAGACTATCGACCAGCCCATTCGCTTTTGCATCCTGACCGGTCCAGACATGACCCTGGGCGATTTTATCAATCTGCTCTGGCGTCGAATTACGCGAATCAGCAACCAGCGTGATAAAGCGTTTATAGCCGTTCTCAATGCTCAATTGCATCATCTGCTGCACTTCGGGTGGCAGTGATTTAGTGATGGAAACATCTGCCAGTGGTGATGTAGACACGCCATCGGTATGTACACCAATCGAATCAAGGCTGTTTTCTACAGTGGTGATCACGCCGAAGATCCCGATAGAACCGGTCAGGGTGCTCGGGTTAGCCACAATGTAATTGGCCGGCGTGGAGATCCAGTAACCACCGGATGCCGCCATACCGCCCATTGACACAACCACAGGCTTGCCAGCGGCTCTGGCAGCTGCCAGTTCAGAGCGAATCACTTCAGAAGCCGTTACGCTTCCGCCAGGGCTGTTTACGCGCAGAACGATCGCTTTCACTTTCGGATCAAGGCGAGCGTCACGGATTTGTGCCGCAGTCGTATCGCCGCCAACATTCCCCTGAGTTTCTTCGCCATCCATAATCGCGCCATTAGCGAAGACGACACCGATGCTGTCGCCGGTATCTGCCGGAGTTTTCAGGGCGTAATCGTAATAACTGATGGCGCGATAATTTTTATCAGCCTTGCTCCAGCCAAACTCTTTGGTCAAGGCTTTTTCAATTTCGGCATTCGTTGCCAGCGCGTCGACCAGTTTGTTGTCCAGCGCGTACTTCGCAGTATCGCCGCCCGTTTCGGTTAAGCCAGCAAGTAACCCTTGCGCCCCAGGGAATACCTGCTGGGCAGAGATCTGGCGGTTAGCGGCAACGGTGTTGAGATAGTTTTGCCACAGTTCGCCAATCCAACGGCTATCGGCTTCGCGAGCCGCCGGGGACATATCATCACGAATAAACGGTTCAACGGCAGATTTATACGTACCCACGCGGAACACATGGGTGGAAACTTTCAGCTTATCCAGCAACGATTTGTAGTACAGACCGTTGGTGGCAAAACCGTGCAGATCAACCACGCCTTGCGGGGACAGCCAAATTTTGTTGGCGAAACTGGCGAGGTAATATTGCCCCTGGCTATAGTTCTCACCAATGGCATAAACCGGTTTACCGCTGTCACGAAACTCTTTCAGAGCCTTACCAATATATTGCATGGAAGGTTGATCGCCGCCCGCAAAGTTTTTCAGATCCATCACGATACCGGTGATATTCCGGTCATCTTTAGCCTGGCGAATCGTGTTCACGATATCAAACAGCGAATTTTCCTGCAGACGATCGGAACTAGCGCCAAGCAGCTGGCGGCTTAACTTACTAAACCGCTGCGAACTGTCGGGCTTATCGACGATCACGCCTGAAATATCGAGCAGTAATGCGCCACGACCGGCGGTTTCTTTGGTATCGCTACTACTGACCTGCATCCAGATCCCCACGCCAACCAGCACGAGGAAAATAAAGAACAGGTTAAGTACCATTTCACGGACAAAATTGAGCAGACGCCACGTCCATTTAAAAAATCCGGCAATAAATCGCCAAAGGGTTCGCATGTATTCTCCCAGACTAAAGGTCACACCTGTTGCAGGTGCAATAGATGTGGTTATCGTAATGACCCAACCGGCACTTGTCAGCAGGAATCGCGGACTGTGCTGTAACAAAATCCACTCTCGTGTTAATTTTGTGAATAAACATCATGACAGGAGTTAATCAAATGGATGCACTCGAACTATTGATCAACCGCCGAAGCGCCTCACGTCTGGCTGAACCTGCGCCGACTGGCGAACAACTGCAAAATATCCTGCGTGCCGGAATGCGTGCACCGGACCATAAGTCCATGCAACCGTGGCATTTTTTTGTGATTGAAGGGGAAGGCCGCGAACGTTTCAGTACCGTGCTGCAACAGGGTGCAATTGCTGCGGGTAGTGATGATAAAGCTATCGACAAAGCCCGTAATGCCCCGTTCCGTGCGCCGCTCATCATCACCGTGGTGGCGAAATGTGAAGAAAATCATAAAGTCCCGCGTTGGGAGCAGGAGATGTCAGCAGGTTGCACGGTTATGGCGATGCAAATGGCGGCGGTTGCCCAGGGCTTTGGCGGCATCTGGCGTAGTGGCGGGTTAACCGAAAGTCCGGTGGTGCGCGAGGCGTTCGGTTGTCGGGAGCAGGATAAAATTGTCGGCTTTCTCTATCTCGGCACGCCGCAATTGAAAGCGTCAACGTCGATTAACGTTCCGGATCCGACGCCGTTTGTGACTTATTTTTGATAATTTTCGCAAAACTGTCTGGATTATGAGCAAAGGCGCAGGAATTCAGACACTCTCACTTATCACTTCACGGAATGAAGGTTACCATACCCGGATTGCATTGACAGGAGATGTCCATGAGCGAGAACTCGATTCGTTTGACCCAATACAGCCACGGAGCAGGTTGCGGCTGTAAAATTTCCCCAAAAGTGTTGGAAACCATTCTGCACAGCGAGCAGGCGAAGTTTGTTGATCCGAATTTGCTCGTGGGAAACGAAACCCGCGACGATGCGGCAGTATACGATCTTGGTAATGGCACCAGTGTCATCAGCACCACCGATTTCTTTATGCCGATCGTTGATAATCCTTTCGATTTTGGTCGCATTGCGGCGACTAACGCCATCAGCGATATCTTCGCGATGGGCGGCAAACCGATTATGGCCATTGCGATCCTTGGCTGGCCGATTAATAAACTTTCCCCGGAAATTGCCCGCGAAGTGACTGAAGGTGGACGCTATGCATGTCGTCAGGCGGGTATTGCGCTGGCTGGCGGTCACTCCATCGATGCGCCGGAGCCGATTTTTGGTCTGGCGGTTACGGGGATCGTACCGACCGAGCGAGTGAAGAAAAACAGTACCGCACAAGCCGGATGCAAACTGTTCCTGACGAAACCTCTGGGGATTGGCGTTCTCACCACGGCTGAGAAAAAATCACTGCTCAAACCAGAGCATCAGGGGCTGGCGACGGAAGTGATGTGCCGGATGAATATCGCAGGTGCGTCATTTGCCAACATTGAAGGCGTAAAAGCGATGACCGACGTCACCGGTTTTGGTCTGCTGGGCCATTTGAGCGAAATGTGCCAGGGGGCAGGCGTGCAGGCTCGCGTCGATTATGAAGCGATCCCGAAACTGCCGGGCGTGGAAGAGTACATTAAACTGGGCGCTGTGCCGGGTGGCACCGAACGCAACTTTGCCAGCTACGGACATTTGATGGGCGAAATGCCGCGTGAAGTGCGCGATCTGTTGTGCGATCCGCAAACTTCAGGTGGCTTGCTGCTGGCGGTTATGCCGGAAGCTGAAAATGAAGTCAAAGCTACCGCAGCCGAGTTTGGCATTGAACTGACGGCGATTGGCGAGCTGGTGCCTGCGCGTGGCGGTCGTGCCATGGTTGAGATCCGTTAATTCAATGCGGTTGTTTATAGCCGAAAAACCGAGTCTGGCACGCGCTATTGCTGATGTCCTGCCCAAACCGCACCGTAAAGGCGATGGCTTTATCGAGTGCGGCAATGGTCAGGTGGTGACCTGGTGTATCGGTCACCTGCTTGAGCAGGCGCAGCCAGACGTCTACGACAGCCGCTATGCGCGCTGGAATCTGGCGGATTTGCCGATTGTCCCGGAAAAGTGGCAACTGCAACCGCGCCCCTCCGTAACCAAACAACTTAACGTCATTAAACGCTTTCTGCATGAAGCCAGCGAAATTGTTCATGCCGGTGACCCGGATCGTGAAGGGCAATTGCTGGTGGATGAAGTGCTGGACTACCTGCAACTGGCACCGGAAAAGCGCCAGCAAGTTCAGCGTTGCTTGATCAACGACCTGAACCCGCAGGCGGTTGAGCGGGCGATCGATCGTCTTCGCTCCAATAGCGAGTTTGTACCGCTATGCGTTTCTGCACTGGCGCGAGCGCGTGCCGATTGGCTATACGGTATCAATATGACCCGCGCGTATACCATTCTCGGTCGCAATGCTGGCTATCAGGGTGTGCTTTCTGTTGGGCGCGTACAGACTCCCGTTCTTGGGCTGGTGGTGCGGCGCGATGAAGAAATAGAAAACTTCGTGGCAAAAGATTTCTTTGAAGTCAAAGCGCACATTGTGACGCCTGCCGATGAACGATTTACCGCCATCTGGCAGCCTAGCGAAGCGTGCGAGCCGTACCAGGATGAAGAAGGGCGTTTATTGCATCGCCCGCTGGCGGAGCATGTGGTTAACCGCATCAGCGGTCAACCGGCTATTGTCACCAGCTATAACGATAAACGGGAATCAGAATCCGCGCCGCTGCCGTTTTCGCTTTCGGCGTTGCAGATTGAAGCGGCAAAACGCTTTGGTCTGAGTGCGCAGAACGTGCTTGATATCTGCCAGAAGCTATACGAAACGCACAAGCTAATCACTTATCCGCGTTCCGATTGTCGTTATTTGCCAGAAGAACATTTTGCCGGACGCCACGCGGTGATGAATGCCATCAGCGTTCATGCACCGGGGCTATTGCCGCAGCCGGTGGTTGACCCGAATTTACGCAACCGCTGCTGGGATGACAAAAAGGTCGATGCTCACCACGCCATTATCCCGACCGCGCGTAGTTCTGCCATCAACCTGACGGAGAACGAATCGAAGGTCTATAACCTGATTGCTCGTCAATACCTGATGCAGTTCTGCCCGGATGCGGTGTTCCGCAAGTGTGTTATCGAACTGGAAATAGCCAAAGGCAAATTTGTCGCTAAAGCCCGTTTTCTTGCCGAAGCAGGCTGGCGCACGCTGTTAGGCAGCAAAGAGCGCGATGAAGAAAACGACGGCACGCCACTGCCTGTAGTCGCGAAAGGCGATGAGTTGCTGTGTGAAAAAGGTGAAGTGGTAGAGCGGCAAACCCAGCCGCCACGCCATTTTACCGATGCAACACTGCTCTCCGCGATGACCGGGATCGCGCGCTTTGTGCAGGACAAAGATCTGAAAAAGATCCTTCGTGCGACCGATGGTCTGGGGACAGAAGCAACGCGTGCCGGGATTATTGAACTGTTGTTCAAGCGTGGTTTCCTGACCAAAAAAGGGCGCTATATCCACTCCACCGACGCCGGAAAAGCGTTATTCCATTCGCTGCCAGAAATGGCTACGCGACCGGACATGACCGCGCACTGGGAATCGGTGCTGACGCAAATCAGCGAAAAGCAGTGTCGCTATCAGGACTTTATGCAGCCGCTGGTGGGGACGCTATATCAGCTAATTGATCAAGCCAAACGTACGCCGGTGCGGCAGTTTCGCGGCATAGTGGCTCCGGGCAGTGGTGGCAGTGCTGATAAGAAAAAGGCTGCTCCGCGTAAACGTAGTGCGAAAAAAAGTCCGCCAGCAGATGAAGCGGGCAGTGGAGTGATAACATAAAGGTCGGATGCCTGAATCCCAACTCACTGATACAGCACCTTTCGTAGGCCGGATAAGGCGTTCACGCCGCATCCGGCAGATGCCTGATGCGGCGCTAATGATTTAAATCACACCCTGCGCCAGCATTGCATCGGCAACCTTCACAAAACCGGCAATGTTCGCGCCCTGCACGTAGTTGGTTTGCTCACCTTCACCACCATGCTCAACACAGGCATGGTGGATATCCAGCATGATGTGATGCAAACGGGCGTCAACTTTCTCGGCTTTCCAGCCCAGACGCGCAGCGTTTTGCGCCATTTCCAGGCCCGATGTTGCTACACCGCCAGCATTAGCCGCTTTACCCGGAGCAAACAGTACGCCTGCCTGCTGGAACAGTTCAGTCGCTTCGATGGTGGTTGGCATATTTGCCCCTTCGGCGACGGCTTTAACGCCATTGGCGATAAGCTGATGCGCGGCATCTACGTCCAGTTCGTTCTGGGTGGCGCAAGGCAGGGCGATATCAACCGGCACAGACCACGGCTGTTGGCCTTCGAGATAGACCAGACCAAACTCTTTGGCGTAATCGGCAACGCGACCATCGCGGCTGGCTTTGATTTCGATAAGACGCGCCAGTTTCTCTTTTGTGAATCCGCTTTCATCAACCACTGTGCCGCTGGAGTCTGATGCCGTGACCACGCGAGCGCCAAATTCCATCGCTTTTTCGATAGCGTACTGGGCGACGTTGCCGGAGCCAGAAACGGAAACGCGCATTCCTTCAAAACCCATACCGTGGCGTTTCAGCATCGCTTCAGTGAAATAAACCAGACCGTAACCGGTGGCTTCCGGGCGAATCAGACTGCCGCCAAAAGAAAGACCCTTACCGGTGAAGACGCAGGCGGTATTGTTAGACAGCTTTTTCATCATCCCTGCCATAAAGCCAACTTCACGACCTCCAACGCCGATATCACCTGCCGGAACGTCGGTATCCGCGCCCAGGTGGCGATACAGTTCAGTCATCAGTGCCTGGCAGAAACGCATCACTTCGCCTTCGCTTTTCCCTTTCGGGTCGAAATCGCTGCCACCTTTACCACCGCCCATCGGCAGGGTAGTCAGGGCATTTTTGAAGGTTTGCTCGAAGCCGAGGAATTTGAGAATTGAGAGGTTAACTGACGGGTGGAAACGCATACCGCCTTTGTACGGACCGATGGCGGAGCTGAACTGGACGCGCCATGCTCGGTTGACCTGCACCTGGTTGCGATCGTCAACCCATACCACGCGAAACTGGATCACGCGCTCCGGTTCAACCAGGCGCTCCAGTAATGACATCTGGCGATATTGGGGATTTTGTTCAAGAAAAGGCCAGAGAGTAGTCATTACTTCACGAACGGCCTGCGCGAACTCGGTTTGATTCGGGTCGCGCTTTTGTACATGGTTGAGGAATGACTCCAGAGAATATGTCTGATCCATAGATATAAAACCCTTATATATTAAGACGATTGTGCGTATGTTGTTTGTTTTGCAGTTTTCGACTATACCATCAAGAATGTGACGGTAAGCAAGTAAAAAATGGCACCGGAAAGCAAATTAATAATGTGAGGAATTTATAAACGCCGCCTAATGTCGGATACATCTTCTTCGGCCTACCAAAATGGGGACATTTGGTGGATAAGGCATTCACGTCGCATCCGGCAACCAGACGCTAAAGTTTTCCCGCCAGGTTACCGTTATCAGTAGCAGAGACAACGAAATATAAGGAGTTTCTTGTGAATCGAGCATTGCTCGCCGTAGCGTTGGTATTCCCGTTTTTTGCGCTGGCTAATCAGAATTATCGTCCGGATGTGCAGGTAAATGTGCCGCCGGAAGTGTTTAATTCTGGCGGACAGTCAGCGCAGCCCTGTAACCAGTGCTGCGTTTATCAGGATCAAAACTATTCCGAAGGGGCAGTGATTAAAGCCGAGGGAATACTGCTGCAATGCCAGCGGGATGATAAAACCATTAGCACTAATCCGCTGGTCTGGCGGCGCGTAAAGCCATAAACGCCTTTAATAGTGGAATGTCAGCAGGGGCCAGCGGATATTGCATCGCCTCTTCAGGTGAGCACCAGACCAAAGCCTGATGCTCATGTGCCTGTAACGTCCCGTGGAAGTCGGGTACGTGCCAGGCATGAAGATTGATAATACGCCCTGAAACTTCCCGCTGGTGGCTGGCTACATATTTCCCGATGATAGCATCGATACCGAGCTCTTCACGCAGCTCGCGTATCAGCGCCTGCGGCTGGCTTTCTCCTGGTTCGACTTTACCACCAGCAAATTCCCATAATCCCGCTTGATCGCTATGCGCAGGGCGTTGCGCGATTAAAATTTTGCCATCCCGTTCGATAATGGCGGCAACAACATCAATCATTTCCATAAATTACACACGGTCGAATACAGGAAAAATGCCATAATATCCGCAGTGTTGCCCGAGCTGAAGGGTTTTATTTCTTAAGGAGTACCCGTGTTAGACCGCCATCTTCATCCCCGAATTAAGCCTTTGTTGCATCAGTGCGTGCGGGTTCTGGATAAACCTGGCATTACACCTGATGGTTTAACGTTAGTGGGATTTGCCATCGGCGTGCTGGCACTGCCGTTTCTGGCACTGGACTGGTATCTGGCGGCGCTGATTGCCATTTTACTGAACAGGTTGCTTGATGGTCTGGACGGTGCGCTGGCGCGGCGCAGAGGGTTAACCGACGCGGGGGGCTTTCTTGATATTTCGTTGGATTTTCTTTTTTACGCGCTGGTACCGTTCGGGTTTATTCTCGCCGCACCGGAACAAAATGCGCTGGCGGGCGGCTGGCTGCTGTTTGCGTTTATCGGCACGGGCAGCAGTTTTCTCGCATTTGCTGCACTGGCGGCGAAACATCAGATTGATAATCCCGGTTATGCGCACAAATCGTTTTACTATCTGGGCGGGTTAACAGAAGGCAGCGAGACGATTTTGCTGTTTGTTTTAAGTTGTCTCTTTCCGGAATATTTCCCGTGGTTTGCGTGGATATTTGGCGCGCTTTGTTGGATGACAACATTTACGCGGATTTGGAGTGGATATCTGACGCTGAAGTCGCTCCAGCGTCAGTAATTGCAATGTTATTTGCTGCTGTCCGGGCCGCGTTCACCGGTTGCTACCGGGTTTTTCGGATCGCTGCTCCATTCGTACCAGCCACCGTCATAAACGGAGACGTTATTCCAGCCCATGGCGCGTGCGTACATAAAGGTTTCAGACGCGCGCCAGCCGGTGCCGCAGTAGAATGAAACTTGCTGATCTGGTTTGATATTCCACGCTTTCCACATAGCGGCAATATCATCGGCGCTGCGCATGGTGCCATCTGGGTTATGGAAATCTTCCATATGGGTCGAGTCGCTGCCTGCGTGTCCCCAACGTGCCCCGGCTATTTCACCTTTTGGTTTAATGTAGCTGTAACCGCTGGTCGTACCGATAAATTCTGGCCACGAACGAATGCTCACCAGCGATGCATCCTGGCGATGCAGCAGCCCGCGAGCCTGCTCCATATCAAGCATCAGTTGTGGTTGCGCAGGGATCTTCACGCCGAAGTCTGGTTCCGCTTTCACTTTCGGTGGCGTACCGCGCTCAACGGGCAGACCTGCGTCGGACCAGGTTTGCCAACCGCCGTCCAGAAGGCGGACATCTTTCACGCCAGCGTAGAGCATAATTTGCGCCACGCGCGCTGCGGCGTAAACATCACGCCCGTACAGAATGACCGTGGTGTCATGACGAATGCCGTGCTTCGCCAGCATTGCTTTAAGCTGTTCATCAGAAACTTTGTTCCACAGCGGTTCGCTTTCCACTTCGTTGGTATCGATGTAGTCAGCGCCGGGAATATGGCTGATAAGGTAAAGCTTAGGTGCGCCCCAGGCCGCTTCGATCACTTTCCAGTCACCCGCAGGTTTCGCCGTAACTTCTTTACCTTGTTGCAGGTCATGCAGCCACTGCGGATATACCAGCTGTTCAAAGTGAGGCAGTTTTTGCAGTCGGGAAGGTTCGCTTAGTGCATCACTCAAGATAGAGATATGCGTAAAGCCTGCTTTTTGTAGTCGCGTTTTGACGGCATCGACATCTTTGTCATTACCGTACAGCGCCACCGGGGCATCCGTTTTCAGGTTATGTAGCTTGATCCACTCGTTGAGCTGCTCAGTGCTCATTTTGTCGAGCCAGCTTGCAGAAAGGTTTAAGGCGGCAGGTTCATGACCGGAAGGGCCATTTAAGGTTTGTGGCCAGCCGTTATAAAACGCGCTGGGGCGAGTATCAATCGCTTTGCCATTTTGTTGTTGAAGCTGGTCAAGTGTAAGAGGCTTCGCCAGTTCAGCGGCCCACGAAGAAGCGCAAGCCAGCCCTAAAGCCATTGCCAGCGCGGTCATTTGAGAAACACGTTTCATCGAAAATCCCGACATTGTAGTTTTGAGTGCGCCATTCTGAACTGACACATCGGGGAAAACTTTGCGTTACCGCAGTTTGTTGTAATTTTCTGACCACTGCGTCATATCCAGAACGGGACTATCGGCAGGAACATCCTGAAGATCGTGGGTTACCTGAACGACGGGGATCGCCAGCTCGCGAACTTCATTGAATACCCACTGACGAAAATTATCGCGCAGAGCTACGTCAAGACGGCTGAACGGTTCATCAAGCAATAATGCCTTTGGCTGTGCGAGAAGGGCGCGCAGCAGGGCCACCCGCGCTCGCTGACCGCCTGATAATGTCGCAGGATCCTGGTGATAAGTTTCAGCCAGTCCCGCTCGCTCAAGCGCGTCTTTCACGGCATTGCGCCTGTCAGTCCCCTTGAGCGTCGACGGTAGCGCCAGCAGTAAATTTTGTCCGACGCTGAACTGGTCAAATAACAGTGCATCCTGGAAAAGAATGCCAATCTGACGCCGGGCGGTGGGCAGGGTATCGATACGTTGATCATTGAGCCATAGCTCACCTGTACAAGAAAATTGCCCGGCCAGCGCACCAATCATCCATGAAAACAGCGTAGATTTACCGCAGCCTGAGGGACCCATTAACGTGACAATGTCACCTTTATTGACTGTAAAGTTAACGTTTGTCAGCAAGCGGCTTTCTGGTAAACGTAGCGAAACATTTTTCACGCAGAGCATTAGCGGAGTCCTTGTCTGACATAACCTACCCATTTTGCGACTAACGCGGTCAGGGCAAAAATAATAAGCGGCAATAGCAGTTGCCATAAAGCCTGGGCGGCGAGAATACCGTTGCTGCCGCCGCTGCTTAGTGCCACCGCTTCGGTGGTGAGCGTCGAGAAACGTCCGGCTCCCAGCCACAGCGTTGGCATATACTGCGCAATACTGACTGAAAATCCGACAGCGAAGGCAATCAGCGCAGGGCGTAACATCAGCGGACATTTCACGTAAAAGAAGATTTTGACACGCGACCAGCCCAGTGTTTGCGCAATCAAAATTAACCGTGAATCAATGCGCTGCCAGGCGGGTTGCAGGATAAACAACATCCACGGAATTACCCACAGCAGATGCCCCCACACCACCGCCGTCCAGCTACTATCCAGGTTGAGCCATAGCACCAGCGTGTACTGGCCTGCCACCAGTGGCAAGGCGGGTAATAATATGGGCAACCATAGCCACAACTGGCGACGTTGTGGCCCCCATTCCAGCCACAGCAGCAACAGAACCAAAGCGATGAGTGTCGCCACCAGTCCCATTGTCAGGCTATTGAGCAGCGCCTCGTGATTGATCGTTGATTGATCCGCGAGGATCGCCAGCAGAATCACACACAGCACCCCAGTTAAGGGTAACAACTTCGCCAGCATCTTCCCTGGCAATAAAGGCGTGGATGGCATGCGAATGCCATCTTCCCGGGGGAGCGTGCATCGCCAGGCGCGCCATAGCAGATAACCAAGCAAAACGTAGGCGGTGAGTAACAGCATCAACAGCAGGCTGGCAAGCGCGCCTTTTGTTTGTTGGTCAATGTCGCCCTGGGTTAACCACTGCCAGCTAATTACCGCCAGCGACGGTGGATTACCAGGCCCAAGAATAATCGCTACATCCACGACCGAAAGCGACCAGGCGACAATCGCCAGCATCGCCATTGCCAGCGCAGGCGCGACGGAGGGCAACAACAACCAGTTCAGACATTGCCAGCGGCTGTAGCCCAGCGAATCCAGTACAATAACTTGCTGCACCAGGCGTTTTTCACTCAGTGCTGCCGATAAGATCCACAGCAGAAATGCGCTTTCTTTCACCGCAAGGGTGAGGCCCAGACCGATACCCAATTTGTCCATCGGCGGAATGAGAAAAGGGAAAAACTGATAAACCAGGCCGCCGTCAGCAAACAGCAGCAGGGCGCTGGTGGCAAAAGCCACGTGGGGGATGGCGAGTAGCCACGGCAGACGGGCGCACATACGCTGCCATTTCGGCCCAGGCCATAGCGCTACTATCACCAGCAGGGCAATAAACAAAGCGCCGACCGCCGCGATGGTTGTCGACACCAGCGTTGCCAGTAATGCCTGTGGTAGCTGCGGATCGGCAAATAACATCTGCCAGTGCGTCAGCGACATGGCAGGTGTTATCAGCGTGAAAGCCGACGGAACCAGCGGTGCGTAAATCACCGCCATCACCACCCACAGCAAAAAAATTAATGCGTACCGTAACGGCGTAGCCATTCTTGTTCCAGCGCATTTACCCAACCAGCATGCGGTTCTGCCAGTACCGGCGGCAGATTCTGCGGCATTCTTGATTGCAATGTTTCACGCTGCCCGGCAGGTAGTTTTTGCAGATCGAGAACCGAAGGATCGCCCCAGACAGCGGGATCCGCTTTACGCAGTTGTGCTTCAGGTGACAACAGGAAGTTGGCGACGACTTTTGCCGCAGCACTGGCAGTTGCGTTGGCTGGAATGGTGACGAAATGCACGTTGCCAATCATTCCCTCGCTAAAGCCAAAGTTGTAACTGCTGGTGGGTAAATCGCCGCTGGATATTTTTTGCTGCGCATGTGCGGGGTTAAAGGTCAGCGACAGGCGCAATGTGCCGGCTTTCAGCAGAGCATCCATCCGCGCGGGCGAAGGCGGGAAATCCTTTCCTTCGCGCCACAAATACGGATGCAGTGCATCAAGATATTGCCACAATGGCGCAGTGACGCGGGCGAAAGTGGCATCGTCCGGCGCTTTTTTTAATGCAGCGGGATCGGGCGTCAGCATAATCAGCAGCTGTTCAAGAAACGCGGTGCCGGTAAAGTCCGGTGGGCGCGGATAGGTAACCGTACCAGGGGTGGCTTTGGCAAATTCCAGCAAGGATTGTGGCGTTTTCGGTGGCTGTGGTGTCTGATCGCGTCGGGCGATAAATGTCAGCTGTGCGGCTCCCCAGGGCGATTCCGCACCTTGTGTCGGCACAGAAAAATCTTCTCGCACCGGCAGCTGTGTGTCGACATAGCGCCAGTTGGGTAGCGTTTCCGCCCAGTCAGTTTGCAGTAAATTAGCCTCTTTTAAGGTGCGGAAGTTTTCGCCATTCACCCAGAGCAGATCCACCGAGCCGCCCGTTTTACGTCCAGCAGTGGCTTCTGTCTGAATGCGCTTCACCGCGTCTGCGGCATCCGCCAGACGAACAATCTTCAGGTTTATAGCGTAATGGGTTTTCATCTCGCCGCTAACCCAGTCGAGATAGCGGTTAATCGCGGTGTCGCCGCCCCAGGCGTTAAACCAGACGGTTTGCCCTTTGGCCTCATTTTTAATATCCTGCCAGTCACTGGCATGTGTTGCCAAAGAAAACAGCGATAACAATCCCAGCAACCATACACAATGGCGCATCATCTCTCCTTAAGAACGTTTGTCAGGAATACGGCACAGCCCCTGAGCGGGAATGTCCATGGCAGAATTAAAACGGGCTGACAGATTTTGCAAGCCGATCAATGCCGTCAGCTCGGTGAGCGCCTGGGCGTCAAAATGCCTAGTCAGTCGGGTGCGCAGGGCATCATCGACCGTTGGCGGCGTAACGCTTGCCGCTTCGGCGTATTCCAGCGCCAGCCGTTCTTCGTCGCTGAAGAGCGGGCTTTGTCGCCAGTCAGCTACCGCCAGCAATTTATCGGTGCTGCCGGTACGCTCGGCGACTTTCATACTGGTGATATCCACGCAAAACTCACACAGACACATTTGCGCGATACGCGCGCTGACAAGCGATCGCACTACTGAATCGAGCGGTGAGCGTTTGCGCTCCAGCCAGCCAACAAACATCGACACCAGATAAAAGATAAACGGGATCCGCCCCCACCAGCGGATGGGGCTTAGCACCTCGCCGTAATGGCGACGATGCAGCCACGCCTGTGGACGTAAAATGAAAGGAATTTTGCTAAGCGGTGGTAACCCCATCAGGCATTCCTCTTCTGGCGCTCAAGCCATATTTTCTTCGCCATAAAAATCACCACGGTCAGGGCAAACAGAATAAACAGTCCGGTGACAAACCAGAAAGTACCGCCTGTTAACATGCTGCCCGCCCAGGAATAAACAATAGTCGCTGGTAACTGACCGAGCCCGGTGGCGATAAAAAACGAGCGAAAACGTATTGAAGTCAAACCGGCAGCATAGCTGATTGGATCAAAAGGGACAAAAGGCAATAACCGGCATACCAGGATGGTGTGTTTACCGTAGCGGGTAAAAAAGCCGTCCATGCTGTCGAGTACGGTTTTGCCGGTTAATTTTTCCACCACTTCGCGGCCCATCACTCTGGCGATAAAAAAGCACAGCGCCGCGCCCGCCATCGAACTGGTCCACGACAGCAAACCGCCCCAGAACGCGCCAAAAAGCGACGCATTGGCAAAGGTAATTAAAAACGCAGGCAGCGGCGCGACAATGGCCTGTAAGATCATCAGGAAGAACGAGACCACTGCCGCCTGAGCGCCATAAGACTGAATAAAGCGTTCTATACCCTGTTGGTCCACGGCGGCAAACGCCGCAACGCTGCGATTGATAAAATCATGGACGCCGGGAAGCAGCGCCCATGCCAGCAGCATCGCGAACAACAGGATGATGAGGGTTATGCGGTAGTACCAGATTTTACGCGATTGCATTTTCATCATCCTTTATCCTGGTTTTATTCGGCGATTTTAAAGGTCACCGTTGCCAGCGTGTTATCTGCCGGGAGAACCGAGGCATTGCCTTTGAATTTCACTTCGCTGCGTTTTTCCACCGCACCATAAGTGTATGTCGCATTGCTGACAATACCGACCGGGCAACTATCCAGACATACCAGGCAGCCCGTTTTTTTCTCTTCAGCTGCCGTTAAATTACCGCCAAAGCGCATGTCCAGTTTCTTGCCATTACTGTCAACAATCACGTCATCGAAGGAATACGCTTTTGCCGCCCCTTGCCAGTTAACTGAAATATCCAGTTTGCTGCCTGTGACATGAGTCGTTTCTTTATTATCCATCGTCATGTTTTCGCCCGGCATACCACCTGCCTCTTTCAGGGCTTCATAAGATGCTTTCGGCGTGGCATAACCTATAAACAGCGATTTATGTCCGTTGGAGCCATCTTTAAACACAATACCGTGGCGGGTATCGTCGGTGAGGAAACGCCCATTAATTTGTACCAGCATGGTTACCGTATGGTTATTTGCATCGACACGCAGCGGCTGGCTGTCCGAAAGCCCGTCGTATTCCACTTTTGCCGCCGTATTCTCTTTTTGATCACAGCCACTAAGCCCCGCAACGGCCAGTAAACACAGCGCAGCCAGTCCTTTTTTCCATGACACTGAATAATGTTGCAACATCGTTCTATCCTTCATTTTTTGTGTGAGTAAGTGGGCTGCGGCGCGAAGCAGACAGATCCACATGTTTGTGTCGGGCGTAGAGTTTGGCGAGCTGGACGAGAATAAACAGCGCCAGGCCCGCCAGACAGAGTTGTAAAATAAAGCGCAGCGTAATGCCTTCACTGGCAAGATCGCTGGCCATCACGGTATAAATCACTATTCCAGGCAGAGTGGTTAATGCCGAAATAAGGGTATAAGGCCAGAAGGCGATGGCGGTTAATCCGTAAGCGTAATTTTGAATATTGTATGGAAATAGCGGGATTAAGCGGGTCAGAATAAGAAAATCGATACCGTTACGCGTAATGCCTTTTTCAATAGCCTGAAAAGTGTGGCAATGACCGACGTATTTCAACAGTAAATCACGCCCCAGAAAGCGCGCCAACAGGAATGAGCACGACGAGGCCAGCGTGGCGGCAATTAACGAAAGTAGCGTTCCTGTTAGCGGGCCAAAAACTATTCCTCCAGCGATCACCAGTACGCTGCCCGGTAGCAGAAAGAGGGTGGCGATGATGAATAACAGAATATAGAGGCTATAACCGAACAATCCGCTCTGGCGAATGAGTGTCTGTAAGTGGGGTAAATCGGTGAGTAGATCGAATAAACCGAAAGCATGGATAGCGTAAATTATCAGCGCAAAAAACAGACAGGCAAAAAGAAATTTACGCTCAGCGTTCATCGTGGAGTTTCCTATATCAAACTTGATAATAGAGAAGTGGTCAGACAACTAAAAAACGCAGTGACGGTATAACAAAGGACGGCGGGCAACAAATCATTACTGACAGTTTGTTGATTTTTCTCAAGGTTAATTCTCCTGACCCAGTGCGAGCCAGGAGAACGGAGAAATTAGCGGCGGAAGGTGGCCCAGACAGGTGCGTGATCTGACGGTTTTTCCATACTGCGGATTTCATAGTCGATGCCGGTTTCTACGCAGCATTCGGCCAGTGGCTGGCTGGCAAGCAGCAGGTCGATACGCAGACCACGGTTATCGTCAAAACCTTTTGAGCGGTAATCAAACCACGAGAAGCGATCTGCCGTTTCTGGGTTCGCATGGCGGAAGGTATCGACCAGCCCCCAACTTATCAGCCTGTCCATCCATTCGCGTTCTTCCGGCAGGAAAGAACATTTACCAGTACGCAGCCAGCGTTTGCGGTTCTCTTCGCCAATGCCGATATCCAGGTCGGTGGGGCTGATATTCATATCGCCCATAATCAGCACCGGATTATCACGTTTGAGTTCGGTTTCCAGGTAGTTTTGCAGGTTCTGGTAAAACTGTGCTTTAGCCGGGAATTTTATGGGATGGTCGCGGCTTTCGCCCTGCGGGAAGTAGCCGTTGATCACGGTGACATTGCCTAGCGGTGAGGGGATTTCCGCCATAATAATCCGCCGTTGTGCCTCTTCGCCGTCGCCTGGGAAGCCACGACGCACGGCAATCGGCGTCTCTTTGGTCAACAGCGCCACGCCGTAATGGCCTTTCTGCCCGTGATAAAACACGTTGTAGCCGAGCTTTGCCACATCTTCGAGCGGAAACATATCATCATGAACTTTTGTCTCCTGCAGGCCAATCACATCAGGCTGGTGCTTGTCGACGATAGCTTCAAGCTGGTGTGGTCTGGCGCGCAGGCCGTTGATATTAAAAGAGACAAATTTCATAGTCGCTGCCATTTATTCTGATAATGAGTGCGTGGATGTTAGCAGAAATTCGTCTGACTTACTGCCTGTTGTTAAGTGATTTGATCGATGGTTGTTAATGATGTCAACGATGGCGCAGAAAATGCCCGCTTTTGGTGCGAGTTGCGTCAGAATGGCGCAGTAATTTCCAGTAAATTTCGCCAATGATCACAATTCCAGAATTATATTTTACTTCTGCATAACATTGCGTTTTTTATTCTATTTATTCATCCACATGGCAAACATATTCACTTTATATGCACTTAAGGTGCATATTGTTCGGTTGTAACTCATTGATTTCCAGTTAGTGACCGTCATTTATGCACTTTTCCCCCTGGCTGGCATGAACCCTGCAATCTACATTTACAGCGCAAACATTACTTATTATTAACATATAAATAACGAATTATTTACTGTGGAGGTCGCTATGTCTCAGCCAATTACGCGTGAAAACTTTGATGAATGGATGATACCTGTTTACGCTCCGGCACCGTTTATACCGGTACGTGGCGAAGGTTCGCGCTTGTGGGATCAGCAGGGGAAAGAGTATATCGACTTCGCAGGTGGCATTGCGGTGAACGCGCTGGGCCATGCGCATCCCGAACTGCGCGAGGCGCTGAACGAACAGGCGAGTAAGTTCTGGCATACCGGCAACGGTTACACCAACGAGCCGGTACTACGACTGGCGAAAAAATTAATCGACGCCACGTTTGCCGATCGCGTCTTCTTTTGTAACTCAGGTGCGGAAGCCAACGAAGCGGCGCTAAAACTGGCGCGTAAATTCGCCCACGACCGCTACGGCAGCCATAAGAGCGGCATCGTGGCATTTAAAAATGCGTTTCACGGGCGCACGCTGTTTACCGTCAGCGCAGGCGGGCAGCCAGCCTATTCACAGGATTTTGCGCCACTGCCGCCGGATATCCGTCATGCTGCGTATAACGATATTAACTCTGCCAGCGCGCTGATTGATGACTCCACCTGTGCGGTGATTGTCGAGCCCATCCAGGGGGAAGGCGGTGTGGTACCCGCCAGCAACGCGTTTTTACAAGGTCTGCGTGAATTGTGTGACCGCCACAATGCTTTGCTGATTTTTGATGAAGTACAAACCGGCGTCGGGCGCACCGGGGAACTGTATGCCTATATGCACTACGGCGTGACGCCAGATCTGTTAACTACCGCCAAAGCGCTGGGCGGCGGTTTCCCCGTTGGCGCTCTGTTGGCAACCGAAGAATGCGCCAGCGTGATGACCGTTGGCACTCATGGCACCACCTATGGCGGCAATCCGCTGGCCTCGGCGGTGGCAGGCAAAGTGCTGGATCTCATCAACACGCCAGAGATGCTTAATGGCGTTAAACAGCGTCATGACTGGTTTGTTGAACGTCTTAATACCATTAATCACCGCTGCGGTTTGTTCAGTGAAATTCGTGGCTTAGGTCTGCTGATTGGCTGTGTGCTGAATGCCGATTACGCCGGGCAAGCGAAACAGATCTCTCAGGAAGCGGCGAAAGCGGGCGTGATGGTACTGATTGCGGGTGGCAACGTGGTGCGTTTTGCGCCTGCACTGAATGTCAGCGAAGAAGAGGTGACGACCGGACTGGATCGCTTTGCAGCTGCTTGCGAACACTTTGTTAGCCGAGGTTCATCATGATGGTCATCCGTCCCGTTGAGCGATCAGATGTCTCAGCGCTGATGCAGCTTGCCAGCAAAACGGGCGGCGGCCTGACGTCGCTTCCCGCCAATGAAGCCACGCTTTCGGCACGTATCGAAAGGGCAATCAAAACCTGGCAGGGCGAACTGCCCAAAAGCGAGCAGGGCTATGTGTTTGTGCTGGAAGAGAGTGAAACAGGTACTGTGGCGGGAATTTGCGCCATAGAGGTGGCAGTTGGGCTGAACGATCCCTGGTACAACTATCGCGTCGGCACGCTGGTCCACGCCTCAAAAGAGCTGAATGTCTATAACGCGTTGCCGACGCTGTTTCTCAGTAACGATCACACCGGCAGCAGCGAGCTGTGCACGCTGTTTCTCGACCCGGACTGGCGCAAAGAGGGCAACGGCTATTTGTTGTCGAAATCGCGCTTTATGTTTATGGCGGCTTTTCGCGACAAGTTTAATGACAAAGTGGTCGCGGAAATGCGCGGGGTGATTGACGAACACGGCTATTCACCGTTCTGGCAAAGCCTCGGTAAACGCTTCTTTTCGATGGATTTTAGCCGCGCCGATTTTCTCTGCGGCACCGGGCAAAAGGCATTTATTGCAGAACTGATGCCGAAACATCCGATCTATACGGACTTTTTATCCCAGGAAGCCCAGGACGTCATCGGTCAGGTTCATCCGCAAACTGCGCCCGCGCGGGCGGTGCTGGAAAAAGAGGGCTTTCGCTACCGCAACTATATCGACATTTTCGACGGCGGGCCGACGCTGGAGTGTGACATTGACCGCGTTCGCGCTATCCGCAAAAGTCGGCTGGTGGAAGTAGCGGAAGGACAACCTGCACAGGGAGATTTTCCGGCTTGCCTGGTCGCCAATGAAAATTATCACCATTTCCGCGTGTTGCTGGTGCGAGCCGATCCGGCGACCGAACGTTTGATTTTAACCGCCGCACAACTGGATGCCCTCAAATGCCACGCCGGGGATCGCGTTCGTCTGGTGCGCCTGTGTGCAGAGGAGAAAACAGCATGACTTTATGGATCAACGGTGACTGGGTGACGGGCCAGGGCGCACTGCGCGTGAAGCGTAATCCGGTATCGGGCGAGGTGTTATGGCAGGGAAACGATGCCGATGCTGCTCAGGTTGAGCAGGCTTGTCGGGCCGCTCGTGCAGCGTTTCCGCGTTGGGCGCGGCTCTCTTTTGGCGATCGTCAGGTAAGAGTTGAACGATTTGCTGCACTGCTGGAAAGCAACAAAGCCGAATTAACGGCGATTATTGCCAGAGAAACCGGCAAACCGCGTTGGGAAGCGGCAACCGAAGTGACGGCGATGATCAATAAGATCGCGATATCAATCAAGGCGTATCACGCTCGCACGGGAGAGCAGCGTAGTGAAATGCCGGATGGAGCGGCGAGCTTGCGGCATCGTCCACATGGCGTGCTGGCGGTGTTTGGACCGTACAATTTCCCCGGGCATCTGCCTAACGGGCATATCGTTCCGGCGCTGCTGGCAGGTAACACGATAATCTTTAAACCCAGCGAACTAACCCCCTGGAGCGGCGAGGCAGTCATGCGTTTATGGCAGCAGGCAGGCTTGCCGTCGGGCGTGCTGAACCTGGTGCAAGGTGGGCGCGAAACCGGTCAGGCACTCAGTGCGCTGGAGGATCTCGACGGCTTGCTGTTTACCGGCAGCGCCAATACCGGCTACCAGTTACATCGTCAGCTTTCCGGTCAGCCGGAAAAAATTCTCGCCCTCGAAATGGGCGGCAATAACTCGCTGATTATTGATGACGTGGTGGATATCGACGCCGCTGTTCATCTGACTATCCAGTCGGCATTTGTCACTGCCGGGCAACGCTGCACCTGCGCCCGCCGTTTATTGGTGAAAAGCGGGGCGCAGGGCGATGCGTTTCTTGCTCGCCTTGTTGCCGTCAGCCAGCGGTTAACGCCGGGGAAATGGGATGACGAACCGCAGCCGTTTATTGGTGGGCTAATTTCTGAACAGGCCGCACAGCAGGTTGTTACTGCCTGGCAGGAACTGGAAGCATTGGGCGGGCAAACGCTGCTTGCGCCACGTTTGCTACAAGCGGGAACATCGCTGCTGACGCCGGGGATCGTTGAAATGACGGGCGTTTCAGGCGTGCAGGATGAAGAAGTGTTTGGGCCGCTACTTCGCGTTTGGCGTTATGACACTTTTGATGGGGCGATAAAGATGGCGAATAACACCCGCTTTGGCCTCTCTTGTGGGCTGGTTTCCCCAAAACGGGAAAAGTTCGAGCAACTATTACTGGAAGCGCGGGCAGGAATTGTTAACTGGAACAAACCGCTTACCGGAGCCGCCAGTACAGCACCATTCGGCGGCATTGGCGCTTCCGGCAACCATCGCCCCAGCGCCTGGTATGCGGCGGATTATTGTGCCTGGCCGATGGCGAGCTTGGAGTCGGACTCGTTAACGTTGCCCGCAACGCTTAACCCCGGGCTGGATTTTTCCGATGAGGTGGTGCGATGAATGCCCGGGAAGTGAATTTCGATGGATTGGTGGGGCTGACGCACCATTACGCTGGTCTGTCGTTTGGTAATGAAGCCTCCACCAGTCATCGTTTTCAGGTATCGAATCCACGACTGGCGGCGAAGCAAGGCTTACTGAAAATGAAAGCCCTTGCCGATGCGGGATTTCCCCAGGCGGTGATCCCGCCGCACGAGCGTCCGTTTATTCCGGTGCTGCGTCAGTTGGGATTCAGCGGCAGCGATGAGCAGGTACTGGAAAAGGTTGCCCGCCAGGCACCACACTGGCTTTCCAGCGTCAGTTCAGCATCGCCAATGTGGGTAGCTAATGCGGCCACGGTAGCGCCATCCGCCGATACGCTGGATGGCAAAGTACATTTCACGGTCGCCAACCTGAACAATAAATTTCACCGTTCGCTGGAAGCCCCCGTCACCGAATCGCTGTTAAACGCCATTTTTAACGATAAAGAGAAATTCACCATCCATTCGGCGTTGCCACAGGTGGCGATGCTCGGTGACGAAGGGGCGGCAAACCACAATCGCCTCGGCGGTCATTACGGCGAACCGGGCATGCAGATTTTTGTTTACGGGCGAGAAGAGGGTAACGGTACGCGGCCTTCCCGATATCCGGCGCGGCAGACCCGCGAAGCCAGCGAGGCGGTAGCCAGGCTGAATCAGGTTAATCCGCAGCAGGTGATTTTCGCCCAGCAAAACCCGGACGTTATCGACCAGGGCGTTTTTCATAATGACGTGATTGCCGTGAGTAACCGTCAGGTGCTGTTTTGCCATCAACAGGCGTTCGCTCGCCAGGCGCAATTACTGGCAAACCTGCGTTCGCGGGTCAACGGCTTTATGGCGATAGAAGTACCGACGTCGCAGGTTTCCGTTCCGGATGCTGCCTCGACCTATCTGTTTAACAGCCAGTTGTTGAGTCGCGATGATGGTTCGATGATGCTGGTGCTGCCACAGGAGTGTCGGGAACACGCCGGAGTATGGCGTTATCTCAATGAACTCCTTGCTGCGGATAACCCGATAAGCTCACTAAAAGTTTTTGATTTGCGCGAAAGCATGGCGAACGGCGGAGGCCCTGCGTGCCTGCGTTTGCGCGTTGTGTTGACGGATGAAGAACGTCAGGCGGTGAATCCGGCGGTGATGATGAATGATACGCTGTTTAATGCGCTCAATGACTGGGTGGATCGTTACTACCGCGATCGTCTGAGTGCTGCCGATCTGGCCGACCCGCAATTGCTGCGCGAAGGGCGGGAAGCACTGGATGCGTTGACTCAATTATTGAATCTCGGTTCGGTTTATCCGTTCCAGCGTGAGGGAGGGGAGAATGGATAATTTTCTCACTCTGACATTAGAGGGTAAAAAACCTGTCATCACCGAGAGAGAAATCAACGGTATTCGCTGGCGCTGGCTGGGGGATGGCGTGCTGGAACTGACGCCATTAATCCCACCGCAAGGCGCATTGGTAATTTCGGCGGGGATCCACGGTAATGAAACGGCGCCTGTAGAAATGCTGGACGCCTTACTTGGCGCAATTTATCACGGTGAAATTAAGTTACGCTGGCGCTTGTTGGCAATCCTCGGAAATCCCCCTGCGCTCAAGCAAGGAAAGCGCTATTGCCATAGCGATATGAACCGGATGTTTGGCGGACGCTGGCAGCAATTTGCCGAAAGCAGCGAAACCTGCCGCGCCCGCGAGCTGGAACAGTGCCTGGAAGATTTTTATCAGCAGGGGAAGGAGTCATTTCGCTGGCATCTTGATCTGCATACAGCCATCCGCGGCTCGTACCACCAGCGGTTTGGTGTTTTACCGCAACGAGAAATTCCCTGGGACGAAAGTTTTCTGATATGGCTGGGCGCGGCAGGGCTAGAGGCGTTGGTATTTCATCAGGCGCCCGGCGGCACGTTTACCCATTTCAGCTGCCAACATTTTGGCGCACTGGCGTGTACGCTGGAGCTAGGCAAAGCACTGCCGTTTGGGCAAAACGATCTTCGTCAGTTTGCGCCAACCACCAATGCAATTGCTGCGCTGTTAGCAGGGGCAAGTGTCGGTATAGAGAGAAAACTGCCCCAGCGTTACCGGGTGGTTTCGCAGATTACCCGTCACACTGCTGCCTTCGAGTTGCATATGGCGAGCGAGACGCTGAATTTCACGCCGTTTAAGAAAGGAACGTTATTGGCGCAGGATGATGAGGAACGTTTTACCGTGACTCATGATATTGAATATGTGCTATTCCCCAATCCATTGGTGGCGTTGGGATTACGCGCGGGATTAATGCTGGAAAAAATAACCTAACACTTGCCCGCAGAAAGGTTTCTGCGGGTATTTAATAACGACTTTCGGAATAATACGGATTAATCCTGGATGTTTGCTTTATTTATCGCCATTTATCAGGTATAGTCCTTCATAATTTCTGCAAAATCATTGTGTTGTAATATTTATTCATCAATTTCCTTCAATTTTTCTTTTTTTCTCCATAATTGGCGAAAAAATGTTTTTTATACTTTCATTGATTTACCGTTGCTCTGATTAATTGACGCTAAACTCAGTAAAGTTAATCTCGTCAACACGGCACGTTACTTAAGAAAGCCGTAACAAATAACTGAAAGGAAGGATATAGAATATGCGTAAATTAACTGCACTGTTTGTTGCCTCTACCCTGGCTCTTGGCGCGGCTAACCTGGCCCACGCCGCTGACACCACTACCGCAGCACCGGCTGACGCGAAGCCGATGATGCACCATAAAGGCAAGTTCGGTCCGCATCAGGACATGATGTTCAAAGACCTGAACCTGACCGACGCGCAGAAACAGCAGATTCGTGAAATCATGAAAGGCCAGCGTGACCAGATGAAACGTCCGCCGCTGGAAGAACGCCGCGCAATGCATGACATCATCGCCAGCGATACTTTCGACAAAGCAAAAGCTGAAGCGCAGATTGCTAAAATGGAAGAACAGCGCAAAGCTAACATGCTGGCGCATATGGAAACCCAGAACAAGATTTACAACATCCTGACGCCGGAGCAGAAAAAGCAATTTAATGCTAATTTTGAGAAGCGTCTGACAGAACGCCCAGCGGGAAAAGGTAAAATGCCTGCAACTGCTGAATAATCTTTCAGCCAAAAAACTTAAGACCGCCGGTCTTGTCCACTACCTTGCAGTAAGGCGGTGGACAGGATCGGCGGTTTTCTTTTATGCGCCTGTGCCTGTCATTTTTGCGAAAACGTTAAGGTAAATCATACGAGTTGCCGATAACAATCCACGGTTGCCTGAGCGATAACAATGAAAAGAGCATGCCCGGAGCGAGTATGGAATACTTTGATATGCGTAAAATGTCGGTGAACCTGTGGCGAAACGCTGCCGGTGAAACTCGTGAGATCTGTAGTTTTCCCCCTGCGAAACGTGATTTTTACTGGCGTGCCAGCATTGCGTCCATTGCGGCCAATGGTGAATTTTCTTTATTTCCTGGGATGGAAAGAAGTGTGACGCTGCTGGAAGGCGGTGAGATGCTTCTTGAAAGCGCAGACCGTTTTAGCCATACCTTAAAGCCGTTACAGCCTTTTGCTTTTGCGGCAGACCAGGTGGTAAAAGCGAAACTGACGGAAGGGCTGATGTCGATGGATTTCAACATTATGACGCGCCTGGATGCCTGTAAGGCGAAAGTCAGAATTGCCGATCGCACGTTCACCACTTTTGGCTCACGCGGCGGGGTGGTGTTTGTGATTAGCGGGGCATGGCAACTGGGCGAAAAATTGTTAACCACCGACCAGGGCGCGTGCTGGTACGATGGCAAACACACCCTGCGGCTTTTGCAACCGCAAGGCAAACTGCTGTTCAGTGAAATTAACTGGCTTGCAGGCCATTCACCGGATCAAGTTCAGTAATTTCATAGCGACCGGAAAGTAGTGGTTTACAAAGAATTTTATAACCATCGTGATCGAATCCGGCAGGCGTACGGATCAACGTTGCCGCCTCTTCCAGCGAATTAACTGCCCCCAGCCACAGCCAGTTATGAATAATATGGTATTGGGTCATTTCCGGGTGCTGTTCTTTCAACGCAACCGCCCCTTGCCACGGCCAGCAGATCACCCGCAAACGTTCCAGCGACTGGAGCAGACGTTGAGCATGATCTTCATGGCTCTCTTTTCCGCAGCACGCTCCGGCGCAACGTTTTAGCGCCGACCGAAAGCAAGCACGACCGCGGCTTAACGGTTCCAGCCCGAGCAGGCCATAACAGAGCTTTTGTTCATCGGCGATTGTCTGTAATGCCTGTAATGCCGAGCGGCGATTGGCAAACAGGCCAAACAGGTTTGGCGCAGTAGAAAAATCCACGTCTTTGGCGTACACCACATCTACGCGTTTTTCATTCAGTTGCAGGGCGCAGAGCTGACGATTGCGGCGCAACCGTTTATTAAACAAAGGCTGTTGCTCTTTGATTAGACGCGCTTCAAGGAGCAGAGCGCTGATTTCGCCCGCGGTACATATCCAGCTAATGCGTCGGGATTGTCGCAGCATGGCCGCTTCATCCGGGGTACGTAAATGGGAAAGGACGCGGCTGCGGATGTTAACGCTTTTGCCGATATAGAGCGGCATAGTGTTACTTTCACCATGAAACAGATACACACCGGGTCGGGTGGGTAAGTCAGTAAGAAATGAACGTAAATGTTCGGGATATTCATAAATTGCCGCCGCTTCAAATTCGAGCCGCGGGGAAGTTAAACGCCGTACCACTGTTTACTCCGAGTGCTGGTCATTTATCCAGTGTAGCGGGTGGGTGGCGATTAAAAAAGAGGCAAGGCCGATGACAAATGTAAACTGCCAGATGCGCTACGCTTATCAGGCCTACTCGATTCCTGCAATGTATTGAATTTGCAAAGTTTTGCAGGCCGGATAAGGCGGTTACGCCACATCCGGCATGAATAAAGTATTTGGTGTCGACAATCTCAGGCGGGGAGGCCGCACTGTTTATTTTTTCCAGAAATCATCGAAAACCGTAATGGGTGGGCGGCGTTTATGCTCGGTTTTCAGATACCAGTTCTCAATCGTTCTGGCGACCTGTTCCGGGACATTTTTCCCTTCCAGATAGTCATCGATATTTTCATACGTTACGCCGAGCGCGACTTCATCTGGCAGTGACGGGCGGTCATCTTCCAGGTCGGCTGTTGGGGCCTTCTTATAGAGATGCTCAGGGCAACCTAACGCCGCCAGTAACTGTTTACCCTGACGTTTGTTCAGACGATACAGAGGGTTAATGTCTGTGCCACCATCACCATATTTAGTGAAGAATCCAGTAATGGCTTCTGCCGCATGATCGGTGCCAACTACGACGCCATTAGTCATACCCGCAATGCTGTATTGCGCTTTCATCCGCTCACGTGCTTTTTCATTGCCACGCACAAAATCGCTCAGTTCGATACCCGCTTCCCGCAATGCCTGTTCACTGGCGAGTACCGCGCCCTTGATATTGACGGTTAATACGCGATCCGGCTGAATAAAGGCAATGGCGTCCTGGCAATCTTGTTCGTCGGCCTGAACACCGTAGGGCAGGCGCACGGCGATAAATTGCAGTGATTCATTACCGGTTTCCTGGCGCAGTTCATTAATTGCCATCTGACACAACTTACCGGCAAGGGTAGAGTCCTGACCACCGCTAATGCCGAGTACCAGTGATTTAATGAACGGGTAGGTTTGTAGATAGCTTTTCAGAAAATCGACGCTACGACGAATTTCCTCTTCAGCATTAATCTGCGGTTTTGCGCCCAGCGCCTTTATTATTTGTTGCTGCAATGTCATTGAACCCCTCCAGACAGAAAAATAAAACTTCCTTAAAGCTAACCCGTTGCTACAGAAACGACAAGGGACAGCAGGTTGAATGGTGGTTAAAACGTCATACAGGAATCCTCTGAAAGCGAAACCGTTTCGCTCTCAGGCTTGAAAAAGCCCCCGATGTATTCCAGGCTTATCTAACACGCTGATAAACAAGAGGACGGAATATGAACAAGAATATGGCAGGAATTCTGGGTGCAGCGGCGGTATTAACCATGCTGGCAGGTTGTACGGCGTATGATCGTACCAAAGACCAGTTTGTACAGCCTGTGGTGAAAGACGTCAAAAAAGGCATGAGCCGGGCGCAGGTTGCACAAATTGCGGGTAAACCTTCGTCTGAAGTGAGCATGATCCATGCTCGTGGTACTTGCCAGACCTACATTCTGGGTCAACGTGATGGTAAAGCAGAAACCTATTTTGTCGCGTTAGATGATACCGGGCATGTGATCAATACCGGCTATCAGACCTGTGCCGAATACGACACTGATCCGCAGGCTGCGAAGTAATTCCTTCATCTGAAAGCTTGAGTCACAACGAAAACCGGCCATTGTGCCGGTTTTTTTATGCGCGTGTTCTTATTTGTTGACGCGAATTATTTAACCGAAATGTGAAGGTGGTCATAACAGCAGGTCAAGGAGAGACAATTTGTATAGTCAAAGAAATACTATTGCTCAGGTCAATACCGTATACTCTTTTCAGCCACCAAAAAAAGTCATGTTGGTTTCGCAAGTTACCCAGAGCATGGAAGCAGGTGAAGGCTTGCGGAGTGTCTGGCTGACAGATAATCGTTGATGAGGGCAGTTTTATGGAAAAGAAACACATTTATCTGTTTTGTTCTGCGGGCATGTCTACCTCTTTACTGGTATCAAAAATGCGCGCTCAGGCAGAAAAATATGAAGTTCCGGTCATTATTGAAGCATTTCCAGAAACGCTGGCTGGTGAAAAAGGGCTGAATGCCGATGTCGTTTTATTAGGGCCACAGATTGCTTATATGTTGCCCGAAATTCAGCGTTTGTTACCCAATAAACCGGTGGAAGTAATTGACTCGCTGTTATATGGCAAAGTCGATGGTTTAGGCGTGCTTAAGGCTGCAGTTGCAGCAATTAAAAAAGCCGCAGCAAATTAATTTTTAAATTTTCCCGTCAAAGAGTTATTTCATAAATCTATACCGCGATATTTAAGTTGCGGTTTTTAAGGGTATTTTTCTATGAGTAATGTTATTGCATCGCTTGAAAAGGTACTCCTCCCTTTTGCAGTTAAAATAGGAAAGCAGCCGCACGTTAATGCAATCAAAAACGGTTTTATTCGCTTAATGCCGTTAACCCTCGCAGGGGCGATGTTTGTATTAATTAATAACGTTTTCCTTAGCTTTGGGGAGGGGTCGTTTTTTTATTCCTTAGGTATTCGCCTCGACGCCTCGACCATTGAAACACTCAATGGTCTGAAAGGTATTGGCGGAAATGTTTATAACGGAACATTGGGGATTATGTCTTTAATGGCACCGTTCTTTATCGGCATGGCGCTGGCAGAAGAGCGTAAAGTCGATGCGCTGGCAGCGGGATTGTTATCCGTTGCGGCGTTTATGACCGTCACGCCTTATAGCGTCGGCGAGGCTTATGCCATCGGCGCTAATTGGTTAGGCGGCGCGAATATCATCTCCGGGATTATTATCGGCCTGGTGGTGGCAGAAATGTTTACCTTTATTGTCCGCCGCAACTGGGTAATTCGACTGCCCGATAGCGTACCTGCGTCGGTATCGCGTTCTTTCTCTGCATTGATTCCCGGCTTTATTATTCTTTCCGTGATGGGGATTATTGCCTGGGCGCTGACGACCTGGGGCACAAACTTCCATCAGATCATCATGGATACCATCTCGACGCCGCTGGCATCGTTGGGTAGCGTGGTCGGCTGGGCGTATGTGATTTTTGTTCCACTGCTGTGGTTCTTCGGTATTCACGGCGCGCTGGCGCTGACTGCACTGGACAACGGCATCATGACGCCGTGGGCGTTGGAAAACATTGCGACCTACCAGCAATATGGTTCCGTCGAAGCGGCATTAGCTGCCGGTAAGACCTTCCATATCTGGGCCAAGCCGATGCTGGACTCCTTTATTTTCCTCGGTGGTAGTGGCGCGACCCTGGGCCTGATTTTGGCTATCTTTATTGCTTCTCGCCGTGCTGATTATCGTCAGGTGGCAAAACTGGCTCTGCCGTCCGGCATCTTCCAGATTAACGAACCGATTCTGTTTGGTCTGCCGATTATTATGAACCCGGTGATGTTTATCCCGTTTGTGCTGGTACAACCGATTCTGGCGGCAATCACCCTGGCGGCATATTACATGGGCATTATTCCACCAGTGACCAACATTGCGCCGTGGACCATGCCAACCGGTCTGGGAGCCTTCTTTAACACCAACGGTAGCGTCGCCGCCTTACTGGTCGCACTCTTCAACCTCGGTATCGCCACGCTGATTTATCTGCCATTTGTTGTGGTGGCTAACAAAGCACAAAACGTGATTGATAAAGAAGAGAGTGAAGAAGATATTGCTAACGCGCTGAAATTTTAATCGATATCGGCACAGGTAACGCTGTGCCGGGTAAGGAAAGTGAGGAACTGAGTATGATGGATCTCGACAATATCCCGGATACGCAAACCGAAGCCGAAGAACTGGAAGAAGTGGTGATGGGGCTTATCATCAACTCCGGGCAGGCGCGCAGTCTGGCGTATGCGGCGCTGAAACAGGCAAAGCAGGGCGATTTTGCGGCAGCAAAAGCGATGATGGATCAGTCACGAATGGCGTTGAATGAAGCGCATCTGGTACAGACGAAACTGATTGAAGGCGATGCGGGCGAAGGTAAGATGAAAGTGAGTCTGGTGCTGGTCCACGCTCAGGATCATTTAATGACCTCAATGCTTGCACGTGAACTGATTAGCGAATTAATTGAGCTTCATGAAAAATTGAAGGCATAAGGAGTTGATGATGCAGTCAGTGATTAACGCGCCGGAAATTGCCACAGCCCGTGAACAACAACTGTTTAATGGCAAAAACTTCCATGTGTTTATCTACAACAAAACTGAGAGTATCAGTGGGCTGCATCAACACGACTATTATGAATTCACCCTGGTGTTAACTGGTCGTTATTACCAGGAGATAAACGGTAAACGCGTGTTGCTGGAGCGGGGCGATTTTGTCTTTATTCCGTTGGGCTCGCACCATCAAAGTTTTTATGAGTTTGGCGCCACGCGTATATTAAATGTTGGGATCAGCAAACGTTTTTTTGAGCAGCATTATCTGCCGTTGTTGCCTTATTGCTTTGTCGCATCACAGGTATACCGGACCAATAGCGCTTTTCTCACCTATGTGGAAACGGTCATCTCTTCACTGAATTTCCGTGAAACCGGGCTGGAAGAGTTTGTTGAGACAGTGACTTTTTATGTTATCAACCGCTTACGTCATTACCGAGAAGAACAGGTAATTGATGATGTGCCTCAGTGGCTGAAAAGCACGGTTGAAAAGATGCATGATAAAGAGCAGTTTAGTGAAAATGCGTTGGAAAATATGGTGATACTGTCGGCGAAATCGCAGGAATATTTGACGCGTGCGACCCAGCGATATTATGGCAAAACGCCAATGCAAATTATTAATGAAGTTCGCATTAATTTTGCCAAAAAACAACTGGAAATGACTAACTATTCGGTAACAGATATTGCATTTGAAGCCGGTTATAGTAGCCCCAGTCTGTTTATTAAAACGTTTAAGAAATTGACCTCGTTTACACCCAATAGCTATCGTAAAAAATTGACTGAATTTAATCAGTAGCCATTGTATCAGAACACTAAATTTACATGCTTGCTCTGTATAACCTGGTGTTTCCGGGTTATTCCTGACTTAACGGCAGGCACGACGAATATCAGTATTTCCTAATGAAGGGAGAAATTATGAGCCAGAAATTAAAAGTCGTCACTATTGGTGGCGGGAGCAGCTATACCCCGGAATTACTGGAAGGGTTTATTAAACGTTATCACGAATTGCCGGTGAGTGAATTATGGCTGGTTGACATCGAAGAGGGTAAAGCGAAGCTGGATATTATTTTCGATCTCTGCCAGCGGATGATTGATAACGCTGGTGTACCAATGAAGCTTTATAAAACGCTTGATCGCCGCGAAGCATTGAAAAATGCCGATTTCGTCACCACCCAGCTGCGCGTAGGTCAATTACCAGCACGCGAACTCGATGAACGTATTCCGTTAAGTCATGGTTATCTCGGCCAGGAAACCAACGGTGCAGGTGGCCTGTTTAAAGGTCTGCGTACTATTCCGGTGATTTTTGACATAGTCAAAGATGTTGAAGAACTCTGCCCCAATGCCTGGGTGATTAACTTTACGAACCCAGCGGGAATGGTCACCGAAGCCGTTTATCGTCATACCGGATTTAAACGCTTTATCGGCGTGTGTAATATTCCGATTGGCATGAAGATGTTTATCAGCGATGTTTTAGCGTTGAATGAGAACGATGATTTATCTATCGATCTGTTCGGGCTGAACCACATGGTGTTTATTAAAGATGTTCTGGTAAATGGCAAGTCTCGCTTTGCCGAATTGCTTGATGGTGTGGCATCCGGGCAGTTAAAAGCGTCTGGCGTAAAAAATATTTTCGATCTGCCGTTTAGCGAAGGCTTAATTCGCTCACTGAATCTGTTGCCGTGCTCGTATCTGCTTTATTACTTCAAGCAAAAAGAGATGCTGGCGATTGAAATGGGTGAGTATTATAAAGGCGGTGCACGTGCACAGGTGGTACAGAAAGTCGAGAAACAACTCTTTGACCTGTATAAAAATCCGGACCTGAAAGTTAAGCCGAAAGAACTGGAACAGCGCGGCGGGGCATATTACTCAGATGCGGCGTGTGAAGTGATTAATGCTATCTACAACGACAAGCAAGCGGAACATTACGTTAATATCCCGCATCATGGGCATATTGATAATATTCCGGCAGACTGGGCGGTAGAAATGACCTGTACACTGGGGCGCGATGGCGCGACGCCACATCCACGCATTACACACTTCGATGACAAAGTGATGGGCTTGATTCATACCATCAAAGGTTTTGAGATTGCCGCCAGTCACGCAGCCCTTAGCGGTGAATTTAACGATGTGTTACTGGCGCTCAACCTTAGCCCGCTGGTGCATTCCGATCGTGACGCGGAACTGCTGGCAAGAGAGATGATTCTGGCGCATGAGAAGTGGTTGCCAAACTTTGCTGACTGCATTGCAGAACTCAAAAAAGCACATTAACTGAGGCTGAATATGGAACGCTTACTGATTGTTAATGCTGATGACTTTGGCTTAAGTAGAGGCCAGAACTACGGCATTATCGAGGCCTGTCGTAATGGTATTGTCACCTCAACGACGGCGCTGGTGAATGGGGAAGCTATCGACCATGCGGTGCGGTTAAGTCGTGATGAGCCGAGTCTGGCAGTTGGGATGCACTTTGTCCTTACACTGGGTAAGCCGCTGACTGAGATGCCTGGGCTGACCCGGCAAGGTGTGTTGGGGAAATGGATCTGGCAGCTGGCAGAAGACGATGCCTTACCACTGGAAGAAATTTCCCAGGAACTCGCCAGCCAGTATCTGCGATTCATTGAATTGTTTGGCCGCAAACCAACACATCTTGATAGTCATCATCATGTGCATATGTTCCCGCAGATTTTCCCGATTGTGGCGAAGTTTGCGGCTGAAGAGGAGATTGCGTTGCGTATTGATCGCCAGCCAGTATTTAACGACGGTGATTTACCCGCAAATCTGCGCAGTTCACAGGGCTTCAGTAGTGCATTCTATGGTGAAGAGATCAGTGAATCACTGCTCCTGCAAGTGTTGGATGATTCCAGTCATCGCGGTGAACGCTCACTGGAAGTGATGTGCCATCCTGCGTTTGTCGATAATACAATTCGCCAGAGTGCTTACTGTTTCCCACGGTTAGCGGAACTGGATGTGTTAACGTCGGCGTCGTTGAAGTATGCCATTGCCGAGCGTGGTTATCGGTTGGGTAGTTATCTGGATGTGTAGGTAAGGCTGTTTTGCCGGATGCGGCGTAAACACCTTGTTCGGCATACAATATATTGAAATTTCAAAGCATTATGAGCATCCGGTAAGCCTGATAAACGCAGCGCATCAGGCAAAGGTGGCGCAATTGCGCCACCCATATTTACGCCGGAATTTTGTCAATCTTAGGCATACGTGACCAGACGCGGTGCGCCGCCATTAGCGTTAACAGTTCATCCATAAAACTACCGTCGGCGCTGTCGGCTTCCACAACCCCTTCTTCACCTTTGTCATCCACCTTAATTGTCGCTTTGAACTTGCGGGCGTCTCCCGCCAGCGCAATCGGTTTAAGGTGTTTGTAGGCTTCCATCAGGTAATAGTTCGCATCGCCGTTGTCTGCGATATCCGCAATATTACCGCAAGGGACAATGACCGCATCCACCGTCAGCGAAGGCGCTCCGGCAAAGGTAGCAGCAATTGGCAATACTGTGCCGTCATCGGTGGTCACTTCGCCCATCCGTGAATAAAGCAGTTTGGCATGAACGCCTTTGGCTTTCAGCGCCTTGAGAATGGCCAGCAGGTCTGCCGATCTCACTTCATCATTAAGCAAAATCGCTACCACACGGCCTTTGACATCACCGTCAGGAATGGCATACAGGCTTAATGTTGGGGCATTTTTCAGACCGTTGATGTCTGGTGGTGGGGTAATATTCAGTTGTTCATCAGTCAGTTCGATACCGAGATTTTCAGCCACAGCCTGCGCCAGAGTGAGATCGATATGTGCCAGTTGATCAACGACGCGTTCACGAATATACGGACGAGCAACTTTGCTCAATTCAAAGCTGAAAGCGTCGATAATGTGGCGCTGTTCAAACGGCGTCTGGCTTAGCCAGAACAGACGCGGATGGGAATAATATTCGCCAAACGATGGGCTACGCTCGCGGACTTTGTTGCCTTCAACACGTTCCTGGTATGATTCAAATCCGCCGCGTTTCGGCCCCGGCGGTGTTTCGCGCGGCCAGTTGTCGTTGATCGAGTTTGGTTCGTAGTTTGCCGGATTGGTGTCGATTCCCATGCGGTGCATGCCGTCACGCTGGAAATTATGGTAAGGGCAGATCGGGCGGTTAATCGGAATTTCATGGAAATTTGGCCCACCAAGACGACTAATTTGTGTATCGGTATAAGAGAACAAACGCCCCTGCAATAACGGGTCGTTGGTGAAATCCAGACCGGGGACAATATGCCCTGGATGGAAAGCTACCTGTTCGTTTTCGGCAAAGAAGTTATCCGGGTTGCGGTTAAGCACCATTTTGCCGACGCGCTGTACTGGCACCAGTTCTTCCGGAATAAGTTTGGTTGGATCGAGAAGGTCGAAATCAAACTTGAATTCGTCTTCTTCCGGGATTAACTGGAAGCCCAGTTCGTATTCCGGGAAATCGCCTGCTTCAATGGCTTCCCACAGCTCACGGCGGTGGAAGTCCGGGTCACGTCCGGTGAGTTTCTGCGCTTCATCCCATACCAGCGAGGCTTTACCTGCCAGAGGTTTCCAGTGGAAACGCACAAACGTCGCTTTCCCTTCGGCGTTAATCAGGCGGAAAGTGTGGATGCCGAAACCTTCCATCGTACGGTAGCTGCGCGGGATCCCGCGATCCGACATCGCCCATATCACGTTATGCAGCGTTTCCGGTTGCAGGGAAACATAATCCCAGAATGTGTCGTGGGCGCTACCTCCCTGTGGGAGCGCCCAGTGCGGTTCCGGTTTTACCGCATGAACAAAATCGGGGAATTTATGCGCATCCTGAATAAAGAAGATCGGCGTGTTGTTGCCGACAAGGTCAAAAATACCCTCTTCAGTATAGAATTTGGTGGCAAAACCGCGAATATCACGCACGGTATCTGCCGAGCCAGCACCACCCTGAACGGTCGAGAAACGGACAAATACTGGGGTGATTTTGTTCGGGTCAGACAGGAAGTCGGCTTTGGTAATATCGCTTAAGTTTTTATACGGCTGGAAATAACCATGAGCCGCAGATCCTCGCGCATGAACAATACGTTCCGGGATACGCTCATGGTCAAAGTGAGTGATCTTCTCGCGCAGAATAAAATCTTCCAGCAGCGTTGGACCACGGCTACCGGCACGCAGTGAGTTTTGATCGTCAGCGATGCGCACGCCCTGATTGGTGGTCAGCGCATAATTTTCACTACCTTTACGTACATCTTGCAGGGAATTGAGTTTTTCATTACGCGTATCAGGGGCTTTCAGACTGCCAGGCGCGGTCGGCTGCGCGCCTGGCGGGGTCGGTTCAGCCGCTGGGCGATGAGAGCCGTCCTCAGGTGCCAGTGAGTCCATTCCTGGTTTCGCTTCGTTCGAGTCGTGCAGGGGGGACTGGTGCTGATGTGGGGTCTTTTCGTTATGTTGCGACATTGAACTCGTCTCCTTATTTCATTGCTGAAAGGGCCGCTTTTTTGGTCAAAAAACCCTCTAACTATAGACCATCGGGGATGTCTCGCTCTGGAGGTGGTGTCGGCGAAAGTATTTGAAGATGTACGCAAAGCAGGACGGACGTGGGCTAAATCGGCTAAACTACATTTTTTCTGATTTTTAATATGCGTTTAGTGAAGCCAGTAATGAAGAAACCGCTACGTCAGCAAAACCGCCCGATTATTAGCTATGTCCCGCGCACGGAACCTGCGCCGCCGGAGCATGCGATTAAAATGGATTCGTTTCGTGATGTCTGGATATTACGTGGCAAATATGTAGCGTTTGTTCTGGTGGGGGAGTCATTCTTGCGCTCACCGGCGTTTAGTGTGCCGGAGGCGGCCCAGCGATGGGCGAATCAGATTCGACAAGAGAATGAGGTCGAAGAGTAAAAAAACGCCTGTCGGGATGACAGGCGTTTTGCGTTATAAGCCAGGGTTAACGGTGAGCCAGTTCGGCATCATCTTCGCTATCCAGAATAGATTTATCGGTCTGCTTCAGCCACTGGCTGGTCAGTGTACCTGCGGTCATAGAACCGCTGACGTTCAGTGCCGTACGGCCCATATCGATAAGTGGTTCAACGGAAATTAACAATGCCACCAGCGTTACCGGCAAGCCCATTGCAGGGAGTACAATCAGTGCGGCGAATGTTGCACCGCCACCAACGCCTGCAACACCTGCTGAACTCACAGTGACGATACCAACGAGTGTCGCAATCCACATTGGGTCTAGCGGATTAATGCCAACAGTAGGCGCAACCATCACTGCCAGCATTGCCGGATACAGCCCGGCACAGCCGTTTTGACCAATGGTCGCGCCGAAAGAGGCGGCGAAACTGGCGATGGATTCAGGAACACCCAGACGACGCGTTTGTGCTTCTACATTCAGCGGAATAGACGCAGCACTGGAGCGGCTGGTGAAGGCAAACGTCAGCACTGGCCATACTTTACGGAAGTATTTCAGCGGGCTTACGCCATTAATGCCCAGCAGAATGCCATGCACTGCAAACATAATGATAAGACCGAGGTAGGACGCGACAACGAAGCTACCCAGTTTAATGATGTCTTGCAGGTTGGAGCCAGCAACGACTTTGGTCATCAGTGCCAGAACGCCGTATGGCGTCAGTTGCATGACCAGGCGAACCAGTTTCATCACCCAGCTTTGCAGCGTATCGATAGCGGTTAAGACTCGTTCACCTTTCGGCGCATCATCTTTCAGCAGTTTCAGTGCTGCAACGCCCAGGAAAGCCGCAAAAATTACCACGCTGATAATTGACGTCGGATTGGCACCGGTCAGATCGGCAAACGGGTTTTTCGGGATAAAGGACAAGACAAGCTGCGGAACGCTCAGGTCAGAGACTTTACCGACATAGTTGCTTTCGATAGCGTTCAGACGCGCAGTTTCAGCGCCACCCTGAACCAGCCCCTCAGCTGTCAGACCAAACAGATTAGTGACCAGTACACCGACCAGCGCCGCAATCAGCGTGGTAAACAGTAGCGTACCAATAGTCAGAAAACTGATTTTGCCTAGTTGAGACGCGTTATGCAGACGGGCAACCGCACTTAAAATGGAGGCAAATACCAGCGGCATGACGATCATTTGCAGTAGCTGAACATAGCCGTTACCGACAATGTTAAACCACTGAACAGAATCTTTAAGTACCTGGCTGTCAGAACCATAAATGGTATGCAGGGCAAGGCCAAAAACCACCCCCATCACCAGACCTACCAGCACTTTTTTGGCCAGACTCCACTGTTTGTGGCGGGTTTGGGCCAGCGCAAACAGCAGCACAACGAACACTATGATGTTCGCAATTAATGGAAAGTTCATCCCCGTTCTCCTGATCTTATTATTTCTATCGCTACGCAGTAGCCATAGTGTTGAAGCAAGATTAACAGAACTGTGAGCTGGCTCTTATATTCAAATGGAATGGCTTATTCCAGAAAAGCGATTTTTGTTTTTTTAGTATTCAACCTGATGCTTAATAAGGCGATGAAACTCGATCTGCAAGGTATTAATCATTTGCGATGACCAACGCACGGCACTGTTTTCGGGCAGTGAATGGGGCATCCACACTGACCAGACAAACAACGCCATGCAGAGAAAACGTTCTAACTGGTTGCCTTTTTGTGGAACCAGAATTGGTAGACGGAAACGCCATCGGCACGGCCAGAGTAGGGGAACGCCAGCAGGGGTCAGCATATCAGCAAGGATATGACTCAAATAACCGAGAACCATACCTTGCAGAGCATCAGCTGGAATAAACCAGCTTTCCGGAACTTTCAGATAAAAGGTCGCCAGTAGAGCAAACACCGCCAGCAGACTGTGGGTGAAGCCACGGTGACCAAAAGCGCGGGCAATGGGTTTTGATATCCACTTTAATCGCTGCCCAAGAAACGACTTTGGATGGTCAATATCCGGTAACAGACAAGTTAATATTGCGGAAGGGACAATATGCCACCAGTCACCCTGTGCCAGCACGGGTGTAAGCTCGGCATTTTTAGCAAACACCGCACAAGCAATAGAAAAGAGGAGGTGACCTTCCGCCGTCATGATAAAACTCACTAAACTGTCGATACGTACAGTATAGGGTTTTTGTACAGTGCGCGGAAGTGGTGACGGTGTAACTCTTCATCATAATATGATGATAAAATCATCAGTTGAACGTGATTTCAGATAAGCAACCAGGGGCCGTGTCACCACGCCCCTTTTTATTAGCCGAGGAGGTCCTTCGCGGTGAGTTCTGTCAAGGATGAAAGTTTTACATTCGCCAACACAAAACGTGGATCATTTTGCGCTTCTGGTGCAGGAACGACGATGGAGCGCATTCGTGCTGCCTTCGAGGCGATCATGCCATTAACAGAGTCTTCCAGCGCCACGCAGGCGATTGGGTCAACGCCCAGTTTTGCTGCGCAGTCGAGATAAACCTGCGGATGTGGCTTGCTATAAGGCAATTTTTCGGCGGAGGCGAGGGCATCGAAACTGTCACGTAGGTCAAACATGGCCAGCACTTTTTCAAGCATATGCAGCGGTGACGCTGAGGCCAGGCCGACCAATAAGCCCTGCGCTTTACATAAAGCAACGGCTTCACGCACGCCAGGCAGTAATGGACGCGTCTCTTCAACCAGCGAAATGGCACGGGCAATTACCCGATCGACCACTTCCTGACGACTCGGTCCATTCCACGGTTGCCGGGCATACCAGAGATCAACCACCATATCGATGCGTAAACCTAAGGTGTCCGGTAGCTCATTACGACGGGAGATGTCCACCCCCAGGCTTGCCATCACATCCAGTTCGGCCCGATCCCATAATGGTTCGGAATCGATAAGTAATCCATCCATATCAAAAATTGCAGCAAGAATCTGTCGTGGGGTTGACATTACAACCTCTCCTTTAGAGCATTATGTGTAAGGTATTAAGCAGTGCTTATGATTAAGCGCCTATCATATCGCCTTTAAAGAATGGGCGAAAACAGATATCTACAGGTAAACTAAGTGAATCGACGCGTCTTAATCAAGGAGAACTCATGACGTATCAACAAGCTGGACGCATTGCTATTTTGAAAAGGATTTTCGGTTGGGTGATTTTTATACCAACACTTGTTTCCACGTTGATTTCCTTGCTGAAGTTTATGAATATCCGGCAAGAAACCCAGGAAGGTATTAATGCGGTAATGCTCGACTTTGCCCATGTCATGATCGATATGATGCAAGCGAATACGCCTTTTTTGAATCTGTTCTGGTATAACTCGCCGACGCCCAATTTTAATGGTGGTGTGAACGTTATGTTCTGGGTGATCTTTATCCTGATTTTTGTCGGTCTGGCGTTGCAAGACTCTGGAGCACGCATGAGTCGTCAGGTGCGCTTCTTGCGCGAAGGCGTTGAAGATCAACTCATTCTGGAGAAGGCTAAAGGGGAAGAGGGGTTAACGCGTGAACAGATCGAGTCGCGCATTGTCGTTCCACGCCATACTATCTTCACACAGTTTTTTTCACTCTATATCCTGCCGGTCATTTGTATTGCTGCGGGATACGTGTTCTTTTCTCTGCTCGGTTTCATTTAATACAAAGGCCGCGCGGTGCGGCCATTATCATCGACTCCCGTCACGCGGCTAACAATCTATCCAATGATTGTTGAGCAATAACCAGATGTTGACCACCAAACAACCTTGCACGGTTTAGCAAAGTGTAAAGCTGGTAAATCGGTTGGCGTTCGAGGAAATCGGTCGGTAGCGGTGACACTGATTGATAACCATCATAGATTTGCGGAGGCTGTTCGGTATGTAGCGGCAACATCGCCAGATCGCACTCTCTGTCGCCCCAGTAACAAGCAGGGTCGAAAATATACGGACCATTCGGACCTAGCGCACAATTCCCTGACCATAGATCGCCGTGTAACAGTGATGGTTGCGGCTGATGTGAGGCCAGGCGCTGCTGGATATGCTCGACGATGGCGTCGATATTGCCGAAGGCGATCCCTTTTTCTGCTGCCAGCTCCAGTTGCCAGCCAATCCGTTGTTCAGCAAAAAACGTTGACCAACGGCGTTGCCAGGTATTGGGTTGAGGGGTAGTAGAAAGGGCGTTATCGAAATCGAGGCCAAATTGTGGCTGGTCGCTCCATTGATGTAGATGCGCAATTTGCTGCCCTAAAATAAAGGCGTTATGTGCATCCAACGGCCGAGGAGGGAGATAATCCATCACTAGAAAACTGTAGTCACGGTCAGCGCCAACTGCCCACACCCGGGGTACGGTGACGGTTTTACTGCGAGACAATAACTCCAGTTGGTCGGCTTCGGCGGTAAAACCGGGAAGCAATTCTCTTTCATCACATTTGACGAAAAAGTCACGTCCTGCATAGCGCAAATGCCATGCGGCATGGACTTCCCCGCCAGGCAGTTCATTACGCAGTTCGATTTCGCCTTCACCTAACTGCTCGCTCAAAAGACGACTGATTACCTGCCACATGATGTCTCTCCCATGCTGTCTGCCAGATCATAAGGTTAGCGCAAGAATAAGGTGTAAAAACACGAGCTAACGCACACCACAGACTGATTATTGCCCAAAAATCTTTATTTGTTGCTATTCCATTCCTCCCAGGTGGTGATCCTTATCTCGGGGTCTTTGCCTGTAGCACTCTGGGCGAGTCCGGCAACGAGTTCTCTTATCTCATCTTCGTTTTGCGTACTGATAAGTCCAAAGGTATTCGTCCCGAGTTCATGGATATTCCCATCATCGTCTGTCATGGTCAGTGAAAAGCCATCGCGTGTCAGAAAGTTATTTAACTCATTAATTTCAGTTAATGTATCTTCATGCAACATGACGGTAATGACATAACGGGCAAGATCGCCACCAGCCATAATTCACCTCTTTGTTATCACGTGATTTTTTAGCATAGTCGCAGAAACGCATTGCTGACAGGTTTGTGGTGATTCCCCCAACCGAGGGGGGAATGTCTCGATTAGCGGGAAAGGTAAGCGTAAATTTTTTGTGTATCGTCATGGGAGCACAGGCGTGTTCCTTGATTGAGTGTTGCGGCACTACCGGCAGCCACGCCAAAACGAACCATTTCATCAAGCGAGGCATTTTCTGCCAGCTTCAGCGTCATAGCCCCAACCATACTGTCGCCAGCACCGACGGTACTTTGGCTTTTTAGCGGCGGTGGCACAACCTGAATGCAGTTTTCGCTATCTACCCCCAACGCTCCTTGTGGACCAAGGGAAACGACGACCCGTTTGGCCTTACCACTATTAACAATTTCCTGCGCGGCTTTACGCACATCATCGGGTTGAGTGAGTTCGCGACCTACCAGTGCGCTGAGTTCTTTTTGGTTAGGTTTAACTAACTCGATATTGCCAATCGCCAGTGCTGCGCTTAAGGCTTCGCCGGAACTGTCGACGATGCAGCATATTCCTTGTTTTTGCGCAGCAGAAATAAGCTGCGTTAACTTTTCCAGTTTCACGCCTGGTGGCAGGCTTCCACTAATAACCAGAATAGCCCCTGACTCGATTTCCAGAACTTGTTCTTCAAGTTGACGAAATTCATCTTCGCTTAAAGCTGCGCCGGGCATGACAAAGCGATACTGCTCACCGCTGGATTCCACATGTACATGCAGATTCTGGCGGGTCCAGTCCTTCGCTTCGACAGTGGCAACAGGGACATTTTCATCGGCCAGCAGAGCGACGAGATGTTCGCCGGTCGCGCCGCCGGCCGGGAATATAGCCGTCGCGCTCCCGCCCAGATGAGCAATAGCGCGAGCGACATTAATACCGCCACCACCTGGTTCAAACACGGGGGCAGTACAGCGCAGTTTTCCTTCGGGGTAAATTTGCGGGGTAATTGTTGCGCTATCGAGAGAGGGCGCAAGTGTCAACGTATAGATACGTACCATCATTTCCTCCTATAGGCTGATTTCAGTCTGGCACTGAATCAGTGGAAAGTGAAGGAATTAACAATATGATTTATTAGATATTTATATAAAATTAATAAGGTAAAGATATATAAATAAATATCTGTTTTCGCAACGCGCTTATTCAAAAAATGAAATAAGAAGTCATTGCTAAGTTTTTCACTCCTTTTTATAATTTGTCACCTTTCCAGGGACGCTACTCTTTGATCCTTAAGAAAGTTTCCGGGACCGCGATGGTCTCTTTTTTTGTTGTACGGACTTTTAATAAATGAAGCTTTTGAAGACAGTTCCTGCCATCGTTATGTTGGCGGGGGGTATGTTTGCGTCTCTGAATGCAACTGCCGATGATTCCGTTTTTACTGTCATGGACGATCCTGCCAGCGCAAAAAAACCTTTCGAAGGTAATCTTAACGCAGGTTACCTTGCACAATCAGGCAACACGAAAAGTTCCTCTCTGACGGCTGATACCACTATGACCTGGTATGGGCAGACGACTGCCTGGTCGCTGTGGGGAAATGCCAGCAATACTTCTTCTAATGATGAGCGTTCTTCGGAAAAATATGCAGTAGGTGGTCGTAGCCGTTTTAATTTAACTGATTATGATTATTTGTTTGGTCAGGCAAGTTGGCTGACAGACCGTTATAACGGTTATCGGGAACGAGATGTATTGACTGCGGGTTATGGTCGCCAGTTTTTAAATGGCCCGGTACACAGCTTCCGTTTTGAATTCGGCCCTGGCGTGCGTTACGACAAATATACCGATAATGCCAGTAAAACGCAGCCGCTGGGGTATGCCTCCGGAGCTTATGCGTGGCAGTTGACCGACAACGCTAAATTTACCCAGGGGGTATCGGTTTTTGGTGCTGAAGACACTACGCTGAACTCGGAAAGTGCATTAAATGTTGCCATCAATGAACATTTCGGTCTGAAGGTGGCCTACAACGTTACATGGAACTCTGAACCGCCTGAGTCTGCGCCGGAACATACCGATCGCCGCACCACGTTATCGCTGGGCTACAGGATGTAATAATGTGCCGGGCCGTGTTCTGCGGTCTGGCTGCATTGTTTGTTGATAGCGCCCCACCATTCAGCCCCAAATCATCGCTGCCCAGCGCAGCAACAGCATCGCGCCGCAAATAGACAGCAGGACGACCACCATCTTCCAGTGTTTTTTGTTGAAACGTTTTGTCGGCATGCGTTTTTCCAGGGGATTTCCAGTCTTCAATAATCGAGTGTAACAAAAGGGTCAGGTGTTGCCTGTATTGATTTATATCATATCAAACATGATGATTGTCGCTTTGCCCGATAACAATTACCGTGTAAACTGCCAAGCGGTATTATCAGAAAGTGGGTGTAGGTCTGGCATCGCCAATCAGCATGCTGTGACATATTTCGCAGAGTGAAGCGGGAATCAGCCCAAACCTTTTTGATAAATTTCATATGAATCTTTGTATGTGATCTTTCGTGTGGGTCACCACTGCAAATAAGGATATAACATGCCTGTTATTACTCTTCCTGATGGCAGCCAACGCCATTACGACCACGCTGTAAGCCCCATGGATGTTGCGCTGGACATTGGTCCAGGTCTGGCAAAAGCCTGTATCGCAGGGCGCGTTAATGGCGAACTGGTAGATGCGTGCGATTTGATTGAAAACGACGCTAAACTGGCGATCATTACCGCTAAAGACGAAGAAGGTCTGGAGATCATTCGTCACTCCTGTGCGCACCTGTTAGGGCACGCAATTAAACAACTTTGGCCGCATACCAAAATGGCAATCGGCCCGGTTATTGACAACGGTTTCTATTACGACGTTGATCTTGACCGCACGTTAACCCAGGAAGATGTCGAAGCACTCGAGAAGCGGATGCATGAGCTTGCTGAGAAAAACTACGACGTCATTAAGAAGAAAGTCAGCTGGCACGAAGCGCGTGAAACGTTCGTTAAACGCGGCGAGAGCTATAAAGTCTCCATCCTGGACGAAAACATCGCCCATGATGACCAGCCTGGCCTCTATTTCCACGAAGAATATGTCGATATGTGCCGCGGTCCGCACGTACCGAATATGCGTTTCTGCCACCATTTCAAACTGATGAAAACGGCAGGGGCCTACTGGCGCGGCGACAGCAACAACAAAATGTTGCAACGTATTTATGGTACTGCGTGGGCAGATAAAAAAGCCCTCAACGCGTATCTGCAGCGTCTGGAAGAAGCCGCTAAACGCGACCACCGTAAAATCGGTAAACAGCTCGACCTGTACCATATGCAGGAAGAAGCGCCGGGTATGGTGTTCTGGCACAATGACGGCTGGACCATCTTCCGTGAACTGGAAGTGTTCGTTCGCTCTAAACTGAAAGAGTACCAGTATCAGGAAGTTAAAGGCCCGTTTATGATGGACCGCGTCCTGTGGGAAAAAACCGGTCACTGGGAAAACTATAAAGATGCAATGTTCACCACCTCTTCTGAGAACCGTGAATACTGCATTAAGCCGATGAACTGTCCGGGTCACGTACAAATCTTTAACCAGGGGCTGAAGTCGTATCGCGATCTGCCGCTGCGTATGGCCGAGTTCGGTAGCTGCCACCGTAACGAGCCGTCAGGATCCCTGCACGGCCTGATGCGCGTGCGTGGTTTTACCCAGGATGACGCGCATATCTTCTGTACTGAAGAACAAATTCGCGATGAAGTTAACGGATGTATCCGTTTAGTCTATGATATGTACAGCACTTTTGGCTTCGAGAAGATCGTGGTCAAGCTTTCCACTCGTCCTGAAAAACGTATTGGCAGTGACGAAATGTGGGATCGTGCTGAGGCGGACCTGGCAGTTGCGCTGGAAGAAAACAACATCCCGTTTGAGTATCAACTGGGTGAAGGCGCGTTCTACGGTCCGAAAATTGAATTTACCCTGTATGACTGCCTCGATCGTGCATGGCAGTGCGGTACAGTACAGCTGGACTTCTCCTTACCGTCTCGTCTGAGCGCTTCCTATGTAGGCGAAGACAACGAGCGTAAGGTTCCGGTAATGATTCACCGTGCAATTCTTGGGTCGATGGAACGTTTCATCGGTATCCTGACCGAAGAGTTCGCTGGTTTCTTCCCGACCTGGCTTGCGCCGGTTCAGGTTGTTATCATGAACATTACGGATTCACAGTCTGAATACGTTAACGAATTGACGCAAAAACTATCAAATGCGGGCATTCGTGTTAAAGCAGACTTGAGAAATGAGAAGATTGGCTTTAAAATCCGCGAGCACACTTTGCGTCGCGTCCCATATATGTTGGTCTGTGGTGATAAAGAGGTGGAATCTGGCAAAGTTGCCGTTCGCACCCGCCGTGGTAAAGACCTGGGAAGCATGGACGTAAATGAAGTGATCGAGAAGCTGCAACAAGAGATTCGCAGCCGCAGTCTTAAACAATTGGAGGAATAAGGTATTAAAGGCGGAAAACGAGTTCAAACGGCGCGTCCTAACCGTATCAATGGCGAAATTCGCGCCCAGGAAGTTCGCTTAACAGGTTTGGAAGGCGAGCAGCTTGGTATTGTGAGTCTGAGAGAAGCTCTGGAGAAAGCTGAAGAAGCCGGAGTAGACTTAGTCGAGATCAGCCCTAACGCCGAGCCGCCGGTTTGTCGTATAATGGATTACGGCAAATTCCTCTATGAAAAGAGCAAGTCTTCTAAGGAACAGAAGAAAAAGCAAAAAGTTATCCAGGTTAAGGAAATTAAATTCCGTCCTGGTACAGATGAAGGCGACTATCAGGTAAAACTCCGCAGCCTGATTCGCTTTCTCGAAGAGGGTGATAAAGCCAAAATCACGCTGCGTTTCCGCGGTCGTGAGATGGCGCACCAGCAAATCGGTATGGAAGTGCTTAATCGCGTGAAAGACGATTTGCAAGAACTGGCAGTGGTCGAATCCTTCCCAACGAAGATCGAAGGCCGCCAGATGATCATGGTGCTCGCTCCTAAGAAGAAACAGTAAGGCCATCAAGTAATCATTCCTGTGGGCCTCGGCTCACAGGGTGATTCGCCTTTGTTTCTGTTTATCAACAATGCGAAGTGGAAGTTATTAAAATGCCAAAAATTAAGACCGTACGCGGTGCTGCTAAGCGCTTCAAAAAAACCGGTAAAGGTGGTTTTAAGCACAAGCACGCTAACCTGCGTCACATTCTGACCAAAAAAGCGACCAAACGTAAACGTCACCTGCGTCCGAAAGCCATGGTTTCCAAAGGCGATCTGGGCTTGGTAATCGCGTGCCTGCCGTACGCATAAGCCGTTAACGTTTTTTAACTTTTTAATTAGAATATAGATACAGGAGAGCACATATGGCTCGCGTAAAACGTGGTGTTATTGCACGCGCACGTCACAAGAAAATTTTGAAACAAGCTAAAGGCTACTACGGTGCGCGTTCTCGCGTATACCGCGTTGCCTTCCAGGCTGTTATCAAAGCTGGTCAGTATGCTTACCGTGACCGTCGTCAACGTAAGCGTCAGTTCCGTCAACTGTGGATTGCGCGTATCAACGCAGCAGCACGTCAGAACGGTATTTCTTACAGCAAATTCATCAATGGCCTGAAAAAAGCCTCTGTTGAAATCGACCGTAAGATCCTGGCTGATATCGCAGTATTCGACAAAGTAGCGTTCACCGCTCTGGTTGAAAAAGCGAAAGCAGCTCTGGCATAAGCCAGTTGAAAGAGGGAGCTAGTCTCCCTCTTTTCGTTTCAACACCATCAAAACATTGACTTTTATCGCCGTAGCCTTTTCAATAAAGGTCTTTTGAAAAGTACCAAAAGGTAACGCAAGCAATGAATGCTGCTATTTTCCGCTTCTTTTTTTACTTTAGCACCTGACTCCAGGAGGCTAGCGCGTGAGAAGAGAAACGGAAAACAGCGCCTGAAAGCCTCCCAGTGGAGGCTTTTTTTGTATGCGCGTTTTGAAAAATAAAAAGCCTGTCTCATCAGGCGTAATTGTCGCAGCCAGTCTGGACACGGCCAGCGCGGAGAAACCGGAGCGTACTTAAGTACGTGAGGATTTCGAGCACTGCCCGGGACCAAAATGGCAAGTAAAATAGCCTGATGGGATAGGCTCTAAGTCCAACGAACCAGTGTCACCACTGACACAATGAGGAAAACCATGTCACATCTCGCAGAACTGGTTGCCAGTGCGAAGGCGGCCATTAGCCAGGCGTCAGATGTTGCCGCGTTAGACAATGTGCGCGTCGAATATTTGGGTAAAAAAGGGCACTTAACCCTTCAGATGACGACCCTGCGTGAGCTGCCGCCAGAAGAGCGTCCGGCAGCTGGTGCGGTTATCAACGAAGCGAAAGAGCAAGTTCAGCAGGCGCTGAATGCGCGTAAAGCTGAACTGGAAAGCGCAGCGCTGAATGCGCGTCTGGCTGCGGAAACTATCGATGTTTCCCTCCCTGGTCGTCGTATCGAAAACGGAGGCCTGCACCCGGTTACCCGCACTATCGACCGTATCGAAAGTTTCTTCGGTGAGCTTGGCTTTACCGTGGCAACCGGGCCGGAAATCGAAGACGATTATCATAACTTCGATGCTCTGAACATTCCTGGTCACCACCCGGCGCGCGCTGACCACGACACTTTCTGGTTTGACGCTACCCGCCTGCTGCGTACCCAGACCTCTGGCGTACAGATCCGCACCATGAAAGCCCAGCAGCCGCCGATTCGTATTATCGCGCCTGGCCGCGTTTACCGTAACGACTACGACCAGACTCACACACCGATGTTCCATCAGATGGAAGGTCTGATTGTTGATACCAACATCAGCTTTACCAACCTGAAAGGCACGCTGCACGACTTCCTGCGTAACTTCTTTGAAGAAGATTTGCAGATTCGCTTCCGTCCTTCCTACTTCCCGTTCACCGAACCTTCTGCAGAAGTGGACGTCATGGGTAAAAACGGTAAATGGCTGGAAGTACTGGGCTGCGGGATGGTGCATCCGAACGTGCTGCGTAATGTTGGCATCGATCCGGAAGTTTACTCCGGTTTCGCCTTCGGTATGGGGATGGAGCGTCTGACCATGTTGCGTTACGGCGTCACCGACCTGCGTTCATTCTTCGAAAACGATCTGCGTTTCCTCAAACAGTTTAAATAAGGCAGGAATAGATTATGAAATTCAGTGAACTGTGGTTACGCGAATGGGTGAACCCGGCGATCGATAGTGATGCGCTGGCGAATCAAATCACGATGGCGGGCCTGGAAGTTGACGGTGTAGAACCGGTTGCCGGTAGCTTCCACGGCGTGGTCGTTGGTGAAGTGGTTGAATGTGCGCAGCATCCGAATGCTGACAAACTGCGAGTGACCAAAGTCAATGTCGGTGGCGATCGCCTGCTGGACATCGTCTGCGGCGCGCCAAACTGTCGTCAGGGCCTGCGTGTGGCGGTAGCAACTATTGGTGCTGTACTGCCGGGCGATTTCAAAATTAAAGCCGCGAAACTGCGCGGTGAACCGTCTGAAGGGATGCTGTGCTCCTTCTCTGAGCTGGGTATTTCTGACGATCATAACGGTATTATCGAACTGCCTGCGGATGCGCCAATTGGCACCGACATCCGTGAATACCTGAAACTTGATGACAACACCATCGAAATCAGTGTGACGCCAAACCGTGCAGACTGCTTAGGCATTATCGGCGTAGCGCGTGATGTTGCCGTGCTGAACCAGCTTCCGCTGGTTGAACCGGAAATTGTCCCGGTTGGTGCAACCATCGATGACACGCTGCCGATTGCGGTAGAAGCGCCGGAAGCCTGCCCGCGTTATCTTGGCCGCGTAGTAAAAGGCATTAACGTTAAAGCGCCAACTCCGCTGTGGATGAAAGAAAAACTGCGTCGTTGCGGGATTCGTTCTATCGATGCAGTGGTTGACGTCACCAACTACGTGCTGCTCGAACTGGGTCAGCCGATGCACGCTTTCGACAAAGATCGCATTGAAGGCGGCATTGTGGTGCGGATGGCGAAAGAGGGCGAAACGCTGGTACTGCTCGACGGTACCGAAGCGAAGCTGAACGCTGACACCCTGGTCATCGCCGACCACAACAAGGCGCTGGCGATGGGCGGTATCTTCGGTGGCGAACACTCTGGAGTGAATGACGAAACGCAAAACGTCCTGCTGGAATGCGCGTTCTTCAGCCCGCTGTCTATCACCGGTCGTGCTCGTCGTCATGGCCTGCATACTGATGCTTCTCACCGTTATGAGCGTGGTGTTGATCCGGCACTGCAGCACAAAGCAATGGAACGTGCGACCCGTCTGCTGATCGAAATCTGCGGCGGTGAAGCTGGCCCGGTTATCGATATCACTAACGAAGCAACGTTGCCGAAGCGTGCGACCATCACTCTGCGTCGTAGCAAATTGGATCGTCTGATCGGCCATCATATTGCCGATGCACAGGTGACTGACATTCTGCGTCGTCTCGGCTGTGAAGTTACCGAAGGCAAGGACGAGTGGCAGGCTGTTGCACCGAGCTGGCGTTTCGACATGGAGATTGAAGAAGATCTGGTCGAAGAAGTGGCGCGTGTTTACGGCTACAACAACATCCCGGATGAACCGGTGCAGGCGAGCCTGATTATGGGGACTCACCGTGAAGCCGATTTGTCACTCAAGCGCGTGAAAACGCTGCTCAACGACAAAGGCTATCAGGAAGTGATCACCTATAGCTTCGTTGATCCGAAAGTGCAGCAGATGATCCACCCGGGCGTTGAAGCCTTACTGCTGCCAAGCCCGATTTCCGTTGAAATGTCGGCAATGCGTCTTTCTCTGTGGACCGGTCTGCTGGCAACTGTAGTGTACAACCAGAACCGTCAGCAAAACCGTGTGCGCATTTTTGAAAGCGGTCTGCGCTTCGTGCCAGATACGCAGGCGCCATTGGGCATTCGTCAGGATCTGATGTTAGCCGGTGTGATTTGCGGTAACCGTTACGAAGAGCACTGGAACCTGGCAAAAGAGACTGTTGATTTCTATGATTTGAAAGGCGATCTTGAATCCGTTCTCGACCTGACCGGTAAACTGGCTGATGTTGAGTTCCGTGCAGAAGCGAATCCGGCACTGCATCCGGGACAATCCGCAGCGATTTATCTGAAAGGTGAACGTATTGGTTTTGTTGGGGTTGTTCATCCTGAACTGGAACGTAAACTGGATCTTAACGGTCGCACTCTGGTGTTTGAACTGGAGTGGAACAAGCTCGCAGACCGCGTGGTGCCTCAAGCGCGCGAGATTTCGCGCTTCCCGGCGAACCGTCGTGACATCGCGGTTGTGGTTGCAGAAAACGTTCCCGCAGCGGATATTTTATCCGAATGTAAGAAAGTTGGCGTAAATCAGGTAGTTGGCGTAAACTTGTTTGACGTGTACCGCGGTAAGGGTGTTGCGGAGGGGTATAAGAGCCTCGCCATAAGCCTGATCCTGCAAGATACCAGCCGTACACTCGAAGAAGAGGAGATTGCCGCTACCGTCGCCAAATGTGTAGAGGCATTAAAAGAGCGATTCCAGGCATCATTGAGGGATTGAACCTATGGCGCTTACAAAAGCTGAAATGTCAGAATATCTGTTTGATAAGCTTGGGCTTAGCAAGCGGGATGCCAAAGAACTGGTTGAACTGTTTTTCGAAGAGATCCGTCGCGCTCTGGAAAACGGCGAGCAGGTGAAACTCTCTGGTTTTGGTAACTTCGATCTGCGTGATAAGAATCAACGCCCGGGACGTAACCCGAAAACGGGCGAGGATATTCCCATTACAGCACGGCGCGTGGTGACCTTCAGACCCGGGCAGAAGTTAAAAAGCCGGGTCGAAAACGCCACACCCAAAGACGAGTAATCTGATCTAACTAAAAAGGCCGCTCTGCGGCCTTTTTTCTTTTCACTGTCGAAGAGTCACCGTAAAATCAACGGAATGACACTTCAGCAGAACGGATACCATGCTGACACTTGCCCGCCAACAACAGCGACAAAATATTCGCTGGTTATTATGTCTGTCAGTTTTGATGCTGCTGGCGCTTCTCTTAAGCCTTTGCGCTGGTGAACAATGGATTTCACCTGCCGACTGGTTCACTCCTCGTGGCGAACTGTTCGTCTGGCAAATTCGCCTGCCACGTACCCTGGCTGTATTGCTGGTTGGCGCGGCGCTGGCGTTATCAGGCGCGGTCATGCAGGCGCTGTTTGAAAACCCTCTTGCGGAGCCGGGGCTGCTTGGCGTCTCTAACGGCGCTGGAGTGGGGCTTATCGCCGCTGTATTGCTCGGACAAGGGCAGTTACCGAACTGGGCGCTGGGGCTGTGTGCGATTGCTGGCGCGCTTATTATCACCTTAATTCTCTTGCGTTTTGCCCGCCGTCATCTTTCAACCAGCCGATTACTGTTGGCTGGTGTTGCGCTGGGTATCATCTGTAGCGCGTTAATGACGTGGGCCATCTACTTTTCCACGTCTGTTGATTTACGCCAACTGATGTACTGGATGATGGGCTGCTTTGGCGGTGTGGACTGGCGGCAAAGTTGGCTGATGGTGGCCTTGATTCCGGTGTTGCTGTGGATTTGCTGTCAGTCCCGACCAATGAATATGTTAGCGCTGGGTGAAATCTCGGCGCGACAACTGGGGTTACCACTGTGGCTCTGGCGGAATGTACTGGTCGCGGCTACCGGTTGGATGGTCGGTGTCAGTGTGGCGTTGGCTGGCGCTATTGGGTTTATTGGCCTGGTTATCCCGCATATTCTGCGGCTGTGCGGATTAACCGATCACCGGGTATTACTTCCCGGCTGCGCGCTGGCAGGTGCTACTGCGTTGCTGCTTGCCGATATTGTTGCTCGACTGGCGCTGGCTTCCGCAGAGTTACCGATTGGTGTGGTCACCGCCACCCTGGGGGCGCCGGTGTTTATCTGGTTATTGTTAAAAGCAGGACGTTAGCCGCATAAAGACGGTCTATGATTAAAAGCTAAGATTTTTACTGACCTTATCCAGGAGACACGATGCAAGATCCCATTCTGACCACCGTAGTGAAGACGATTGACGGGGAAGTGACCACGCTGGAGAAATATGCCGGTAATGTGCTGCTAATTGTTAATGTCGCTTCAAAGTGTGGCTTAACGCCGCAATATGAACAGTTGGAGAACATCCAGAAAGCCTGGGCCGATCGTGGTTTCGTCGTGCTGGGATTTCCGTGCAACCAGTTCCTTGAACAAGAACCAGGTAGTGATGAAGAAATTAAAACTTATTGCACCACCACTTGGGGCGTGACGTTCCCAATGTTCAGTAAAATTGAGGTCAATGGCGAAGGGCGTCATCCGCTATATCAAAAATTGATTGCCGCAGCGCCCACGGCGGTGGCACCGGAAGAGAGCGGTTTCTACGCGCGAATGGCCAGTAAAGGCCGTGCGCCACTGTACCCTGATGATATTTTGTGGAATTTTGAAAAGTTTCTGGTGGGTAGAGACGGAAAGGTCATCCAGCGTTTTTCCCCGGATATGACGCCGGAAGATCCTATTGTAATGGAAAGCATTAAACTGGCGTTGGCAAAATAATGTCTATTGTGATGCAGTTACAGGATGTAGCGGAATCAACCCGCCTGGGGCCGCTTTCTGGCGAGGTCCGGGCAGGGGAGATCCTGCATCTGGTGGGTCCGAACGGCGCGGGCAAGAGCACCTTGCTGGCGCGAATGGCGGGGATGACCAGTGGTCAGGGAAGCATTCAGTTTGCAGGTAAACCACTGGATACCTGGCCCGCAACAAAACTCGCCCTGCATCGCGCCTATCTTGCACAACAACAGACGCCGCCGTTTGCTATGCCAGTCTGGCATTACCTGACCATGCACCAGCACGATAAAACGCGAACCGATCTGCTAAATGATGTCGCAGGGGCGTTGGCCCTTGATGACAAACTCGGTCGAAGCACCAATCAACTATCCGGTGGTGAATGGCAACGTGTCCGTCTTGCTGCTGTGGTGCTACAAATCACGCCGCAAGCGAATCCGGCAGGTCAATTGCTTCTCCTTGATGAACCCATGAACAGCCTTGATGTTGCCCAGCAAAGCGCGTTAGATAAAATTTTGAGCGCACTCTGTCAGCAAGGCGTGGCGATTGTGATGAGCAGTCACGATCTTAACCACACATTGCGTCACGCGCATCGGGCGTGGTTACTTAAACAAGGAAAACTGCTTGCCAGTGGGCGGCGAGATGAAGTACTAACACCGCCGAATCTGGCCCAGGCTTATGGCATGAGCTTCCGTCGTCTGGACATTGAAGGTCACCGAATGCTGATTTCGACCACCTGATTTCATTAGCATCTTGAAAAACGGGTAATTTCGACGCTAAATTAATGCAAGAATAAAAAACAGAGGATTCGTACGGAATGCGTTTCTGCCTAATTTTAATTACAGCACTGTTTCTGGCCGGGTGTAGCCATCATAAAGCGCCGCCGCCAAACGCCAGGCTTTCTGACTCCATTACTGTCATTGCCGGTTTGAACGATCAACTACAGAGCTGGCATGGTACGCCGTATCGTTATGGCGGCATGACTCGACGTGGAGTGGACTGTTCTGGTTTCGTGGTTGTGACGATGCGTGACCGTTTCGACTTACAGTTGCCACGCGAAACAAAACAACAGGCCGCTATCGGTACCCAAATTGATAAAGAAGAATTGCTGCCAGGCGATCTGGTCTTTTTCAAAACAGGTTCCGGGCAAAATGGTTTACACGTGGGTATTTACGATACCAACAATCAATTCATTCACGCCTCTACCAGCAAGGGGGTGATGCGTTCTTCCCTCGATAATGTCTACTGGCAGAAAAATTTCTGGCAGGCGAGACGAATCTAGTATCTCAATAAATGGACGGTGCTGATACCGCACCGTCTGTTAACTCCTGAATACAGTAGTATTTTGCAGACAAAAATACCGCAAATGGAATATTCGTTTATACTCAGGATAATCTAAAAAAAGGACCCCTGAAAAAGTGGTTAACATGGAACAAATGAAAGTTATTCCCTCTGTATTTGTTATGCCTTATGGCCTCAAACTTTTTATCTGGATGTTGAAAAAAATCCGAAGAGAGGGGCTGTTACCATGAAGGTCTTACTGGAGAATCTTTATCATTCTGATTACTATTTTCTACCGATAAGAGACAGCCAACAAAATCTTGTTGGGGTTGAGTTAATAACCCATTTCTCCAGTGACGATGGTACGGTGCGCATCCCGACGACACGGGTTATTGCACAACTTTCAGAGGAGCAGCATTGGCAATTATTTGCCGAAAAGTTGGAATTACTAAAATCATGCCAACATTTTTTTATTCAACATAAACTCTTTGCCTGGATTAATTTAACGCCACAAGTAGCAAAGTTATTATTAGATAGGGATAATTACGCAAGCAAACTATTAAAAATTCCCTTTGCTGAATTGATGATTAATGAAAATTATCCTCATCTTAATGAGGGAAAAGATAATTATGAACTTTTGCACTTATCGCAAATTTTTCCATTGGTTTTGGGAAATTTGGGTGCGGGCAACAGTACAATGAAGGCTGTTTTTGATGGGCTTTTCACTCGCGTCATGCTGGATAAAGGTTTTATTCAGCAACAAATAGTCCATAAATCTTTCGCGCCTTTTATTCGTGCGCTCCATGCGCAAATTTCACCTTGTTGCAATTGTATTATTGCTGCTGGTATTAATACACCGGAGATGTTGGCGCAGATGGTGCCGTTTGGTTTCCATGCTTTTCAGGGATGCTTGTGGCCCGCAGTTCCCGTTAGCCAGATAACAACGCTGGTCCAGCGATAACCCTCTTGTTTGCTGGTGTTTAAGACGAGAGTAACCGTCTACACTATCAAACAGGAGGATCTATGACCCTGTCTTTTATTACCCGCTGGCGTGATGAATTGCCGGCAACATATACATCGCTTTCCCCTACGCCTTTAAATAATGCCCGGTTGATTTGGTATAACGCCGAACTGGCTAATACGCTGGGTGTTCCATCGTCGCTGTTTGAAAGTGGCGCGAGTGTCTGGGGCGGCGAAACTTTACTGCCGGGCATGTCGCCACTGGCCCAGGTCTACAGTGGCCACCAGTTTGGTGTCTGGGCGGGGCAGCTTGGCGACGGGCGCGGTATTTTACTCGGCGAGCAACAGTTTGCCGACGGCACCACCATGGACTGGCATCTGAAAGGTGCGGGACTGACGCCTTATTCGCGGATGGGCGACGGACTTGCGGTTTTACGTTCAACAATTCGCGAAAGTCTTGCCAGTGAGGCAATGCATCACCTTGGCATTCCGACGACACGCGCCTTAAGCATTGTTACCAGCGATACGCCGGTTTACCGGGAGACGGTCGAATCAGGAGCGATGCTGATGCGCGTAGCGCAGAGTCATTTGCGATTTGGCCACTTTGAACACTTTTACTATCGTCGGGAACCGGAAAAAGTTCGCCAGCTGGCTGACTTCGCCATTCGCTATTACTGGCCGCATCTTCAGGATGAAGAGGATAAATACCGCCTCTGGTTTACCGATATTGTCGCACGTACGGCTTCGTTAATCGCCAGCTGGCAGACAGTCGGTTTGATGAACACGGATAACATGTCGATTCTCGGGCTGACGCTGGATTATGGTCCATTTGCTTTCCTCGATGATTATGAACCGGGCTTTATTTGTAATCACTCTGATCATCAGGGACGTTACAGCTTTGATAATCAACCTGCCGTTGCGTTGTGGAATTTACAGCGTCTGGCGCAGACATTGTCGCCGTTTATCACTGTCGACGCGTTAAACGAGGCACTGGAAAGCTATCAACAGGTTTTGTTGACGCATTATGGAAAACGTATGCGGCAGAAGCTGGGCTTTATGACGGAGCAAAAAGAGGATAATGCGCTACTGAATGAATTGTTCAGTCTGATGGCGCAAGAGCGCAGTGATTATACTCGCACATTCCGCATGTTAAGCCTGACCGAGCAGCACAGTGCGGCTTCACCGCTGCGCGATGAGTTTTTTGACCGCGCGGCGTTTGATGACTGGTTTACGCGTTATCGGGCGCGCTTGCAACAAGACGGAGTTGCCGATAGTGAACGTCAGCAACTGCTGCAGAGCGTCAATCCTGCGCTGGTATTGCGAAACTGGCTGGCACAACGCGCTATTGAGGCGGCAGAAAAGGGCGATATGACAGAATTACAACGTCTGCATGAAGCGTTGCGAAATCCTTTCAGCGACAGGGATGATGACTATGTCAGTCGTCCACCTGACTGGGGTAAACGGCTTGAAGTCAGCTGCTCGAGTTAAAGGCTACTTGGTCAACAGCAGCTTGCCAGCCTGAGTTTTACGGAGCAGATATTCTTGCCCGTCATGATCGATAATCAGTTTGCCATCAGGACCTAACAGTGTCTGGCTGGTAATTCGCCGAATGGGCTGCGGGGAAGCGGTCTTATGATTGGCATCCGTTTCAGGCGTGAGTTTTCTGCTATCCGTATAACGCATAAAAATTAATAATAATTGATATAACAATGATTCTTATTATCAATATTATGGCAAACCAGAGCAAGCAGTAATTTGTTGAGAAGACAACAAGTTGCGCAGAAATGCCCATTCCGTCAGGAATGGGCACGCATTCAGAAGCGGGAATCTACCGCAGAGGCGAGTTTTTCGACCAGGCGTTCAGTATCTTCCCAACCTAAACAAGGATCGGTAATCGACTGACCGTAGGTGAGCGGCTGACCGCTGACGATTTTTTGTGTACCTTCGCGCAGGAAACTTTCTGCCATAATTCCGGCAATTGCCGTGGAGCCATTGCGGATTTGCTGGCAAACATCTTCACAGACTTCTAACTGACGGCGGTGCTGCTTCTGGCAGTTACCGTGGCTGAAATCAACCACCAGATGTTCAGGTAAATCAAACTCGTGAAGCGTATCGCAGGCTGCGGCGATATCATCGGCATGGTAGTTCGGTTTTTTGCCGCCACGCATAATAATATGGCCGTATGGGTTGCCGCTGGTCTGATAGATGGTCATCTGACCGTTTTTGTCTGGCGAGAGGAACATATGGCTGGCACGGGCTGCGCGGATAGCATCCACGGCAATCCGCGTGTTGCCATCGGTACCATTTTTAAAACCTACCGGACAGGAGAGCGCTGACGCCATTTCACGGTGGATTTGGCTCTCGGTGGTACGTGCGCCAATTGCGCCCCAGCTAATTAAGTCAGCAATAAACTGACCGGTCACCATATCGAGGAACTCGGTCGCGGTGGGAACGCCCAGTTCATTTACCTGCAACAGCAACTTACGTGCCATTTCAAGGCCGTGATTAACGCGATAGCTGCCGTTTAAATCCGGATCGGAGATGAGTCCTTTCCAGCCAACAACGGTACGCGGTTTTTCAAAATAGGTGCGCATTACAATTTCCAGTCGTGACTGGTACTGGTTGCGCAACGCCTGCAGACGGGTGGCATACTCCATGGCAGCGGTCAGATCGTGGATCGAGCAGGGTCCAATAATGACCAATAGCCGCTTGTCTTCACCGTTCAGTATTTTTTCAATTCTGCGGCGGGAATCAATGACATGGTTGGCGACGCCAGGCGTTACGGGATACCGTAGCGCGAGTTCGGCGGGCGTTACCAGGCTCTCGATACGCGCAGTACGGAGTTCGTCAGTTCTGTTCATTACAAGTCTCAGAAATTTGTTGCTTCAACGGCAGGACTACCGGGAAGTGATGCGCATCACGATAAACCAATCGCAGCTGATTTCAAGTGCGAGGTGTGTCACACCTCGCCGGGTGGTTAGCATGATAACAAAAAAATAGGCTAATGCACTAGTTCTCTAGTACATTCGACGGCTTAGGCCCATGATATCGAGGATCTTGGTGGCAATCTCTTCTACCGAATAATTGGTACTGTTAATCCACGGGATCTGATTTTTACGGTACAACGCTTCCACTTCCGCAACCTCCATCCGGCACTGGCGAAGCGAGGCATAGCGACTGTTCTCCCGACGCTCTTCGCGAATCGCCGCCAGACGCTCAGGGTCGATAGTCAGTCCGAACAATTTATGCTGAAGCGGTTTGAGCGACGCGGGCAGCACCAGATTATCCATGTCATCGGCAATAAAGGGATAGTTTGCCGCGCGGATACCAAACTGCATCGCCAGATACAGGCTGGTGGGGGTTTTACCACAACGAGAGACACCGAGCAGGATCACCTGAGCCTGGTCCAGATTGCGCAACGAAATGCCGTCGTCATGGGCGAGGGTGTAATCAATCGCCGCAATGCGCGCATCATATTTATTGAGATTATTAGGGTTCAGGCCATGGGTACGATGAGCAATCGGCGTCGGGTCCAGTTTCATCTCTTGTTGTAGCGGGGCAACCAGCGCCTGCACAATATCCTGGCAAAAACCTTCGCTTTGCAAAATGATGGCGCGGATTTCCGGTAGCACAATGGAGTAAAAAACCAGCGGGCGCACACCTGTCTGGTGATAAATTGCGTCAATCTGATCCTTCACCGCCCGAGCACGGCTCTCATTTTCGACAAACGGCAGCGTAATGCTGCTGATAGTAACGGGAAATTGTGACATCACTGCGTGTCCTAATACCTCCGCAGTTATAGCCGTACCATCAGAAATATAAAAAACGTGGCGATCAACAGCATTATCCATTTTGTTCTTCCCGTGATGCAGACATAATTCTATGAAAGCATAAATTAAAAACGTACAGAAGCGTAGAAGGTTATGCCTGGTTTATAAAATGAACCTTCAATTTTATATTTTATGAAAACAGCATTTCATTTTTACGCTTTCGTTTATACCGATGGTTTATGTGGAAATTACTGAAGATAGCGAATTTGCGCAACGCAGGGATCTGTCTTAAAAAGTAAAAAAATATATTTGCTTGAACGATTCACCGTTTTTTTCATCCGGTTAAATATGCAAAGATAAATACGCAGAAATGTGTTTCTCAAACCGTTCATTTATCACAAAAGGATTGTTCGATGTCCAACAATGGCTCGTCACCGCTGGTGCTTTGGTATAACCAACTCGGCATGAATGATGTAGACAGGGTTGGGGGCAAAAATGCCTCCCTGGGTGAAATGATTACTAACCTTTCCGGAATGGGCGTTTCCGTTCCGAATGGTTTCGCCACAACCGCCGACGCGTTTAACCAGTTTCTGGACCAAAGCGGCGTAAACCAGCGCATCTATGAACTGCTGGATAAAACGGATATTGACGATGTTACCCAGCTTGCGAAAGCGGGCGCGCAAATCCGCCAGTGGATTATCGACACTCCCTTCCAGCCTGAGCTGGAAAACGCCATCCGCGAAGCCTATGCACAGCTTTCCGCCGATGACGAAAATGCCTCTTTTGCGGTGCGTTCCTCCGCCACCGCAGAAGATATGCCGGACGCCTCTTTTGCCGGTCAGCAGGAAACCTTCCTCAACGTTCAGGGTTTTGACGCCGTTCTCGTGGCAGTGAAACATGTCTTTGCTTCTCTGTTTAACGATCGCGCCATCTCTTATCGTGTGCATCAGGGTTACGATCACCGTGGCGTGGCACTCTCCGCCGGTGTTCAGCGGATGGTGCGCTCCGACCTCGCATCTTCTGGGGTGATGTTCTCCATTGATACCGAATCCGGCTTTGACCAGGTGGTGTTTATCACTTCCGCATGGGGCCTGGGTGAAATGGTCGTGCAGGGCGCGGTTAACCCGGATGAGTTTTACGTGCATAAACCGACACTGGCAGCGAATCGCCCGGCTATCGTGCGCCGCACCATGGGGTCGAAAAAAATCCGTATGGTCTACGCGCCGACCCAGGAGCACGGCAAGCAGGTTAAAATCGAAGACGTACCGCAGGAACAGCGTGACATCTTCTCGCTGACCAACGAAGAAGTGCAGGAACTGGCAAAACAGGCCGTACAAATTGAGAAACACTACGGTCGCCCAATGGATATTGAGTGGGCGAAAGATGGCCACACCGGTAAATTGTTTATCGTGCAGGCGCGTCCAGAAACTGTACGTTCTCGCGGTCAGGTGATGGAACGTTATACGTTGCATTCACAGGGCAAGATTATTGCCGAAGGCCGCGCTATCGGTCATCGTATCGGCGCGGGTCCGGTGAAAGTCATTCATGACATCAGCGAAATGAACCGCATCGAACCTGGCGACGTGCTGGTTACTGACATGACCGACCCGGACTGGGAACCGATCATGAAGAAAGCGTCTGCCATCGTCACCAACCGTGGCGGTCGTACCTGTCACGCGGCAATTATCGCTCGTGAACTGGGTATTCCGGCGGTAGTGGGCTGCGGTGATGCGACCGAACGGATGAAAGACGGTGAGAACGTCACCGTTTCTTGTGCCGAAGGCGATACCGGTTACGTCTATGCGGAGTTGCTTGAATTCAGTGTGAAAAGCTCCAGCGTGGAAACCATGCCGGACCTGCCACTGAAAGTGATGATGAACGTCGGTAACCCTGACCGTGCGTTTGACTTTGCCTGCCTGCCGAACGAAGGCGTGGGCCTTGCGCGTCTGGAATTTATCATCAACCGCATGATTGGCGTTCACCCCCGCGCACTGCTTGAGTTTGATGACCAGGAACCACAGTTACAAAATGAAATTCGCGAGATGATGAAAGGCTTCGATTCTCCGCGCGAATTTTACGTTGGCCGTCTGACCGAAGGGATCGCGACGCTGGGCGCCGCGTTTTATCCGAAACGCGTGATTGTCCGTCTTTCTGATTTTAAATCCAATGAATACGCCAATCTGGTGGGTGGTGAGCGTTACGAGCCGCATGAAGAGAACCCGATGCTGGGCTTCCGTGGCGCGGGCCGCTACGTTTCTGACAGCTTCCGCGACTGCTTCGCACTGGAGTGTGAAGCGGTGAAACGTGTGCGCAACGACATGGGACTGACCAACGTAGAGATCATGATCCCGTTCGTGCGTACCGTAGACCAGGCGAAAGCAGTGGTTGAAGAACTGGCTCGTCAGGGGCTGAAACGTGGTGAGAACGGGCTGAAAATCATCATGATGTGTGAAATCCCGTCCAACGCCTTGCTGGCTGAGCAGTTCCTCGAATATTTCGACGGTTTCTCAATTGGCTCAAACGACATGACACAGCTGGCGCTCGGTCTGGACCGCGACTCCGGCGTGGTGTCTGAATTGTTCGATGAGCGCAACGACGCCGTGAAAGCACTGCTGTCTATGGCGATCCGTGCTGCGAAGAAACAGGGCAAGTATGTCGGCATTTGCGGTCAGGGACCGTCTGACCACGAAGACTTTGCTGCATGGTTGATGGAAGAGGGGATCGATAGCCTGTCTCTGAACCCGGACACCGTGGTGCAAACCTGGTTATGCCTGGCTGAACTGAAGAAGTAAATAAAAACCCGGCGGCGTTTTGTCGCCGGGTCCATTTCTATATCCACACCTTTTATCAACCTACTTCGGGCAAACGCGCTCGTGCAATATAAAAAGCTTCCGGGCATCATCTGAATAATTGGCTGGTGTTCTTTCTGATTTTAATTCGTTTGCGATCCTCTCCACAGAATAATTCTCGATACTGTTTTTTCTCAAAGCCGAATGTGACCACTCGTCAATTTCCTTAAGCATATGCGTAATTTTTTCATCCAGAGTTCGTTGGATTGCACGAAGTCACTGGCGAGTCCCGTTTTTATACTGTCTTCAACCACAGCATAAAAAGGGATATGGATATGAAAAATTACCGCACCGTTATTCAGACATAAGCGCAGATTATGTAATTCAGAGAATTTATTCGAACTAAAACCGATTTTCTGATTTGTCTGGCTGTACAGAAAACAGGATAAATTCCCTCCGCGAGCGGAGGGAAACAGCTACAGGGATTGCATATGAGTTGCTATTTGAAAGTCCTGATTTGTGCGATTGTCGCACTCGCAATATGGTTTTCCCCCGTCCCTGACGGATTAACACCCTTAACCTGGCACATTCTGGCCATATTCATCACCACTGTGGTGGCGTTTATTCTGCAACCGTTGCCGGTAGGCGCTATCGCGTTAATAGCCATCAGTTTTATTATGCTGACCGGCATGATGAAAACCAGCGAAGCCTTAAAAGGTTTCAGCAGCACCACGGTATGGCTTATTGTCGCCGCATTCCTGTACGCGAAAGGATTCATCAAAACGGGGTTGGGGCGGCGTATCGCCTATTTGCTGATTCGCGGATTTGGCGGCAGCTCGTTACGTCTGGGTTATACATTGGCGCTAAGCGATATGATTATCGCGCCCGCAACGCCATCAAACACAGCGCGAGCAGGGGGAATTTTGTTCCCGATTGTTCGCAGTGTCTCTAACAGCTTTGGATCTGAACCGGATCAAGGGCCGCGTAAAATTGGCGCTTATCTGATGCAGACGGTGTTCCATTCCAACTGTCTCTCATCCTCGATGTTTATGACGGCCAGCGCGCCAAATGCACTCATTGTATCTCTGGCGGCCAGCACCTTATTTGTCGATATCTCATGGGGGATGTGGACGCTAAGCGCACTAGTGCCGGGCATTATCGCTTTTATCACTATGCCGTTGGTCATTTACAAACTCTACCCGCCAGAGATCAAAAAGACGCCAGAAGCCAAAGCGTTGGCACAGGAAGAACTTATCAAAATGGGGCCGGTAACCCGAGATGAGCGCGTGACGATTGGCATTTTCCTGCTTTCATTATTGGCCTGGAGTACATCGAAATGGACTGGTCTGGATGCGACCGCTGTCGCGCTTTCCGGCGTCTGTTTAATGTTGATGACCCGGATTATCACCTGGCAGGATGTGCAGTCAGAGAAGGGGGCCTGGGACATTCTGGTCTGGCTGGGCGTCATGATTTGTATGGCAGATAAGCTCAATCAGCTTGGCCTGTTCAAATGGTTCGCCGTCACAACCTCGGCTCTGTTCACCGGCATTCCCTGGGAAATAACACTGACGGTTTTGCTGATAGTTTACTGCTATTCCCACTATTTCTTTGCCGGAAGTACGCCGCATGTAGTGGCGATGTATGCCGCTTTTGGCAGCGTCTCGGTTGCTGCAGGCGCGCCGCCGATGATGGCTGCTCTGTCACTGGCGTTCGTCACTAACCTGATGAGCGGCATTTCGCATTATGGCAACGGACCCGCAGTCATCTATTACGGCGCTGGCTATGTCTCGCAACGAGAATGGTGGCGGCTGGGCTTTATCGTCATGTTGTTGAACATTGTCATCTGGTTCGGACTGGGGGCGGTGTGGTGGAAAATTCTTGGCCTATGGTAAGTGGCCTGCGGCAAACATCAATCAAGGAATAGTGTATGAACTTAAAAGATATTCAGGTGGCTATCGTCGGCAAATTAAGCGACCGCTTAATGGCTAAAGTTGAATCTACCTTCACCGCATATCGCCTGTGGGAACTGACCGACGCAGACGCTTTTTACACGCAGATCGCGCCGGATATTAAGGCGCTGGTGACCAGTGGTAATCCGGTAATGGGAGCTTCTCGGGCGCTAATTGAAAAATTTCCGAATCTGAAGATTATTGCCAGCAATGGTGTGGGCTATGACCCTATTGATATCGTGGCAGCCAGGGAGCATGGCGTTATCGTCACCAACACCCCTGGCGTGCTTAATGACTGTGTTGCAGACATTGGCATGGCGTTGTTACTCAATGTTGCCCGACGTATTAACATTGCCGATCGTTATGTTCGTGACGGTCGTTGGCCAAACGAAGGGCGTTTCCCGATGGCGACGAAAGTGAGTGGTAAACGTTGCGGAATTGTTGGTCTGGGGAACATTGGTAATGCTGTAGCCCGCCGTGCAGCAGCATTTGAAATGGAAATTCACTATTTCGACCCAAAACCGCATAACAAACCTGAATGGACGGCGCATGATTCGCTGGTTTCTCTGGCGCAAGCGGTGGACTTCCTCGTTCTGACGCTGCCAGGCGGGGTAAGTACACGCGGCGTTATCGACAAAACTGTGCTGCAGGCTCTGGGGAAAACCGGACATTTGATCAGTATTTCCCGGGGATCAGTGGTGAACGAAACCGATCTGATTGATGCTCTGCAAAATAACATCATTGCTGGTGCGGCACTGGACGTTTATGCCAACGAACCACATGTGCCAGAACAATTAATGTCGCTGGATAACGTTGTCCTGACGCCACATATCGCCAGTGGTACGAGCGAAACGTTTAATGCAATGGCAGATTTGGTTTTTGATAACTTACAGGCTTTCTTTAGCGGACAGCCAGTTATTACCCCTGTTACTCAATAAGGCGGGAAATATGATTTATGGTGATATCGCGTATCTTAGTGAACAACAAAAGCGGACATTTCATCCTGTCATTGCTCGTGTCATTGAGTATCTTTCACAGCATGAGCTGAATAGTGTTCCTGTGGGGGAGAAGGTTTTTATTCAGGATGACTCAATATTTTATACCGTGGTTGAACCGATGACTAAACCACTACATGAATGCCGACCAGAAGTTCATCGTAAATATCTTGATGTCCATTTCTTAATTGCCGGAGAAGAGCGGATTTGTGTGGATTTTGATGATGGAGAAAACTCGGTTGTAGAAAGCCACCTGGGCGACCGTGACGTTATTTTTTATGCTGATGAACGTATTAATGATCGGATAATCACGTTGACACCAGGACAGTTTGTGGTGGTCTTCCCGGAAGAGGTACATCGGGCATGTTATAAAGTCGATAACGTGGAGAAAATCAAAAAAACAGTCGTGAAAATCGACATGAGTTTATTATAGGCGGAGCTGGCTATGACAAAAATTGCCCTGGTGACAGGGGGAAGTAAAGGTATCGGCTACGCGGCAGCAAAGGCACTCTATGACATTGGATATACTGTTATTGTTGCCGCGCGTAACGAAGAAACCTTACAGCAATGTGCACAAGGTTTAGCCAAGGAACGCTTTATTCCTCTGGTTGCTGATGTCACGGATGAGTCCGCTGTCGTTGCACTATTTGCCGAGATTAAGGCTCGTTTTGGTCGACTGGATCTTTTGTTCAATAATGCGGGCAATAATAGTCCGGCAAAAAGTATTGAAGAGGTTGAGTTTACTGAGTGGACACGCGTGTTTAACGCCAATATTCACTCGACATTTTTGTGTTCGAAAGAAGCGATTAAAATCATGAAAGCGCAGCAGCCAATGGGAGGACGCATTATTAACAATGCGTCGATTTCCGCACTGACACCGCGCCTTTATACTGCGGCATACACGGCGTCGAAACATGCTGTTACCGGGTTGACCAAGGCCATTTCCCTTGATTGTCGCAAATTTAATATCGCTTGCGGGCAAATTAATATCGGCAATGCGGAAACGACATTATCGAATCGGATGCGTAAGGGCGTTTATCAGGCAGATGGCGCTATTAAAGCGGAAGATATGATGAATGTTGCTGATGTTGCAGCAGCCATTCAGATGATGGCCCAGTTGCCAGTAACCACGAACGTGCTGGAAATAACGATTATGGCAAATAATATGCCATATGTCGGACGTGGTTAATCGGGATTGAATAAAGCACCTTGCGTATAAGGTGCTTTATTATTTATGAATTATGCCTCAACGCATGTTTGTTCCAGCCGTTGAAGAATATCTTTGCGTAACAAAAATTTTTGTATTTTACCGGAGGCCGTGCGCGGCAGTTTTTCGATCACCACGATATGTTCAGGGTATTTATATTTCGCGACCCGTTTACGGCTAAAAAATGCCACTACATCTTCCAGCGATAATGAATGATGCGGCGCTTTCAGCACGACATAAGCGCATGAACGTTCACCTAAACGTTCATCGGGCATCGCAACCACACAGGCATCGTGAATTTTAGGATGCTGCAATAGAATATCTTCCACCTCACGGCTGCTAATATTTTCGCCGCCGCGAACAATAATATCTTTCTTGCGTCCGGTAATTTTTATATAGCCAGCCTCATCCATGCGGCAGAGATCGCCACTGTAATACCAGCCCTCTTCATCCAGCGCGCGAGCGGTTAATTCAGGTTCATCAAAATAACCCATAAACACATTAGGGCCACGCGAAGCCTCTTCACCTTCGCAACCTGGCGGTAAGGTCTTGCGTGCATCATCGACCACTTTAATTTCCACCCCAGCGGCAGCGTAACCATCGGTGTGCATAAAGCGCGACAAAGGATCGTCGAGATTCACCACTGCATGTGGCGAGCTTTCCGTGGAACCATAAACGCTTAATAATTTAATGCCGCGTTGCTGGCATTCACGCGCCACTTTTTTGGGGATCGTGGTGCCGCCGCAAAGAAAGAAACGCAGCGCAGAAAGGTCGGCAGGCTGTTTCTCAAGTAGATTCAAAAGGTCATAAACAAACGGCGTTGCGCCGAGCATACAGGTACAACGTTGTTGCTCAAGCAGCGAGAGACAGGCTTCCGGGGTAAAAATATCTAACAACACGCTGCGGGCGCCAATCAAAAACGGCGCTGTTACACCATGCAGAAACCCCGTCGCGTGACCGAGTGGTGCAGGCATCATAAAGACATCCAGCCAGGTCAGATTCAGCCGCGCGCAATAAGCCCGCTCGCTGGCGAGAATATTATTATGCGTTAGCATCACGCCCTTTGGCATGCCCTCAGTTCCGGAGGTAAATAGCACCGCCGCTAATTCATCGCCGTGGACCGATGTTGCGACGGCCAGCGGGGGATTGTCGGCAATAATCTGACTTAACGAGAGAGACGAGGTGGCGGGGGCCAGCTTATCCACGCCGACGATCTGTTGTAGTTGTGGAAGCTGATTTTGCAGTGGCAGGATTAAATCTACCGGACGCGTTTGTTTAAACAATGTCGGTGCAAAAAACATTTTTGCCTGACACTTATTGAGCACCCACACCAGTTCAGCTTCTCGCCAGGAAGGCAACAACGGCACGGAAACTGCACCGATTTTCAGGCAGGCAAGATAGATAACGGTAAATTCACACCAGCCAGGCAATTGAAAAGCGATACGATCGCCCGATTCAATACCGTTAGCCAGTAACCAGCTTGCCAGACAGTTCGCAGCGTGATCGAGTGCGCTATAGGTGTACGATTCGCCATGATTATCGACAACGGCTATTTTGTCTGGCATCGCGCATGCAGTCTGCCGCCAGTAGTCGGCCAGCGAAGCATCGCCCCACAATCCTTGTTGTCGATAGGCTGCACGACGCTGCGCGTTAAACGTTAATGTCACTTTCATTTTGAACTCTCGAAACAGAACGTCAGGCCCGATGTGCGGGCCTGTGGGAAGCGTAATTAGCCGTAACGGAAATCAATACCGAAGGTGCCTGCGGGGTATTGCCATTGTTCGAGAATAGTGTTGCCGCACAGCACCCGACAGGTGCCGCACTCCAGACAACCGGCGGAATCAAAATGAATGTTTCCCGCGTCATCCTGCTTATACAGTCCGGCAGGGCAGGCTTTCATTAATTTTTGAAATTCATTGATGTCGGGATTTGCCGCCAGAATGATATGTGGGTGGCCCTCATCAACATGGAATTTGTTGACGCCTAATTTGACGTCAACGTTGACCGTAGCGTTCTGGCTCATAGCGCGGTTGCCCCCTTAATGCCATCTTTCAGCAGATTAATCAGCCCGATTTTCTTCGCATGTCCGAGAATCATTTTTCGTACCGGCTGGTTTGGTTTGCCGTCAATAGTGAACATATCGTTCATGATATCGGCGACCATGCGCGGATACTGACTAAACAGGCGCGGGTTTTCCATCAGCGCTGGGATCTTGCGAAAATGCTGCATATCACGCATAACACAGCTTTGTTCCAGCTCGCGTTTGTATTGCGCCAGACTAGTGGCAGAAAAATCCGCGCGTTCTTTGGCGGCAATCACCGTTGTGGCAGCCGCCTGGGCCGATGCGATGGCTAAATCCATTCCGCGAACCGTAAAGCCCAGATTGAGGCAGAAGCCTGCGGCGTCACCGACGATCATCACACCATCGTTAACCAGTTGTGGCACCATTGCCAGACCGCCTTCCGGCACCATATGCGCGGAATATTCAAGCAGTTTGCCACCGCTAATCAGTGGGCGAATGGCGGGGTGCTGTTTAAAATCCTCCAGCATTTGCGGCACGCTTTTTTGCGCATGGGCGATATCACCCAATCCACAAACCAGACCCAACGATACGGAATCGTGATTGGTGTAGATGAATCCGCCGCCCATCAGACCGTCAGAAGGGGAACCGGCAAACAGCCAGGCGGCACCTTCATCGTCAGTGACGTTAAAGCGATCGTTGATTTGCTCCGGCGTGAGGCCAATGACTTCTTTAACGCCAACAGCGTAATGATGCGGATCGGAGGCGGGAACCATTCCCAGCGAACGGCCAAGCATTGAATTAACGCCATCAGCCAGAATCACCACATTGGCTTCGAGAATATCATCCCCGGCCTGGACGCCAGTGACCTTGTTACCTTCACGAACCAGCGCATCGACGCGAACGCCCGGGATAAACTGCGCACCCGCCTGTTCGGCTTGTTCCATCAACCACGGGTCGAGACGATTGCGCAATACGGTATAAGAAGCGTGTTGCGGAACATCTGGCTGCTCGTGGTGAAAATCGAGGGTAACGGCGCTCTCTTCGGTTAAGAAGGAGATTTTCTCGCGTGTGACTTTGCGCTCTACCGGCGCTGATGCAGCAAAGCCTGGAATGATCGCTTCAAGCGTGTGGGCATAAAGACGCCCGCCGGTCATATTTTTACATCCGGCACTGTCGCCGCGTTCGATCACCAGGACATCCAGTCCGGCTCGCGCCATGACCAATGCGGCAACGCTACCGGCAACGCCCGCACCGACCACAATGGCATCAAATTTGTCATCCGACATGCGTTATGCTCCCTTCCCGCTGTCTTCACAGCGGGAGATGTAGTTGAAAGGGAATTAGCGACTCAACTGGCTAATCAGGGCAGGGACGACTTTGTAGATATCGCCCACCAGACCGTAGTCGGCATAGTTGAAGATTGGCGCATTTTTATCTTTATTGATGGCGACAATCACTTTTGCGCCATTGCCGCCAACCATATGTTGGATCTGCCCGGAGATCCCCAGCGTCAGGTAGAGGTCGGATTTCAGCAACACGCCGGAGACACCGATATAACGTTCACGCTCCATCCAGTTCTCGCCTTCGGCAATCGGGCGTGAACAACCGACTTCAGCATTGAGTGCCGCTGCCAGTTCGTGGACCATTTTCAGGTCATCCTGTGCTGCCAGACCACGACCGACGCCGACCACGCGTTTTGCTTTGCTCAGGTCCACGCTGCTTGCCGCTTTCGCACGGCGTTCGCGACTAAGAATTTCATGACGCGGAGCAACGTAAGGCACAGTCTCAATCGGACACTGATGCGAGGCGTCACTGGTGCAAGGTTCCTGAACACCGGGCGCAAGGGTAATGATCGCCAGCGGGCTGTTGATCTTTTCCTGGGCGAACGCTAATCCACCATACATGCGGTGTTCGGCGCAAATGTGACCATCGACAATATCCACCGCCGTGGCATCGTTCACCAGCGCCGCATTCAGTTGCACACTTAACCGTGCTGCCAGCGCTTTACCGCGTTTCGTTGCGGCCAACAGCAACATAGAGGGGTGTTTATCTTTCAGCAGGGCAGCAATGCTTTCAGCGTAATTTTCAGTGCGTTGCAGAGCATCGTTTTGCTCAAGAACATAAATACATTTTGGACCATAAGGCATAACGGCCTGTGCCTGGTCGGTATTTTGTACAATGGCATACACCTGTTGGCCCCATTGCTGCGCGCCGCCAAACAGTTCGGCATAACGTTCAGGATTATCGCTAAAGACCCAGACGTTGTTTAATTGACTCATCGTTTCTTCTCCGTTGGCTTTAGTTCAGGGCTTTCTTCAGATGTTCCGCCAGCTCGGCAATGGCTTCCGGCGAATCGTTATCGAGAATGATGTGTTTGCGTTCTGTTTGCGGCGGTACGCGAACGCCGATCAGTTCAGCAAGCGGCGTGGCCTGGCTCCAGCCGATATCACTCGCCTGCCACTGATGTACCGTTTTTTTGCCCGCGCCGAGAATGGCTTTCATCGATGGAATGCGTGGCACGTTAATATCTGACGTGACGCACAGCACGGCTGGAACAGAGAGTTCGATCACTTCAACTTCATCTTCAAGCGTGCGTTCAATCACCAGTGTATTGCCCTGACGCTGAATAGCACTCACAGCATTAATCACCGGAAGTTGCAGAATTTCTCCGACCAGCAAGCCAACCTGCTGGGCATAAAGGTCGCCGGAACCTTCACCAAAGATCAGTAAATCGAAGCCGATTTTTTCAACTGCTGCCGCCAGCGCCTTTGCGGTATCGATAGGCAGTGCATGCTCAAGCTGGGCATCCTGCACCATGTACAGACAGTGCGGTCCGCGGGATAACACGTCTTTACGCACTTTTGAGTTCTGCAACAATGAACCGCCAACGGTCAGCGCGGCTATCTCATCATCATCCGTTGCAAGCTGGCTTGCGGCTTCAATGGCATTGAGATCGAACTGGCTAATTTTGGCGTCGGCATTGTCGAAATTGAGGGTGTACTCGGGAGTGACAACAATGTCCTGTTCTTCAGGCACCAGCTTAAAGCAGGTTATTATTTTCATGATTTCTCCTGTGGGTCGCATACGGAACCATCTCCGATGGAAGGTAAAAATGGTCTGAAAATAGTGTGCGATAGCAGGGCGGGGTTTTCGACGGAGCAATCTGTTTTCCTTGCAAACAATCTTGCAAAAAAAATGAGATCGTTAAAACAAAAGCACAATAAGTGGCAATATTATGCCATCGTTTACGTACTATCTTGCATTCAATGTAAATAATCTTGTTTAGCTCTCGCTAAATGCGGTTGTATAACCGCAATACACGCCGTATTTTATCCGGCATATATTGTTTTTACTTGCTCATGGAATAGGGAGGTTGTCATGTATCAACGCTGTTTTGATAATGCCAGCGAAACGCTGTTTGTCGCCGGTAAAACGCCACGACTTTCGCGCTTTGCGTTTAGTGACGATCCTAAATGGGAGTCGGGACATCACGTTCATGATAATGAAACTGAGCTGATTTATGTTAAGAAAGGGGTGGCAAGGTTTACCATTGATTCTTCGCTCTATGTGGCACATGCCGATGACATTGTGGTGATAGAGCGTGGCAGACTGCACGCGGTGGCCTCAGATGCTAACGACCCGGCAACGACTTGTACCTGTGCGCTTTACGGTTTTCAGTTTCAGGGCGCAGAAGAAAATCAGTTACTGCAACCGCATTCTTGTCCGGTAATTGCCGCAGGGCAGGGAAAAGAGGTCATCAAAACACTTTTTAATGAATTAAGTGTGATTTTACCGCAAAGTAAAAATGGCAACACATCTTCAGTGTGGGATGCATTTTCCTATACGTTAGCGATTCTCTATTACGAAAACTTTAAAAATGCCTATCGTTCGGAGCAGGGATATATTAAAAAAGATGTCCTGATAAAAGATATTCTCTTTTATCTTAATAATAATTACCGCGAAAAAATCACTTTAGAACAGTTATCGAAAAAATTTCGTGCCAGCGTCAGTTATATTTGTCATGAATTTACTAAAGAGTATCGAATTTCTCCCATTAACTACGTCATTCAACGGCGTATGACGGAAGCGAAATGGTTGCTGACCAATACCGATTTGTCGCAGGCAGAAATCTCCTGGCGCGTGGGTTATGAAAATGTCGATCATTTTGCCAAACTGTTTTTGCGCCATGTTGGCTGTTCTCCCAGTGATTACCGCAAACAATTTAAAAATTGTTTTGCTGAACAAGAAATCTTATCTGAATTTTCTGAACCTGTAAGTCTTGCCGGATAAATCTGACGGCGCAGTTTTTGTCAGAAGCTGCGCCGCCTGAAGATTATTTATTCTGGTAATCTTTCAGGATCTGCCGACCTGCAACGTAAATCATAATCTCGTCAGTACCACCGCCAATCCGTTCACAGCGGACATCACGCCAGAAGCGGGAGACGCGTGCCTCATCGGTGTAGCCCAACCCGCCCATGATTTGAATTGCATCATCAATGACTTCCATTGCAGTGCGTGCGCAGTACAGTTTTGCCAGCGCCGCGCTGGTGCGCAGTGACTGATGCTGATCGGCTTGCCATGCCACTTTCAACACCATGTTGCGCATGTTGTCGATCTTAATCGCCATCAGCGCCAGTTTTTCCTGGATCATCTGGTTATGACCAATTGGCTTACCAAAAGCGATACGCTGGTTGGCATAGCGGGCGGCATCTTCGAATGCGCATTCGGCAAAGCCAGTGCTGCGCGCGGCGTTGATCAGGCGCTCCATCTCAAAGTTGTACATCACATTGAGGAAACCCATTCCTTCTTCGCCTACCATGTCGCTCTCTTCAACTTCCACGTTGTCGAGATAAACTTCGCAGGTGCTAAGCATATGCCAGCCGATTTTATGCAGCGGATTGATCTTAATGCCGGGCTTACTGGACTCAACCCACCACAGGGTGAAGGCTTTTTTCGGATCTTTCGGTTCTGGATCGCGCGCCAACACCAGCATATACGGGTACTCTTTCGCACCGGTGATGAAGGTTTTCTGTCCGTTGATGTAAACCTTGCCATTTTTACGCGTGTAAGTGGTGGTGGCGCTGTTGTTATCTGAGCCAGCGCCAGGTTCCGTCAACGCCAGGGCATAGGCAGGGTCGCCGGTTTCCAGGGTACTTTCTGCCGTTTTACGTAGCTGCTCCTCAGAACCAAAACGGCGCATGCTGTGAATACACTGACCGTTGGTAATCAAAAACGCCGGAGCACCGCATTTTGACACTTCCATCAGCGCCAGCATCTGGGTGACGTAATCCGCAGGGATGCCGCCGAACTCTTCCGGCACGCCAAGCATAGAAATGCCGTTATCTGCCAGCGCCCGCATAAACTCACGCGGATATGTACCGTTTTGATCGCAGGTGCGGAAATACTCTTCCGGAAAGTTAGTCGTAATCAGTTCGCGAATACTGGCCAGCAGCAGTTCTTGTTCTTCAGTTAAAGAAAAATCCATCGTGATACTCCTGTTAATGAGCCGCTTCAGGCAGGACAAAACCCATCGCCGCATCGATAAATAATCTTTCGTCCATCAGTTTCAGTTCTGGCGAAATAACTGGGGTGAAATCCATTTTGTCGAGAATATCTTTTTGCAAATCGACGCCAGGGGCAATTTCGATTAAATGCAGGCCGTCTTCTTTCAGGGTGAATACAGCGCGTTCGGTGATGTAACGAACATCCAGTCCCCGTTCGAGCGCGATTTTTCCGCTAAAAGTAATTTCCGGAAGTTCACGGATAAATTTATTTACCCGTCCTTCCTGGACGATATTTAATTTACCATCGGTAATTTCTGTTTTTAAACTGCCCGCAGTTAACGTGCCGCAGAAAATGATTTTCTTCGAGGTGGCACTGATATCAATAAATCCACCTGTACCCATGATTTTGCCATTGAATTTATGCACCCCGACGTTACCGTGCTGGTCGACTTCGGCAAAACTCAAATAACAGACATCCAGACCACCGCCGTGGTAAAAATCGAACTGGGAAGTCATATCCAGAATGGCGCGGGTATTCACGTTCGCGCCAAAGGCGATACCTTGCGAAGTAATACCGCCAATTGGGCCTGTTTCCACCGTCAGAATAAAGTCATCAGCACAACCTTCTTCCCGGGCGACCAGACCAATACCGTCGGCAATACCGACACCGACATTACCCACTGCACCTTTGCGCATTTCAAACAATGCGCGCCGCGCGACTAATTTACGCTGATTAAGAGGCAAGCTAAGTTGGGTACTGTCATCCAGTGTGAAGTCACCAGAAATAAAACGATTAACTGGCGCACCGCCATACAGTTGGGTTTGGTCCGGATCGACCACCACAATATCGATAAGATAACCTGGAATACGGACAGCTTTAGGATGCAGCGTGGCTTTCTTAACCATCTTCTGCACCTGCATCATCACGATACCGCCGTTATTGTGCACCGCCTGGGCAATAACCAATGCGTCGAGATACATCACTTCATCTTCAAAGGTTGCGTAGCCTTCGCTGTCGCAGGTTGTAGCGCGAATAAAAGCAATATCTGGCGCGATCGCTTTGTAATAGAGATATTCTTTATTATCAAACTCGACCAGTTTAATCAGGTCTTCTTTAGTCACTTCATTCAGTTTGCCGCCTTGTTGGCGAGGGTCGACAAACGTTCCGATACCAATATCGCTAATAATTCCTGGCTGGTGGGCAGCAGCAGCGCGCAATGTTTGAGTGAGCACACCTTGTGGATAGTTATAGGCAACAATTTTATTTTGTTCTGCGAGTTCAGAAATACGCGGTGATTGTCCCCAATGGCCGCATAAGGCCCATTTCACCAGGCCTTCTTGCGCCAGCGGACTAATACCGCGGTCGGCGCGATCGCCAAGCCCTGTTGGACTAATAATCGCTAAATTACGCGGTGTCTGGGTTTGTTTATATTTGTCAGCAAGAGCGGTAATTAATGTGGTGGCTTCCAGAATACCGCCACCTGCACCTAATACACAAAGTGTTGCTTCGTCGGGAATATAACTTACCGCTTCCTGTGCCGACAGGACCGGCACTCGTCCATTAATACGAGGTGGTTTTACAGGTTTCATTATTTTTTCCTGATTCAGGTGTGGATTTCTCTGCGCAAGCATTAAAAATAGCGCACAGATACCCACAGAATATTTTTATCAAATACTCTTTAAAAATATTTTTTATACGGCGGGGAAGGTTGCTCCCGCCGGTACGTTATTTATTACGCCTGGTGCAAAATAGTTAATACTGTGCGCAAATCATTCACCGATATTTGCCCAGGCGCAGAGGCTTTTTTTACTGCACCAAACGTTGCGGCTGAACCAAATACTTCACCAGCCAAACGGGAAATTACGCCAGTTTTTGCCATCGACATCGTGATGATTGGACGATCGGCATACTGCTCCTGCATCTCCAGGGTAGCGGCAAGCAACGTCAGGACATCACTTGTGCTTTGCGGCATCAACGCAATTTTAGGAATATCAGCGTCGAAGGACTGCATTTTACGCAAACGGGCAATAATCTCTTCGGCTTCCGGCGTTTTGTGGAAGTCATGGTTGGACATGACAACCTTCACATCATGCGCATGTGCATAGGCGACGGTTTCTTTAACCTGATCGTCGCCGGTAAATAACTCCAGATCGATCATATCGACCAGACCGCTGTCGATGGCTGCGCGATTGAGTGCAATATAAGCCTCAGTAGAAATCGCCTGCTCGCCGCCTTCTTTAGCGCTACGGAGGGTAAACAGCAGCGGTTTTTCTGGCATTACCTCACGGAGGATTTTTGCCGCGGCCATGACAGACTCCACGCTGGAGAGGTCGGCAAAGTGGTCCACACGCCATTCCAGAATATCAAAGTCCGCTTCACGATAGGCGAGAGCTTCGGATTTCACGCTGGCGATATCTTTCGCCATCAGCGAGACGATGATTTTTGGTGCGCCCGTACCAATGACGAGATCTTTTACAGTTACGGTTTTCATTTTTTACCCTTTCTGCACGCGGTCAGCCTGTCAGGCGCCGAACCCCATGACCTGTTTAACGTATTCCAGAGGGAAATCTTTGCCAGTCCATAACGTGAACTGTTCAGCCCCTTGCCACAACAACATGCCGTATCCATCAATCGTTTTGCAACCTGCTTGTTGCGCCTGCTGCAATAACTTCGTCATATGCGGGTTATACACGCATTCAGTGACCAGCAGTCCTGGATGTAACAAACTGATATCGTTAACTAATGATTCATTTTCAAGAGGCTTCATACCCACTTTTGTGCCGTTGGTTAAAATGTCGGCGGAAGCCAGGGCTTCAGCAAAGGCTTGCTGATCGGCGAGATCGGTCACGGTGACGACACAATCGGTGTTTTCGTTGACCCGTTGTGCGAAGGCGAGGGCTTTGTCGAAGAATTCATCCCGACGGTTGAAGATTTTAATCTCTTTTAAACCTTCAATCGCGCCTTGCGCGCCAATCGCCGTTGAGGCACCACCGGCACCTAGCAGCACCATCGTTTTGCCTTTGATATCAAAACCGCTCTCTTTAATGGCGCGAATATGGCCCGTGCCGTCGGTGTTATAGCCGCGCAGGTAGCCGTCATCATTGACGATGGTATTGATAGCGCCAACCAGTTTGGCCGCTGGTGTTAATTCATCAACATATTCACACGCCAGTTGTTTGTTAGGCATCGACACACCGGTTCCGCGCATTTTTAAGGCTTTTAAGCCTTCAATTGCTCCGGCAAAGCTATCGTTATCCACTTCAAAGGCCATATAGGTAAATGGCAATCCCGCTTTTTCTAAGGCTTTGTTTTGCATTTCAGGCGATAAACTGTGGCGGATAGGATAGGCCATCAGGCCAATCAATTCGTATTTAGCGGTAACATCCATAATTAACTCCTCTAATTTCTTTGCTTAATTGTGTTTAACCGGGGTGCTAAGATTGCGTTCGCCAAACCGGACATCATTTTCAGGAATAATGAAAACGCGGTAATAGCGGATGAAAACAATAATTGCGGTAATCAGGGCCAGAAGCGCGAAAGTAAAATCGAGAACGATGATGTATTGCAGGCCGATATTCGACAGATAACCGGTAATCAACGGAATAACAAAGTTGGCCAGACCACCCATCATCATATAAATACTGGTGACTTTGGCTTTGCTTTTGGGGAAAAACTCAGACATGACTGAAACGCCAAGCTGTAAAATACCGCCAGCAGCAGAGAAACCGATGACAAAAGCCCCGGCATTACAGACCAGTGGAGAAGGGTATAGGTAAATGATAGCGGCGGTTACCGTTGCCAGAGCAGAGTTAAAAACGTTAGCCCAGATGGGACGTACCATTTTTTTCAATAGTGCGGCAAAAATAAAGACACAGACCAGCGAACCCATACTGTAATAAGAGATGGTTTTTAATGCCTCAGCTTCCGACATACCGGCAAACGCCATCGCATATTTTGGCATCCACACGACAATTACATAAAAGGTCGAGAATGCGGCAACACCGAACAACACCGATGAAACACCTTCCAGCCAGACTAACGGCTTACTGTTCATTTGCGGTAGTTCACCAGCTACGCTGGCATCCACCAACTGGCCTGGGAATTTACTTTTCAATAGCATCAGCGTGATCAGCACAAATACGATGCCTGGAATAATCAGCCCATAACCGTACCAGATGTTATTCAACAGCATATAACTCACCAGCATCGGATAGAGCATTTGCCCGAACGATATCATCGCCTTAACCAATATTACGGCTGACCCCGAGGCTTTCGGGAAGCATTCCATCAACGCCGGATATCCACCGGTATCCAGGGCTGAGTTGGCGATACCAACGCACACTGCCAGACCGTAAGCGAGAGCTAAACTTGGGCAGGCCGGAATACCAAAGAAAAACAGCATATACATGGCAACGGCCATGAATATTACTGCTCGTCGACCAAATTTATCGGAGATTACACCGAAGAATAAAATACTTATCAGACGGCCCAGACCGATACCAGAAATTAAATAGGCGATACCGGCGTTATCGGTAGAAAACTTTTCTGCCAGAGATGACATGTTTTGTGCAAGCGTAATAACACTAATGCCATGTAGGAAATAGCTGAAGTATACACAAAGGACAGCCAGGATAAATGGCGTGCTGAAAGCCTTATTTTGAGACATTTTCACAGCTCCTTGCTGAAAGATAATTTTGTTACCGTCCGTGTTGTATTTCGACGGTTTTCATAATCACTATACTGAAGATGATTTTCTCTGGGTACATGGCATAAAGTTTATGTTTCCAGGAATGTTGCATGTGATAGTTTGTTTTTGATCGCGATTTTCCTTAATTAGCGCAGGAAGAATAATTTATCCGTAATATCTTGCATGACCTTATAAGAATATTGCATTACGCACCAGTAGCGACATTTTCCGTTAATGATGGATGTTGTGCTTCTTTTCGACTGCGTACGCCAATAAACAGCGCCAGTAAAAAGCCGATAGCAGCGATGGCGGTATCGAACCACATAATATCGGCAATACTTCTTTGCGAAAGATGAGCCGTAATCAACGGAATGGTAAATGTTGCAATGCTGCCCGCACTGTAATAGATCCCCGTTGCTTTTCCTTTGGCATGGGGAAAACGTTCCGCCATTAACGTCAGGCCAATTTGTACAACACCACCTGCGGAGGTAAAACCGATGACAAAAGCAAATATTATCACCACATAAAATGTGGGATGCAGGCAGATGGTGAGCAGGGCGATAAATGAGATAAAAGTGTACAGCATCAACAATGTTGTTGAACGAACCGCTTTGCTAATGAGTGGCGCGGTAATAAATACACAAAGTAGCGACCCTACGGTATAGATACTGAGTAATTTGATCGACATGGTGTAAGACATACCGGCGACAAATTGTCCGTATTGTGCCAGCCACTGACTTACCAGATAAAAGGTTGCCATTGAGATATAGCCATATAAGGTATAGCTGGCTAAATCGATAATTGAGCAACGATGCTTCGCGGCGGTGGTGGGTTTCTTTACTTCAGGTAAGCGACGTCCCGGATGTGGTGGAAAGGTACAGCGATATAAAAACAGACCGTTAACGATCATAATTGCTGCGGCAATCATAAAAGACCAACCGAACCACAGTTCAGCCCACACTAACAGGCTGATAATTAGCGGCAATAAAAATTGTCCGCTGGAGACAAAGGCTTTAATTAAAATATTGGCTGTGCCAGGCGAGCGAGGAAAAGCTTCCATCAGGCTGGGGTAGGTGCCTGCATCAAGAAAACTATTTGCCATACCGGCGAGAAAACCAAATACATACGCGATGATAATGTTATTTGCATGCAGAATGCCGAAAAAGAACATCAGATAGCAGCATATCCCCATGATGATAAAAGGACGTCGGCCAAAACGATCGGATAGTAATCCTGCAAAAAATAAGACACTTAATCGACCAATGCCTAATGATGAGATGACAATTGAGACGCCCGCAGCATTGGTCTGCCAGAGCGTCTCCAGCGAGGCCATATTTAAAGTCATCAAAATGACACCCATACCATGCACCAAGTAATTGAGATACAACCCAAGCGCGGTAGGGAGGTAGGGATTTTTCATAAGATCTACTTAGCAATATTGCTTAAAAAGTTGCTTTTGTTATGTCAGCATCCGTTTATTATTTTTGTCATGACGTCCGTTGTATCCCGTTAAAATATCAACACAGGCGTTCCAGATCGTGCGCATATAATTCAGCTGCGACAGACTGGTAAATCTTCCAGTCAATAAAATTACCTTCAGGGTAGATATGTTGAAATGCGATTAAATTGGGGAAAAAACGCATGGTGTTGTTGCCGATGCGGTTGTTTATTTTTTCTATGATGGCGTGAAGATGCCTTTTTCTTTGCTGGCGCATTGCCAGAAGTTTTTCAACTATCTCGTCAGGAATATCCGTTTTGCCTTTCTCCCATTGTTGCCAGCTTTCACTGTCGCCCGTCAGGGCAATCCAGGTCGCGCATTCATCAATGGTCATAGCAAAAATATGGCGTAGTGCCTGGAGTTCATAAGCGTTCATCGTGTAATGGCTGCATGAAAAAAAGAATAAAATATAAATAACATTATCAGCCTGCTTACGGCTTGAAGAGAGTCACAGTATCTTGTGCAACATTATTGGAAAGAACGAGAGGCGGGGTAATGAAGCAAAAAATGTTAAAAAAAAGCCCATCGTGGGAGATGGGCAAAGACTACACACAGCAATTCGTTGTTTCACTCAGGGGATTTCCATGCTTATAAATCAATATGTTGATTTATAACCGTGTGCTAATAGTAGGCATACGGACTTTTTGCGTCGATCAGATTCGTCTCATTAGTTTAAAAACTGTAAAGGATTTGCGACAGGAACTACCAGCTGAATGGCGGTAAGCAGGAAAATACGGACTGGAGGAATGAAATATCAATTAGCTGTGATTAACAATCAGGCGGCAAAGCCGCCTGATAAGTGATTTACTTATTCGGTTTCTCGATTTCGCCAAGCTCTTCGAGAATTTCCTCCGGCTGGTCAGTCGGCGGCGGGACTTCTTCAACCCACGCGGCAAACAGACGCCAGGAAACAGCCAGTAGTACCGGACCAATAAACAGACCGATCATACCGAAAGCAATCAAACCACCAATAACCCCGGAGAGGATCAGAATCAGCGGTAAATCTGCGCCCATGCGAATTAGCATTGGGCGGATGACGTTATCCAGAGTGCCAACCACACCACTCCACACTAACAATACCGTTCCCCAGGTGGTATCGCCGGTCCAGTAGAGCCAGATAATCGCCGGAATCAACACTGGCAGCGGGCCTAGCTGAACAAGGCAGGAGAGGATCATTAATACCGTTAGCAGCGTTGCGTAAGGCACACCAGAAACGGCCAGACCGATACCGCCAAGCACTGCCTGCACTAACGCAGTCACCACAACGCCCAGCGCCACTGCGCGGATAGCTTGTGCCGCCAGCAGTACAGCAGCATCACCGCGAACGCCCGCCAGACGGGTCGCAAAATGGCGGATGCCTTGCGCCACCTGTTCACCGCGCCAGTACAACAGGGCACTGAAGAGCAGCATCAAGGCACAATGCACCATAAAGCGCCCGATATGCGCGGCTTGCCCGACGAACCAGGTGGTAGTGGTGCCAATATAAGGACGGACTTTCGCCATAATTGCCGTGCCGCCCATATCCAGCAAATTGTGCCAGCCTGCGTACAGCTTCGCGCCAATCACTGGAATGGTATTAAGCCACGCTAAATCCGGTAATGTCATATCGCCACTGGAGATGGCCTTAATTAACGGGCCACTGCCGTCGACGATACTGTTAACCAGCAAAGCAATAGGGATGATAAACACCATCACCAGGAGCAACGTCATTACCAGAACGGCGAGAGAGCGGCGGCCAAACATGATCTTTTGCAAACGTAACAATACCGGCCAGGTGGCGATAACCACCGTACCGGCCCATGCGAAGCCGAGAATAAAGGGTTGAACGATCCACAGACATGCCACAATCATGATGGCTAAAAACAGCACCGAAAGCAGAATTTGTGCGACATCCCTGGGCTGACGAACATTTACCATAACTACTTTTCACCTTTTTTGTGCGTCAAATCGTCGACGCGACGTGAACACGCGAAACTCACCTGCATAATGATGAGCAATTTCAGCGGTTTTTAACAGGCCGATTCTGCCCTTAATTCTAATGGGCGTGTTAGAAAAAAATGTGGTACAACAACTCAGGCAACACGCAAACGATTTACTCGTCGTATTTCAAGTTGCATGTGCTGCGGCTACGTTCGTTCACCCCAGTCACTTACTTTTGTAAGCTCCTGGAGTTCACTCGCTTGCCGCCTTCCTGCAACTCGAAATCCATAGAGTAAACAAACATCACCTTTCAGTGCGCTATTGCAGCAGCCTGAAAGAACAGTGTATCGACCTACATCACAGACCGCAGGAAAGGGTCAATATAATGATTCCACAGATTTCCCAGGCACCCGGCGTCGTTCAACTGGTGCTTAATTTTTTGCAAGAGCTGGAGCAACAGGGTTTTACTGGCGATACGGCGACAAGTTATGCCGATCGTCTGACAATGTCGACCGACAACAGTATTTACCAACTTCTCCCCGATGCGGTGGTATTTCCGCGTTCAACCGCAGATGTGGCGTTAATTGCCCGTCTGGCCGCGCAGGAACGCTATTCATCGCTGATCTTTACCCCCCGCGGCGGCGGTACTGGCACTAACGGTCAGGCGCTCAATCAGGGGATTATTGTTGATATGTCCCGCCATATGAACCGCATCATCGAAATTAACCCTGAAGAGGGCTGGGTGCGCGTTGAAGCTGGGGTGATTAAAGATCAACTGAATCAGTACCTGAAACCATTTGGCTACTTTTTTGCGCCAGAACTTTCGACCAGTAACCGGGCAACGCTCGGCGGGATGATTAATACTGATGCTTCCGGCCAGGGATCGCTGGTCTATGGGAAAACGTCAGATCACGTGTTGGGCGTGCGGGCGGTGTTGTTGGGGGGCGATATTCTCGATACCCAACCTTTACCCGTCGAACTTGCTGAAACGTTGGGTAAAACCAATACCGCTATCGGGCGGATCTACAACACTGTCTATCAACGTTGCCGCCAGCAACGCCAATTAATCATCGACAAATTCCCCAAACTTAACCGTTTTCTTACCGGTTACGATCTGCGCCATGTCTTTAACGATGAAATGACCGAGTTCGACCTGACGCGCATTCTGACCGGATCAGAAGGGACGCTGGCCTTTATTACCGAAGCGCGGCTGGATATTACGTGCTTGCCTAAAGTGCGCCGTCTGGTGAATGTCAAATATGACTCTTTTGACTCCGCGCTGCGTAATGCGCCGTTTATGGTTGAGGCGCGTGCGCTTTCGGTAGAGACGGTAGACTCAAAAGTGCTGAATCTGGCGCGGGAAGATATTGTCTGGCATTCCGTCAGCGAACTGATTACCAATGTGCCTGACAAAGAGATGCTTGGGCTGAACATTGTTGAATTTGCCGGAGATGATGAGGCGCTGATTGACGAGCGGGTAAATTCACTCTGTGCGCGGCTAGATGAACTGATTGCCAGCCAGCAGGCAGGGGTGATCGGCTGGCAGGTGTGCAGTGAGCTGGCAGGTGTTGAACGTATTTATGCAATGCGCAAAAAAGCCGTCGGCCTGCTCGGCAATGCCAAAGGTGCAGCTAAACCGATTCCATTTGCCGAAGATACCTGCGTGCCGCCGGAACATCTGGCAGATTATATTGCTGAATTTCGCGCACTGCTCGACAGCCACGGTTTAAGTTATGGCATGTTTGGCCACGTCGACGCTGGTGTTTTGCACGTCCGTCCGGCACTGGATATGTGCGATCCGCAACAAGAGATCTTGATGAAGCAAATCTCTGATGACGTGGTGGCGCTGACTGCAAAATACGGTGGCTTGTTGTGGGGCGAGCACGGTAAAGGTTTTCGTGCCGAATACAGTCCGGCGTTTTTCGGTGAAGAGCTTTTCGCAGAGCTACGCAAGGTTAAAGCGGCGTTTGATCCGCATAACCGACTAAACCCTGGGAAAATCTGCCCGCCAGAAGGTATTGACGCGCCAATGATGAAAGTGGACGCGGTAAAGCGTGGCACGTATGACCGACAAATCCCCATCGCGGTACGCCAGCAGTGGCGCGGCGCTGTGGAATGTAATGGCAACGGTTTGTGCTTCAACTTTGATGCCCGCAGCCCGATGTGTCCGTCAATGAAGATTACTCAGAACCGGATTCATTCACCGAAAGGGCGTGCAACGCTGGTGCGTGAATGGTTACGTTTGCTGGCGGATCGCGGCGTTGATCCTCTAAAACTGGAGCAAGAGCTGCCAGAGTCTGGCGTCAGCTTGCGCACGTTAATTGCCCGTATGCGCAATAGCTGGCATGCAAATAAAGGCGAATATGACTTCTCGCACGAAGTCAAAGAGGCAATGTCGGGCTGCCTGGCCTGTAAAGCGTGTTCGACTCAGTGTCCGATCAAAATTGACGTACCGGAGTTTCGCTCTCGTTTCTTGCAACTCTATCACACGCGTTATCTACGCCCATTGCGCGATCATCTGGTGGCAACGGTCGAAAGTTACGCACCGCTGATGGCGCGTGCGCCAAAGACTTTTAACTTCTTCATTAACCAGCCGCTGGTGCGAAAACTCTCGGAAAAACACATCGGTATGGTCGATTTGCCGCTGCTTTCAGTGCCGTCGCTGCAACAACAAATGGTGGGGCATCGCTCGGCAAACATGACGCTGGAACAGCTTGAAGCGCTCAGTTCAGAGCAGAAAGCACGCACGGTTCTGGTAGTGCAGGATCCTTTCACCAGTTATTACGATGCGCACGTGGTGGCGGATTTTGTTCGTCTGGTCGAAAAATTAGGTTTCCAGCCGGTGCTGTTGCCATTCTCACCGAATGGTAAAGCGCAGCATATCAAAGGCTTTCTTAATCGGTTTGCGAAGACGGCGAAAAAAACGGCGGATTTCCTTAACCGCATGGCGAAACTGGGGATGCCAATGGTGGGTGTCGATCCGGCGCTGGTACTTTGTTATCGCGATGAATATAAACTGGTTCTGGGCGAGGCGCGTGGCGAGTTTAACGTCTTACTGGCGAATGAATGGCTGGCAAGCGCGCTTCAGTCACAGCCAGTGACAGCAGTCAGCGGTGAATCATGGTATTTCTTTGGTCACTGTACTGAGGTCACTGCTCTGCCGGGCGCGCCAGCACAATGGGCCGCGATATTTGCCCGTTTTGGCGCGAAACTGGAAAATGTCAGCGTGGGTTGCTGCGGCATGGCAGGAACTTACGGACATGAGGCGAAAAACCATAAACACTCGCTCGGGATCTATGAGTTATCCTGGCATCAGGCAATGCAGCGTCTGCCGCGTAATCGCTGTCTGGCGACCGGGTATTCTTGCCGCAGCCAGGTTAAACGGGTTGAAGGGACGGGGGTACGCCATCCCGTGCAGGCATTACTGGAGATTATTAAATGATATGGAAACGTAAAATCACCCTTGAAGCACTGAATGCCATGGGTGAAGGAAACATGGTGGGGCTGCTGGATATTCGTTTTGAACATATTGGTGATGAAACGCTGGAAGCAACAATGCCGGTAGACTCGCGGACAAAGCAGCCTTTTGGGCTGCTACATGGCGGGGCGTCCGTAGTATTGGCCGAGAGTATCGGCTCCGTTGCCGGTTATTTATGTACCGAAGGCGAGCAAAAAGTGGTTGGCCTGGAAGTCAATGCTAACCATGTTCGCTCAGCACGAGAAGGGCGGGTACGCGGCGTTTGTAAACCGCTGCATCTCGGTTCACGGCATCAGGTCTGGCAGATCGAAATCTTCGATGAGAAAGGGCGTTTGTGTTGTTCATCACGATTGACGACCGCCATTTTGTGACGTTGTCACCAGAAAAGTGTGATGCATATTGCTTTTGGTTATTATCTGCACAGTAAACGGTGGTATACTGTGCAGGTCTTGTCTAAAGCGAGGATGCTATGTCTACTCAACTTAATCCCACCCAGCTGGCCATCGAATTTTTACGCCGTGACCAAAGCAATCTTTCACCCGCTCAATATCTCAAGCGTCTGAAACAACTCGAACTTGAATTTGCTGACCTGCTTACCCTCTCTTCTACGGAGCTGAAAGAAGAAATCTACTTCGCCTGGCGTCTGGGCGTGCATTAATCTCTACTGAACATAGTCTGAACGCCCATCGACCTGGATTAACATCTGTCCAGGTCTGGCGATTATTTTCTGACCGTCCTCCTGTTGTTACCTGCCTGATTTTGCTCAAAAATAATACAAATCGCAGTTTGTGTTAAAACGGCGATGCAGTCTTATGAGATTATTCTTATCGCCCCTTCAAGAGCTAAGCCACTTTGAGTGCCGGAGATAAGCGCCGGATGGGGTAGAAACCCTTAAGCCTGTGATGCACAGACTTAAGGGTTTTCTTATTTCAGAACTCGCCACTTTTTTACCTATCTCTTAAATAGTCATTTTCGATACAACTTTTTCTTTTCCATCACAGCCTTAACACCCACTCGATAATAATCATTATCTAACAATGAGATACCTAATTCTTAGCATGCCTGTTAACCCTCTCATCAGGGTCTATGCTTATTAAATACAGGCAAAAAGCATGTTTTACGCTAAAGCCCCTGCGTTTGCTGGGTTGAACTGATAATCATTATCACTAACATGCTGTTATCCGCTGAAAGCGATGAAGTGAGGTAAATCGATGGACATGCATTCAGGAACGTTTAATCCACAGGATTTCGCCTGGCAAGGCTTAACGTTAACACCCGCAGCCGCGGCGCATATACGTGAGTTAGTCGCGAAGCAGTCGGGCATGGTTGGCGTGCGTTTAGGCGTCAAACAAACAGGCTGCGCGGGCTTTGGCTATGTGCTCGACAGCGTCAGCGAGCCAGAGAGAGATGATCTGCAGTTTGAACTCGACGGCGCGAAGCTGTTCGTCCCGCTGCAAGCGATGCCGTTTATTGATGGCACGGAAGTCGATTTCGTTCGCGAAGGACTCAATCAGATATTCAAATTTCACAACCCGAAAGCCCAGAATGAATGTGGCTGTGGCGAAAGCTTTGGGGTATAGGCGGTACTATGTCTCGTAATACTGAAGCAACTGACGATGTCAAAACATGGACCGGCGGCCCGCTGAATTATAAAGAAGGATTCTTCACCCAGTTAGCCACCGATGAGCTGGCAAAGGGGATAAACGAAGAGGTGGTGCGCGCAATTTCGGCGAAGCGTAATGAGCCGGAGTGGATGCTGGAGTTTCGTCTTAACGCCTATCGCGCATGGCTGGAGATGGAAGAACCACACTGGCTGAAAGCGCACTACGACAAGCTGAATTATCAGGATTACAGCTATTATTCGGCACCGTCGTGCGGTAATTGTGACGATACCTGTGCGTCTGAACCCGGCGCGGTGCAGCAAACTGGCGCGAACGCCTTTTTAAGTAAAGAGGTGGAGGCGGCGTTTGAGCAGTTGGGCGTTCCCGTGCGGGAAGGCAAAGAGGTGGCGGTGGATGCCATTTTCGACTCTGTTTCGGTTGCCACCACTTATCGCGAAAAGCTGGCGGAGCAGGGAATTATCTTCTGTTCCTTTGGCGAGGCGATTCACGATCACCCGGAACTGGTGCGTAAATATCTCGGCACCGTGGTGCCGGGGAATGACAACTTCTTTGCCGCGCTTAATGCGGCAGTGGCCTCTGACGGTACATTTATTTATGTGCCTAAAGGCGTGCGTTGCCCGATGGAACTCTCCACCTATTTCCGCATTAACGCGGAAAAAACCGGGCAGTTTGAGCGCACCATTCTGGTGGCTGATGAAGACAGCTACGTCAGCTACATTGAAGGCTGTTCCGCTCCGGTGCGTGACAGCTATCAGCTACACGCTGCGGTGGTGGAAGTCATCATCCATAAGAACGCCGAGGTGAAATATTCCACGGTACAAAACTGGTTCCCTGGCGATAACAACACCGGCGGTATTCTCAATTTCGTCACCAAGCGTGCTTTGTGCGAAGGCGAAAACAGCAAAATGTCATGGACGCAATCAGAAACCGGTTCAGCCATTACGTGGAAATATCCCAGCTGCATTCTGCGCGGCGATAACTCCATTGGTGAGTTTTACTCAGTGGCACTGACCAGCGGTCATCAGCAAGCGGATACCGGCACGAAGATGATCCACATCGGTAAAAACACCAAATCAACCATTATCTCGAAAGGGATCTCTGCCGGACATAGTCAGAACAGTTATCGCGGCTTAGTGAAAATCATGCCGACGGCAACCAATGCGCGCAATTTCACTCAGTGCGACTCAATGCTGATTGGCGCTAATTGTGGGGCGCATACCTTCCCGTATGTCGAATGTCGCAATAACAGTGCACAACTGGAGCACGAGGCAACGACATCACGTATTGGTGAAGATCAACTGTTTTACTGCCTGCAACGCGGGATCAGCGAAGAAGATGCCATCTCGATGATTGTTAACGGTTTCTGCAAAGACGTGTTCTCAGAACTGCCGCTGGAATTTGCCGTTGAAGCACAAAAACTCCTCGCCATCAGTCTTGAACACAGCGTCGGATAAGGAATAAACATGTTAAGTATTAAAGATTTACACGTCAGCGTGGAAGATAAAGCTATCCTGCGTGGATTAAGCCTCGACGTTCGTCCCGGCGAAGTTCACGCCATTATGGGGCCAAACGGTTCGGGCAAAAGTACCTTATCGGCAACGCTTGCCGGGCGAGAAGATTATGAAGTGACGGGCGGCACGGTTGAGTTCAAAGGCAAAGATTTGCTTGCGCTGTCGCCGGAGGATCGTGCAGGTGAAGGTATCTTTATGGCCTTCCAGTATCCGGTGGAAATTCCCGGCGTCAGTAACCAGTTTTTCCTGCAAACGGCACTTAATGCGGTGCGCAGCTATCGCGGCCAGGAAACGCTCGACCGCTTTGATTTTCAGGATTTGATGGAAGAGAAAATCGCTCTCCTGAAGATGCCGGAAGATTTATTAACCCGTTCGGTAAACGTTGGCTTTTCCGGCGGCGAGAAAAAGCGCAACGATATTTTGCAAATGGCGGTGCTGGAACCGGAGTTATGTATTCTTGATGAGTCGGACTCCGGGCTGGATATTGACGCATTAAAAGTGGTTGCCGATGGCGTGAACTCGCTGCGTGACGGCAAGCGTTCATTCATCATTGTTACGCACTACCAACGCATTCTTGACTACATCAAGCCTGATTACGTCCATGTTCTGTATCAGGGGCGAATTGTGAAATCCGGTGATTTCACGTTGGTCAAACAACTGGAGGAGCAGGGTTATGGCTGGCTTACCGAACAGCAGTAACGCGCTGCAACAGTGGCATCACTTGTTTGAAGCTGAAGGGGCGAAACGTTCTCCAGAAGCACAGCAGCATTTACAACAATTGCTGCGTACCGGCCTGCCGACACGTAAACATGAGCACTGGAAATATACGCCGCTGGAAGGGCTGACCAATAGCCAGTTTGTCAGCATTGCGGGTGAGATATCCCCGCAACAACGCGATGCCTTAGCGTTAACGTTAGACGCCGTGCGGTTGGTGTTTGTCGATGGACGTTACATGCCAGCGCTTAGCGATGCAACTGAAGGCAGCGGGTATGAAGTGAGCATTAACGACGACCGTCAGGGATTGCCCGATGCCATTCAGGCAGAAGTCTTTTTGCATTTGACGGAAAGTCTGGCGCAAAGCGTTACGCATATTGCCGTCAAGCGCGGTCAACGGCCTGCAAAGCCATTGCTGCTAATGCATATTACCCAGGGCGTGGCAGGTGAAGAGGTGAACACCGTCCATTACCGGCATCATCTGGATCTGGCGGAAGGTGCCGAAGCAACGGTGATTGAACATTTTGTCAGTCTTAATGATGCTCGTCATTTCACCGGCGCGCGGTTCACCATCAACGTCGCAGCGAACGCCCACTTGCAGCATATCAAGCTGGCGTTTGAAAACCCGGTCAGTCACCACTTTGCCCATAACGATTTGTTGCTGGCTGACGATGCCACCGCATTTAGCCACAGTTTCCTGCTGGGTGGCGCTGTGTTACGGCACAACACCAGTACGCAACTCAATGGCGAAAACAGCACGCTGCGCATCAATAGCCTGGCGATGCCGGTGAAAAACGAAGTGTGTGATACCCGCACCTGGCTGGAACACAATAAAGGTTTTTGTAATAGCCGCCAGTTGCACAAAACTATCGTCAGCGACAAAGGTCGCGCGGTGTTTAACGGTTTGATCAACGTCGCGCAGCACGCCATCAAGACTGACGGCCAGATGACCAATAATAATCTGCTGATGGGTAAACTGGCGGAAGTGGATACCAAACCACAGCTGGAAATCTATGCTGATGATGTGAAATGCAGCCACGGCGCGACAGTGGGGCGTATTGATAACGAACAGATGTTCTATCTGCGCTCGCGCGGGATCAATCAACAGGATGCCCAGCAGATGATCATTTACGCCTTTGCCGCCGAACTGACGGAAGCACTGCGTGATGAAGGGCTTAAACAGCAGGTGCTGGCCCGAATCGGTCAACGACTGCCGGGAGGTGCAAGATGACTTTTTCCGTCGACAAAGTGCGGGCCGATTTTCCGGTGCTTTCGCGTGAAGTGAACGGTCTGCCACTGGCTTATCTCGACAGCGCCGCCAGTGCGCAGAAACCGAGCCAGGTGATTGACGCCGAGGCTGAGTTTTATCGTCACGGCTACGCCGCGGTGCATCGCGGTATTCATACCTTAAGCGCCCAGGCGACCGAGAAAATGGAGAACGTGCGCAAGCGGGCGTCGCTGTTTATTAATGCCCGTTCGGCGGAAGAGCTGGTGTTCGTCCGCGGCACGACGGAAGGGATCAATCTGGTCGCCAATAGCTGGGGCAACAGCAACGTGAGATCAGGCGACAATATCATCATTAGTCAAATGGAACATCATGCCAATATTGTTCCCTGGCAAATGCTTTGCGCGCGTGTTGGCGCAGAGTTGCGTGTGATCCCGCTTAACCCGGACGGCACACTGCAACTGGATACACTGCCCAATCTGTTCGACGAGAAAACTCGCCTGCTGGCAATTACCCATGTCTCCAACGTGCTGGGGACGGAAAATCCGCTGGCGGAGATGATCACGCTTGCGCACCAGCATGGCGCAAAAGTGCTGGTGGATGGCGCTCAGGCGGTGATGCATCATCCGGTGGATGTTCAGGCACTGGATTGCGATTTCTACGTTTTCTCCGGGCATAAACTGTATGGTCCCACCGGCATTGGCGTGCTTTATGTCAAAGAAGCCTTGTTGCAGGAGATGCCGCCGTGGGAAGGCGGCGGTTCAATGATCGCCACCGTCAGCCTGAGTGAAGGCACTACCTGGACCAAAGCGCCGTGGCGGTTTGAAGCCGGTACGCCCAATACGGGCGGTATTATTGGCCTTGGCGCGGCGCTGGAGTATGTTTCGGCGCTTGGGCTTAACAACATTGCCGAGTATGAACAAAATCTGATGCATTACGCATTGTCGCAGTTGGCAGCGGTGCCGGATCTTACGCTCTATGGTCCGCCGGACAGACTTGGCGTTATTGCCTTTAATCTCGGTAAACACCATGCCTATGACGTCGGCAGTTTTCTTGATAACTACGGTATTGCTGTGCGTACCGGACATCACTGCGCAATGCCATTAATGGCCTATTACAACGTCCCCGCGATGTGTCGGGCGTCGCTGGCAATGTACAACACCCATGAAGAAGTGGATCGTCTGGTAACTGGATTGCAACGTATTCATCGTCTATTGGGGTAAAAGGGAGGCTCTATGGCTGTATTGCCGGATAAAGAAAAATTGCTGCGTAACTTTTTACGCTGTACCAACTGGGAAGAGAAATATCTCTACATTATTGAACTGGGACAGCGTCTGCCGGAATTAGGCGATGAAGAAAGAAGTCCGCAAAATAGCATTCAGGGCTGTCAGAGTCAGGTGTGGATTGTGATGCGTCAGAATGCGCAGGGAATTATTGAATTGCAGGGCGACAGCGATGCGGCCATTGTGAAAGGGCTTATTGCGGTCGTTTTTATTCTCTACGATCAAATGACGCCGCAGGATATTGTCAATTTCGATGTACGTCCGTGGTTTGAAAAAATGGCGCTCACCCAACATCTCACCCCATCTCGTTCACAAGGTCTGGAAGCGATGATTCGCGCAATTCGCGCCAAAGCCGCTGCACTTAGCTAAACTAAAGGAACAGCTTTCATCCGGTAGGCTCACTTTGCCGGGTGGTCGATGTTTACACTGGCCTGCACAGGAGTGTTTCGGCTTCAGGTAAACATAAGCGCCATCCGTCGTTTCAGCGTGAGCCACCGGCAAATACAGGAGGTTTACAATGAAACGCGCGTCTTTACTAACACTGACTCTTATCGGCGCTTTCAGCGCCATTCAGGCAGCCTGGGCGGTAGATTACCCGCTCCCACCAACCGGAAGCCGACTGGTTGGGCAAAATCAAACCTATACGGTGCAAGAGGGGGATAAAAACCTTCAGGCTATTGCCCGTCGTTTTGATACTGCGGCAATGTTGATCCTTGAAGCCAATAACACAATTGCTCCGGTGCCAAAACCAGGCACGACAATAACCATTCCTTCGCAACTGTTATTACCTGATGCACCGCGCCAGGGGATAATTGTGAACCTTGCGGAACTGCGTCTTTATTATTATCCGCCGGGAGAAAATATCGTGCAGGTCTACCCGATAGGTATTGGCTTGCAGGGGCTGGAAACGCCAGTGATGGAAACACGGGTAGGGCAGAAAATCCCCAATCCTACCTGGACGCCCACGGCGGGTATTCGTCAGCGTTCACTGGAGCGAGGCATCAAATTACCGCCAGTTGTTCCAGCCGGGCCGAATAACCCTCTGGGACGCTACGCACTGCGCCTGGCGCACGGCAACGGCGAATACCTCATTCATGGCACCAGTGCGCCGGACAGCGTCGGTTTGCGCGTCAGTTCAGGCTGTATGCGTATGAACGCGGCGGACATTAAAGCACTGTTCTCCAGTGTGAGAACGGGAACGCCGGTAAGAGTGATCAACGAACCGGTAAAATACTCTGTAGAACCGAACGGGATGCGTTATGTTGAAGTGCATCGACCGCTATCGGCAGAAGAACAGCAGAACGTTCAGACAATGCCGTACGCACTGCCTGCAGGCTTCACGCAATTTAAAGACAATAAGGCTGTAGATCAGAAGTTAGTCGATAAAGCATTGTATCGTCGGGCAGGGTATCCGGTTGCGGTAAGCAGTGGAGCAACTCCAGTAGCCAGCAATGCGTCTGCAGTAGAGTCAGCGCAGAATGGTGAACCAGAGCAAGGAAATATGTTACGCGCGACGCAATAGGCGTAATGAGCAGGCAAAAAAAATGGCGCACAATGTGCGCCATTTTTCACTTCACAGGTACTATTACTTGCGGTATTTAGTAGCCATGTTGTCCAGACGCTGGTTAGCACGAGCTGCGTCATCTTTAGCAGCCTGAACGTCGGAACGCATTGCGTTCACGTCGTTGCTCAGCTGGTCAACTTTAGCGTTCAGAGTCTGAACGTCAGAAGACAGCTGATCGATTTTAGCGTTGCTGGAGCAACCTGCCAGCAGAGTAGAACCCAGGATTACCGCGCCCAGTACCAGTTTAGTAGCTTTCATTATTAATACCCTCTAGATTGAGTTAATCTCCATGTAGCGTTACAAGTATTACACAAAGTTTTTTATGTTGAGAATATTTTTTTGATGGGAAGGCACTTATTTTTGATCGTTCGCTCAAAGAAACATCGAACGCTTGGTTTTAGATAAAAAAAATGAGAGAAAACAGGATGGTTCCATCGGATTCATCTTAGATAAAGTGAGATTATATAGTGAAATCCGATTTGATTTTTTATTGCTTCTGGTTATCGATTAAATAAAAAAAGCGCCCATCAGGGCGCTTCGATATACGAATTAATTCACAAAAGCAATATTACAGGACGTGAACAGATGCGGTGTTAGTCGTGCCGCTCGGTACCAGCGCGCCAGAAACCATGACTACGACGTCGCCTTTGTGCGCCAGACCGCTCTGCAGCGCCAGTTCTTTACCCAGACGATAGAAATCATCAGTAGAGGTAATTTCTTTAACCAGCTGCGGTACAACGCCTTTGCTCAGTACCAGCTGATGAGCTGTTTTTTCGTTGGTGGTCAGCGCCAGAATGGTTGCATCCGGGAAGTATTTACGTACTGCACGAGCAGATTTACCGCCCTGGGTCGCTACGACGATCAGCGGAGCATCCAGTTTTTCAGCAGTTTCAACTGCGCCACGGCAAACCGCTTCGGTGATACGCAGTTTACGGTTGTCGTTGTTGAACTCGAGACGGCTGTTCATCACGCGGTCGGTACGTTCACAGATGGTCGCCATGATAGAAACAGCTTCCAGCGGATATTTACCTTTTGCGGATTCACCAGACAGCATTACTGCGTCGGTGCCGTCGAGGATGGCGTTGGCTACGTCACCAGCTTCTGCGCGAGTCGGACGTGGGTTTTTGATCATAGAATCCAGCATCTGGGTCGCAGTGATAACGACTTTACGTGCACGGATACATTTTTCGATCATCATCTTCTGGGCGAAGATAACTTCTTCAACCGGAATTTCTACACCCAGGTCGCCACGTGCAACCATGATGCCGTCAGATGCTTCGAGGATTTCGTCGAAGTTATTGAGGCCTTCCTGGTTTTCGATTTTGGAGATGATTTGGATGTTTTCGCCGCCGTGCGCTTTCAGGTGCTCACGGATTTCGACAACGTCAGAACGTTTACGGATAAAGGAAGCAGCAACAAAGTCTACACCTTGTTCGCAACCGAAGATCAGGTCCTGTTTGTCTTTTTCTGCCAGTGCCGGCAGGGCGATGGAAACGCCTGGCAGGTTCACACCTTTGTTCTCGCCCAGGTCACCGTTGTTCAGTACTTTACAGATAACTTTGTTACCTTCGATAGCGGTAACTTCCATACCGATCAGACCATCGTCAACCAGTACGGTGTTGCCGACGGACAGGTCGGTAGTGAAACCTTCATAAGTTACCGCAACCATTTCGCTGTTGCCGATAACAGATTTGTCAGTGGTGAAAGTAAAGGTCTGGCCTGCTTTCAGAGAAACGTCGTTACCGCCTTCCAGTTTCATGGTGCGGATTTCCGGACCTTTGGTATCGAGCAGGATAGCGGCAGTTTTACCGGTTTTGCTCATCACGTTGCGCAGGTTCTGAATGCGCTGACCGTGTTCTGCATAGTCACCATGAGAGAAGTTCAGACGCATGACGTTCATGCCCGCGTCCAGCATTTTAGCTAACATCTCTTCAGATTCGGTTTTTGGGCCGATGGTGCAAACAATTTTGGTCTTTTTCATGACAGTCTTAGTCTTTAAGTTGAGAAGGATAGGAGAAACTTGCTTTCTGGGCGCACTGCCGGAAAGCGAATCCGGTATTACGAAAGTGATGGTGCCTCGCTCTAAGGATAGGTGACATCGAAAAAGCGTGCAGAGGAATGTGTGCTTGTGTCTCAGCCCAACGTGAGTGCCTGTTTTTGAGTCGTTGAGTTCTACAGTCCAAAGTGCTGAAACCATTCAAGAGTCAATTGGCGCGGATTATACGCTGAATTTAATCAAAAAGGAAAACAAAAACAGCGTTTCAAAAACATTCATGCATATACACAATAAACTGTTATCAAAGATTTAACGTCCTCGATAGCAGATTACGCAAAATCATCGCTGCTTGCGCAACGGGAAGGCGATGGCTGGAAGGCGGAGGATGACTGGAGTAAAGACAGAGTGCATACCTTCGTTACACAACAGATGCAATTATAATAATTTATCGAGTTATTTGTTTGATTTTGTTTGTTTTTTGTTTAAGTAATGAGATTGATATATGCTGATAACTGGCATGATAAATGGGTGTGAATAATGGGCAACCGGACAAAAGATGATGAGCTGTACCGCGAAATGTGCAGAGTGGTAGGGAAAGTGGTGTTGGAGATGCGTGACCTGGGCCAGGAGCCAAAACACATCGTCATCGCTGGTGTGCTGCGTACAGCATTAGCAAATAAACGTATCCAACGCAGCGAATTAGAAAAGCAGGCGATGGAAACAGTCATTAATGCACTGGTGAAATAATTGTTCGGGGATAGCGCGTAACGCCTTATCCCCTCTGTTTTATTATATTGTCACATGTAAGTTTATTTTTATAAATTGATGTAAGGCAATCATCTTAATTGCGATATGTATTTAATTTTATAGCGAATTAACTATTTCTATATTCTGGAATGTATATCACAAATTATTGTAGAGTAAATGAAATTCATTTCAAATGATAACAAATATCACTCCGCTTTTAATCTTCTGCTTTCCATTTTTAATTGATAACGATCAATGTTAAGGGCTAGGAATAATCACATTATTTTTTCTCCTAACCATAAAGGATTAGTTTGCTTGCGTTAAATCATGTCTCATACGCTATCGGGTTAGGACAAAAATATCTGGTGTTGGAGGCATAGTCAGCAGCGTATTAGTTGAATGCTTAATAGAAGGCTACTGAATTGTCAGCACTGTGTTTGCGAAGAGGATGCGAAATAAATGAACCCGGTTGAACGTCCACTATTAGATATTGGCTTAACGCGATTAGAGTTCTTGCGTATATCAGGAAAAGGTCTTGCTGGTTTAACAATAGCCCCTGCGTTATTGTCACTTTTGGGCTGTAAACAGGAAGATGTCGATAGCGGCACGGTGGGGCTAATAAACACGCCCAAAGGAGTGTTAGTTACCCAGCGTGCGCGTTGCACCGGCTGCCACCGCTGTGAAATCTCCTGTACCAACTATAACGATGGCGCCGTTGGTACTTTTTTTTCCCGCATCAAAATCCATCGTAATTATTTCTTTGGCGACAAGGGCGTAGGTTCCGGTGGCGGCTTATACGGCGATCTGAATTATACCGCCGACACCTGCCGCCAGTGTAAAGATCCTCAATGCCTGAAGGTCTGCCCGATTGGCGCGATTACCTGGCAGCAGGAAGAGGGATGTATAACCGTCGATCATAAACGTTGCATTGGTTGTAGCGCCTGTACCACTGCGTGTCCGTGGATGATGGCCACCGTAAATACTGAAACTAAAAAATCCTCGAAATGTGTGTTGTGTGGTGAATGCGCAAACGCCTGCCCGACAGGGGCGTTAAAAATTATCGAGTGGAAAGATATTACTGTGTGAATCTTGCAAAGGAAAAAATCATGGCTAACGGTTGGACTGGTAATATATTAAGAGTCAATCTTACGACAGGAAATATTACCCTCGAAGATTCCAGTAAGTTTAAAGATTTTGTCGGCGGTATGGGCTTTGGCTACAAAATTATGTATGACGAAGTACCTCCAGGCACCAAACCTTTCGATGAAGCAAATAAATTAGTTTTTGCTACGGGGCCGTTGACAGGGTCTGGTGCACCCTGTAGTTCTCGCGTAAATATCACATCACTTTCCACATTTACCAAAGGAAATTTAGTCGTCGACGCCCATATGGGCGGTTTTTTTGCTGCACAAATGAAATTCGCCGGATACGACGTCATTATTATCGAGGGTAAAGCGAAATCACCGGTCTGGCTAAATATAAAAGATGACAAAGTTAGCCTGGAGAAAGCCGATTTCTTGTGGGGAAAAGGGACGCGTGCAACCACGGAAGAAATTTGCCGTTTAACCAGCCCTGAAACCTGTGTAGCGGCTATTGGTCAGGCGGGTGAAAATCTTGTGCCTCTCTCTGGCATGCTGAATAGTCGTAACCACAGTGGCGGCGCGGGAACTGGCGCAATAATGGGCTCCAAAAACCTGAAAGCGATTGCGGTTGAAGGGACAAAAGGAGTCAACATTGCCGATCGCCAGGAGATGAAACGACTCAATGACTATATGATGACCGAACTTATTGGCGCTAATAACAATCATGTCGTGCCAAGTACGCCGCAATCGTGGGCAGAGTACTCTGATCCCAAGTCGCGCTGGACAGCTCGTAAAGGGCTGTTTTGGGGCGCAGCGGAAGGCGGCCCGATTGAAACAGGAGAAATCCCGCCTGGCAATCAAAACACGGTCGGTTTCCGCACCTATAAATCTGTCTTTGATTTAGGTCCGGCAGCAGAGAAATACACCGTCAAAATGAGTGGCTGCCACTCATGTCCAATTCGTTGTATGACCCAGATGAACATTCCTCGGGTTAAAGAGTTTGGTGTACCCAGTACAGGTGGTAACACCTGTGTCGCTAACTTTGTCCATACCACTATCTTCCCGAACGGGCCGAAAGATTTTGAAGATAAAGATGATGGCCGGGTAATTGGTAATCTGGTCGGTCTGAATCTGTTCGATGACTACGGGCTGTGGTGTAACTACGGGCAGTTGCATCGCGACTTTACCTATTGTTACAGCAAAGGCGTGTTTAAGCGCGTTCTGCCTGCTGAAGAGTATGCGGAAATTCGCTGGGATCAACTGGAAGCTGGTGACGTTAATTTCATTAAAGATTTTTACTATCGTCTGGCGCACCGCGTGGGTGAGTTGAGTCACCTGGCTGATGGCTCGTATGCCATTGCTGAACGCTGGAATTTGGGTGAAGAGTACTGGGGCTACGCAAAAAATAAACTCTGGTCGCCGTTTGGTTATCCGGTTCACCATGCCAATGAAGCATCGGCACAGGTCGGCTCTATCGTTAACTGCATGTTCAACCGTGACTGTATGACGCATACGCACATCAACTTTATCGGCTCCGGTTTGCCGTTGAAACTGCAGCGTGAAGTGGCAAAAGAGCTTTTTGGCTCTGAAGATGCTTACGATGAAACCAAAAACTACACGCCGATCAATGACGCAAAAATTAAATATGCCAAATGGTCGCTGTTGCGGGTTTGTTTGCATAACGCCGTCACCCTGTGCAACTGGGTCTGGCCAATGACCGTTTCGCCACTGAAAAGCCGCAATTATCGTGGCGACCTTGCGCTAGAAGCCAAATTCTTTAAAGCAATCACTGGCGAAGATATGACGCAGGAAAAATTAGATTTAGCTGCTGAGCGTATCTTTACGTTACATCGTGCCTACACGGTAAAACTGATGCAAACCAAAGATATGCGCAATGAGCATGACCTGATCTGCTCTTGGGTATTTGATAAAGATCCGCAGATTCCGGTCTTCAGTGAAGGTACTGACAAAATGGATCGCGATGATATGCACCAGTCACTCACGCTTTTCTACAAGGAAATGGGCTGGGACCCACAGCTTGGTTGTCCAACGCGAGAAACGCTTCATCGACTCGGGCTGGAAGATATTGCCGCCGATCTGGCGACACATAACCTGCTACCAGCATAAGGAACCGGCGTAATGAGCCAGCAGGAGGAAATGACACAACTGGAAGCGCCTGATATTGACGTGACTAAGCGTCACTGGTTGCACAGTATGCGTCAGCCCGATGACACTGCGAACGATGCGGTTACAGGGCCTGAACCGGCTGAAATTCTGGCGGAGTTTATCCGCCAGCATTCGACGGCGGGTCAACTGGTTGCACGCGCCGTGTTCCTGTCGCCGCCATATACGGTTGCTGAAGAGGATCTTTCTGCATTGCTGGAAAGCATACGGCAGAGTTCAGACTTCGCAGATATCGCCTGTATGACGGGCAGTAAAGATGATTATTACTACTCAACGCAAACCATGAGCGAAAACTATGCCGCTATGTCTTTGCAGGTTGTTGAGCAGGACATCTGTCGGGCCATTGCACATGCCGTTCGCTTCGAATGCCAGACGTATCCCCGGCCTTATAAGGTCGCCATGCTGACGCAAGCGCCATATTACTACCAGGAAGCGCAGATTGAAGCCGCGCTCGCCGCGATGGATATCGCTCCTGAGTATGCCGATATACGCCAGGTGACGTCATCGACGGCTGTGTTGTACCTGTTTAGCGAGCGTTTTATGAGCTATGGCAAAGCTTATGGCTTATGTGAATGGTTCGAGGTTGAGCAGTTTCAGAATCCCTGAAGTTTCAGGGAGATATCATGGATAGGGTGGACAGTCGCAGCCACAGCATTAGAGGATAATAAGATGTCCTTCACTCGACGCAAATTTGTTCTGGGGATGGGAACGGTACTCTTTTTTACCGGTTCAGCACCTTCTTTGTTAGCGAACACCAGACAAGGAAAGGAAGTTCGATATGCCATGATTCACGATGAATCACGGTGCAATGGCTGTAATATTTGCGCCAGAGCATGCCGTAAAACTAACCATGTACCGGCACAGGGAAGTCGTTTGTCTATCGCGCATATCCCGGTCACCGATAACAATAACGAAACGCTGTATCACTTTTTTCGCCAGTCATGCCAGCACTGTGAAGATGCTCCTTGCATCGACGTTTGCCCCACAGGGGCATCGTGGCGTGATGAACAGGGGATCGTGCGGGTAGAAAAATCACAATGCATTGGCTGTAGCTACTGCATCGGCGCATGCCCGTATCAGGTTCGTTACCTTAATCCACTGACCAAAGTGGCGGATAAATGTGATTTCTGTGCTGAGTCACGGCTGGCAAAAGGTTTTCCGCCCATCTGCGTTAGCGCCTGTCCGGAACATGCGTTGATCTTTGGTCGCGAAGATAGCCCAGAAATTCAGGCATGGTTACAGGAAAATAAATACTATCAATATCAGCTGCCTGGTGCCGGGAAACCGCATCTGTATCGCCGGTTCGGTCAACATTTGATTAAAAAGGAAAATGTATGAACCCGTCGCAAAATGCTGAACAATTTCATAACCAGTTGGCGAACTATGTACCGCAGTTTTCTCCCGAATTTTGGCCTGTGTGGTTGGTCATTGCCGGGCTGTTGCTGGTCGGGATGTGGTTAGTGTTGGGGCTTCACGCCTTGCTTCGCGCTCGTGGTATAAAGAAATCCACCACTGGTCATGGCGAGAAGGTTTATCTCTACAGCAAGGCGGTGAGATTATGGCACTGGTCGAATGCGTTACTCTTTGTTTTGTTGCTGGCTAGTGGGCTAATCAATCACTTTGCGCTGGTGGGCGTTGCTGCAGTCAAAAGTCTGGTTGCCGTACATGAGGTTTGTGGATTCCTGCTACTGGCATGCTGGCTTGGCTTTGTTCTCATTAATGCCGTTGGGGGTAATGGTCATCACTACATTATCCGTCGTCAGGGCTGGCTGGGGCGAGCGGCTAAACAAACGCGGTTTTATCTGCTTGGAATTATGCAAGGGGAAGATCATCCATTTCCTGCAACAACACAGTCTAAATTCAATCCATTGCAGCAGGCCGCCTATGTTGGTGTGATGTATGGATTGCTGCCGCTGTTATTGTTGACGGGGCTGCTATGCCTTTACCCGCAAACCGTGGGGGACGTGTTCCCTGGCGTAAGATACTGGTTATTGCAGGCGCATTTTGCTCTGGCAGTTATAAGCCTCTTTTTTATCTTCGGCCATCTCTATCTTTGCACCACGGGGCGTACTCCGCACGAAACTTTTAAATGTATGGTCGATGGCTATCACCGGCATTAACGAATGATCATTACACGAGCTGATCTGCGAGAGTGGCGTGTAGGCGCGGTTATGTACCGCTGGTTTCTGCGCCGTTTTCCGCAAGGTGGAATTTATGCCGATATACACCACGCCCTGATTGGCGAAGGGTTTACCGACTGGGCGGAAAGTCTGGTTGAGTACGCCTGGAAAAAATGGCTGGCAGACGAAAATTTCGCCCGTCAGGAAGTTTCCTCAATGCAAAAACTGGCCAAAGGCCCCGTAGAGATACCCTTTTGCAGTCAGTTCGCCCGGGCCGACGATCACGCACGCGTCGGCTGTTGTAAGGATAACGCCAGAATCGCCACCGTGGGGTATGCTGCGCAAATTGCCAGCATGGGTTATAACGTGCGGATTGGCAGTGTCGGCTTTAACAGCCATATCGGTAGCTCAGGTGAACGTGCTCGTGTTGCTGTAACCGGTAATTCCTCGCGGATAAGCAGCGCCGGAGACAGCAGTCGTATTGCGAATACCGGAATGCGAGTACGCGTTTGTACATTGGGTGAACGGTGTCATGTCGCCAGTAATGGCGATCTGGTGCAAATCGCCAGCTTTGGCGCAAACGCCAGGATTGCCAACAGCGGCGATAACGTTCATATCATCGCCAGCGGTGAAAATTCAACGGTAGTGAGTGCGGGAGTGGTGGATTCAATTATTCTCGGGCCAGGAGGCAGCGCCGCGCTGGCGTATCATGACGGCGAAAGAGTGCGCTTTGCCGTAGCCGTTGAAGGTGAAAGTAATATTCGCGCTGGAGTTCGCTATCGTCTGAATGAGCAGCATCAATTTGTGGAATGCTGACTCTTTTACCTTAATCAAACGACAGACGTCGGCGTGCGCGGGATGCTGGCTTAACGACGGCCTGCGCCATAGCCTCGCCAATTTCAGCACAAGCCGTAAGCCCCTGAACGAAAGGCCGATCGTGCATTAGCCAGGGCAACGCGCCGAACGCCACGCGACCACGAACTTCTTCCGGTTGCTGTAGCGTATAATCTTCACCGATATCAGGGATTTCATCGCCTGTTTTCTGTAGCTGTGCACGTAGTCCAGGGAAAGGAATGTCTTTCACTTTGAGCGGGCGCTGCCCACGAGCATCAATAAAAACGTCAAACGAGTAGCTGTTGTCCGCTGTTTTCAGCATTGTGTGCGTTTTGTCGATTTCCATATCGTATTCCTCACCGAGAGCGAGAATATGGATAATTCCCGCCTCGCGCAAAGCCAGTAAGCGCTTTATAGATTCAGAAGGAATAGCTGCATAATTGTCGATAAATACTCTGGCAAGGCCTTTACTGAACCGTTTATGGTCGTGCTCATTCAGATGCGGAACAATTTCCTGTACGGCTTCATGCAGGCGAAGAATGACATAACGCCAGGGAACGGTATGTTTTTCACGTTTATTTCGCTCGACTTCTGCTAAGTTTTTTTCTGCCCAGGCAAATGGGTCATGCTGTTTACGGTCAGCAAACCAGGCCAGCGCGAAGGTATCGACATTCAGGTCCTCTATCGCAATATGTTGGCTCCAGTCAGGATCAGCCGCAGTAATCTCTTTCAATATAAGTTTAAATACCCGGTCCAGAAGACCCTGTGTACCTTTTTCAATTTCCGCGTTCAGGGAATGTTCAGTGACAATGCGTAGAGGTTCGTAGGGAATTGGGCAATAGAAATCGGCTTCTGGCAAAATACCTGTGCGTGACATCAATGTAATACTGAGTTTTTCACTGTCGCTATCGCGCTGAAACAGAATGCGTTGATTATCTTTTTCAATAAAGGAACCATGCTGGATAGCAACCGCCATTGCGGCATCCAGTCCGCTCAAGGATGTTCCCATAATGCCCACGCGACAGGCTTCAATTTTCGCTTCCATTAACCCTGACCACGGGCTGGGGAAATATGTTCGGCTTGCCAGTTCTTCGTCAGGCCAGACGTGACCGGTGGCTATTACGGCTAAATCAAACGTCTCAACTGGCAAATCCCGATCTGTGAAGATAAGCACGCCAGAGTCTGTGACTTGCAGATCAGTCACCTGGCAAGATTCATAAACGTTGATTTCAAATTGCTGCTGCCGAGCTTGTTCTACCAACCGTAAAAAGCGATCACGGAAATATTCTCCTAACAAAATCCTCGGCAAAAACTGGCGATCGTGCAAGCTTTCCTTTTTAACGCCATAACGTTGCAGATGGCTGGCCTCTTGCTCTTGCAACCATTCCAGATAAGTACAATAAATCGGCGGTATTTCAATGCTGGCAATATTTGCCAGCATCATTTTAGAGTTTTCTTCATCATTGTACGGCATACCGACACCCGCCTCGTCGGCTTGCTCGAAGAGAGAAATGGAGAGTGGCGTTTGTTGCTGCAAAAGCGAGAGGAAAGTGTAGATCCCTGTTGGTCCGGCACCCACAATGGCAATTTTTTTCATTGTTACTTACCTGTATGCATTTTTTGAATTTGGTGTTACCAGATAATTGTGGTGGAAATATTTAGAAAAGGAGAAATTTCAGACGGGGACGAAAAGGGCGCGTATCGCCCTTCATTAATTTCTGTCAGGCCAGTTTGGCCTGATTGATTTGACTCAGTGACTCATTGACATCGAAAACTTTGGCAATAACTTCTGCGACACCAAGATTTTTCAGGCGGGCAGTATGTTTGTCCAGATAAGCCAGGGCGCTTTTTTCATCGGTAAAAAGGTAGATCCCACCGGCTTCATGGTTCTTTTCACTTTCTGTCCACACCTTCCACAGAAAACCGGGCTCCTGATTAATCGACTCGGCAAGCGGTTTAAGTTGCTCAGCCATTTCGTCGCCAAAGGGGCCATTAAAAGCAAAATGAAGTTGTAATAAAGTTGCCATAGCTATTCTCCTTCTGATAACGCATACGAGGATAGTGTAAATCTTTTAACGTATTGGATACAGAGAAGAAGCAGGAGAAACAAAAGGGAAGAGAAGACCAGATTAAGAGAATCTGGTGCGTCCGAGTGGACTCGAACCACCGACCCCCACCATGTCAAGGTGGTGCTCTAACCAACTGAGCTACGGACGCAGGATGGTGCGTTCAATTGGACTCGAACCAACGACCCCCACCATGTCAAGGTGGTGCTCTAACCAACTGAGCTATGAACGCAACGTTGTAGGTGACAACGGGGACGAATATTAGCGGCAGAGCGTGAAGGTGGCAAGAGGCAAATCGTAATTTTCTGCGCTATTTCTATCGTTTGCAGAGCTTTTAAGCAAATTGGCGATATTTTGTTGATTTGCAAGGGCGATTTTTGGCCAGAGATCATATTTAGATTTGATACAGCCGATTATCCCTCGACTCACAATGTAAAACAGAGACTTTGCCACCATATCAATTCTATCGTGGATAAATCCTTCGTAGCCTTTACACTTAGGTAGCGATAAAGGCACACAGATGCAGCATAGGAATAAGTCATGGGATCTGATGCAAAAAACTTGATTAGCGACGGGAAAGTGCAAATTGTTCATGCTGGAGACGTTATCGGCGCGACTCAACTTACTGATGGCGAGTTGATTGTTGAGGCAGGCGGAAGAGCAGAAAATACCGTGGTCACAGACGCTGGCTGGCTGAAAGTTGAAACTGGTGGAATCGCCAAATGTACACAGTACAGCAACAATGGCACGTTATCAGTCGGTGACGGCGCAATAGCCACTGACATTGTTCAGTCAGATGGTGGAGCGATTAGCCTCTCAACGCTCGCGACTGTTAATGGCCGCCATCCCGAGGGTGAATTTAGCGTTGATCAGGGCTATGCCTGCGGTTTATTGCTGGAGAATGGCGGTAATCTGCGGGTACTGGAGGGCCATCGCGCGGAAAAAATCATTCTGGATCAGGATGGTGGTTTGTTGGTCAACGGAACAGCATCAGCAGTTGTTGTCGATGAAGGTGGTGAACTGTTGGTTTACCCTGGTGGAGAAGCCATCAATGGTGAGATAAACCACGGTGGCGTTTTTATGCTGGCAGGTAAAGCCAGTGATACGCTGATTGCGGGTGGCACCATGAATAATCTCGGCGGCGAAGACATTCATACCATCGTTGAGAATGGCGCCGTTTATCGCCTGGGGACAGACGGTCTGCAACTCTACAGTTCTGGTAAGACTAAAAACCTGACAGTTAAAACCGGTGGGCGGGCTGAAGTGCATGCCGGTACGCTGGAAAATGCAGTGGTACAAAGTGGGACAGTGATTGTGATGTCTCCCACCAGTGCGGATGAAAAATTCGTCGTAGAAGAAGACTGTGCTCCGGTTGAACTTACGGGGAGCGTTGCATTACAGGACGGCGCTTCTATGATTGTTGGCTATGGCGCTGATCTGAAACAATCAACGATTACGGTCCAGCAGGAAGGCATGTTGATCCTCGATGGCAGCACGGTTAAAGGTGACAATGTCACTTTCTATGTTGGCAACCTGAATCTCGATGGTGGAAAAGTGTGGCTGATAACGTCAACCGCAACGTCTGTGCAGTTGAAGGTGAAACGTCTGCGAGGAGAAGGAACGATTTGCCTGCAAACCAGTGCGAAAGAAATTTCTCCAGAATTCATCAGTGTGAAAGGGGAAGTCAGCGGTGATATTCACGTTGAGATAACGGATGCCAGTCGGCAGCCTATTTGCAGCGCACTTAAATTGCAGCCGGACGAAGATGGCATTGGCGCAACGCTCCAGCCAGCCTAAAATTAAGGCGCAATCTTTGCGGATTGCGCCTCATTTTTTTATCGAGATGCACGTTGCAAAATGATAGCCGATGGTAGACGTTGCAAGAAACGCATACGTAGCATCATCATAATGGCAGCAGAAGTCAGACCGATAATAAAGCCTATCCAGAAACCTGCCGGCCCCATCGGCTCAACTACCAGATTGGTCAATGCCAGAATATAGCCACTTGGTAAGCCCAACACCCAATACGCGATAAAGGTAATGTAAAAAATAGATCGCGTATCTTTATAACCACGCAAAATCCCGCTACCGATTACCTGTATCGAGTCAGAAATCTGATACACCGCCGCCAGCAACATCAGGTGTGCAGCCAGTGTCACAACTTCTGGATTATCGTTATACAGAAGAGCGATCTGCTCCCGCAGCGAGATTGTAAAAATTGCCGTCATCGTTGCCATACAGACGCCAACCATAAGCCCGGTTCGTGCAGCAGTTTGCGCATCCTGCGTGGAACCCTGACCCAGACGATAACCCACACGGATAGTCACAGCCGCTGCCAGCGACATCGGAAGAACGAACATCAGCGAACTAAAGTTCAGGGCAATCTGGTGGCCTGCCACATCGACAATACCGAGCGGAGATACCAACAGCGCAACCACCGCAAACAGTGTTACTTCAAAGAACAGGGCCAGCGCGATAGGTAAACCCAGTTGCACAAGTCTTTTCATTACCGCCGGATCTGGTTTAGCGGTGCCTTTTTCGTTGCGGATATCGCGCATAGAACGGGCATGCTTAATATAGGAAACCATAGCAAGGAACATTACCCAGTACACCGCCGCAGTCGCCACACCACAGCCGACGCCACCGAGTTCAGGCATACCGAAGTGACCGTAAATGAAGATATAGTTAACAGGAATGTTCACCAGCAGGCCAATAAAGCCCATTACCATGCCCGGCTTGGTTTTTGCCAAACCTTCACACTGGTTACGAGCGACCTGGAAGAACAGATAGCCCGGAGCCCCCCACAATAGTGCACGCAGATAACCCACTGCTTTATCGGCGAGGGCCGGATCGATATTTTGCATGGAGCGGATGATATACCCCGCATTCCACAGCACCAGCATAATAAGCACGGAGACGAAACCGGCCAGCCAGAAACCTTGTCGCACCTGATGCGCAATACGTTCACGGCGACCGGAACCATTCAATTGCGCGATGACTGGCGTCATTGCCAGCAGCAGTCCGTGACCGAAAAGAATCGCCGGGAGCCAGATAGAAGTACCAATGGCGACTGCCGCCATGTCGGTGGCGCTATAGCCGCCCGCCATGACGGTATCGACAAAACCCATCGCTGTTTGGGCGATTTGCGCGAGAATCACCGGGATTGCTAATGCTAATAACAGACGCGCTTCACTAATGTATTTCTGCACGTGAACACCTTTTATATTGTTGTTATATGAGAGACTAAAAAACCGCCTGAATGGGCAGCAAAAAGAAGAAGCAGGGGAAATTCAGTCTATTGTAGCGAGGATTTATTAATTCTCCAGTGAAAAAATAACCACTCAACCCCCTTTACTGGTAAGGACGTTTCCCACCTGCTATTGTGCTGAACAGAATGTCCTAACTGATTTCAGGAGTTGTAAGTATGTTTACGGGGATAGTGCAGGGCACCGCGAAGTTGGTGTCGATTGACGAGAAAGCAAATTTTCGAACCCATGTAGTGGAATTACCTGATTACATGTTGGATGGTCTGGAGACAGGCGCTTCTGTCGCGCATAACGGTTGCTGCCTGACTGTAACGGAAATTAACGGCAACCGTATCAGTTTTGATCTGATGAAAGAAACGTTACGAATAACAAACCTTGGTGATTTAAACGTTGGGGATTGGGTAAACGTAGAACGCGCGGCGAAATTCAGCGATGAAATCGGCGGACATTTAATGTCAGGTCATATTATGACCACCGCAGAAGTATCGAAAATAATAACATCAGAAAATAACCACCAGATCTGGTTCAAAGTACAGGATGAGCAGTTAATGAAATATATCCTGTATAAAGGGTTTATTGGTATTGATGGCATCAGTCTGACGGTTGGTGAAGTGACAGCGACCCGCTTTTGTGTGCATTTAATTCCGGAAACGCTGGAACGTACCACTCTCGGTAAGAAAAAACTCGGTGCACGCGTCAATATCGAAATCGATCCGCAAACTCAGGCCGTGGTAGATACTGTTGAACGTGTGTTGGCGGCACGGGAAAAGAATTAAAGCTGCGTTTGAAATGACATCGCCCCCAAAATGGGGGCGATGAAATAATACTTAACGCGCCACGCGAAGGCCGCTTTCGACCCCACGTGAGAACACCACTTGCCAGAGCTGGATATCACGGGCGCGGAAGGCACCAGCGCAAGCATTCAGATAATACGTAAACATCCGTTTAAAGCGTTCACTGTAGTTATCGGCAATTTCCGGCCAGGCGGCGAGGAATCGTTCATACCAGGCCATCAACGTAGTGTCATAGTCAGCGCCAAAGTTATGCCAGTCTTCCATCACAAAGTGTGGTTCACTGGATTGCGCAATCTGGCGTACAGAAGGCAGGCAACCATTCGGGAAAATATATTTGTTAATCCACGGGTCAACATTCAGATCGGTTTTTTTCGAGCCGATAGTATGTAGCAGGAAAATCCCTTCTGGCTTCAGATTACGATCCACCACCTCAAAATAGGTATCGTAATTTTTCGGTCCGACGTGCTCGAACATACCAACCGAAACAATACGGTCAAACTGGTCGTTCAGGTCACGGTAATCCTGTAGCAAAATGGTGACATCCAGACCTGCGCAGCGTTCCTGGGCCATTTTCTGTTGTTCGGCAGAAATCGTGACACCAACCACACTTACGTCATAATTAGACGCCATGTAATGCGCCAGCCCGCCCCAACCGCAGCCGATATCCAGAACCCGCATGCCCGGTTTTAACTGCAATTTTTCACAAATCATTTTGAGCTTCGCTTGTTGGGCAGATTCCAGATTATAGGCATCTTTCCAGTAAGCGCAGGAATACTGCATGAAGGGATCCAGCATACGGCTGAACAGGTCATTACCAAGGTCGTAATGCTCTTTACCTACTATCCAGGCACGCTTTTTACTTTGCAGATTGAAGAGCCGTGCGCCAGCAATGCGTAGTGTGTCTTTGAAATGATGGGGGAGTTGGTTTTCAAGCCCAGCGCGTAAGACTTTGCTAAAAAACATATCCAGTCGGTCACATTCCCACCAGCCATCCATATAACTTTCGCCTAACCCCAACGATCCTTCCTGTAGAACGCGTTTAAAAAAATCGGGGTTTTTAACTCGAATATCTGCCGGGGCAGAGCCATTAATGGCGATGCCTGCACGGCTAAGTAATTCGTTGGCGATACGGTACCAGTTGTCATCCGGTACGCTGACTTCTTCTATACACGATGAACTCATAGTTTCTCCATCACTGGTCGGTGATCAGAACCTTAAAACAGCGTAGACGCTTTTTGGGCTTTGTGAGAAATCTCGCAGGAAAACCGCGAGTCTATAATCCGACGTAGAACAGAGGAAAGGAGGAACCCTTGCCGAAATGACCATCCATAGTGACCCGGGAACGCTCCTGTCCCCGTAAAAACATAATATTTATCGTAATATTAACAACTGGAACTCAGTATAGGCTGCTAATCTCAATCATACAACAAAATTTTGTTAGCAGCCTAAGTATAACGATATCGCTATAGATCAATGTGATTCACTATGTGCGACTTCCGTCTCGCCATGATTCTGGCAGTGAGATTCAGGTTGATGTTGCATCTTATAGCCGATAGCAACCAGCACCACGGTCGATAACATCACGCTGGTGGTGGTGAACAGCGGCGTGCTGACGCTGATGAGCCAGGAAACCCCCAGGCTTGCGAGGAAGCACAGACCCAATTGCAGGGTATTCTGCAATGCAGCAGCGCGGCCAGTCGCATGCGGGAAGGGGCGTAGCGCCTGGGCGACCACAATCGGGTAGATTGCTCCGTTGGCAATGGCCATCACACAGAATGGGATCAGAATTTCGGCCAGCGACACATGGCTAATGAAGCCCGCAGCCCAGGTTGCTACCACGCTGACGGCAAACAGCGCCAGTAGCCACGGTAACAACTGCTTACCCTGCCATTTCTGCAATGCGGCGCGACAGCCGTAGCCACCAATAAGAAACGCGATGGTTTGCGGAACATAACTTAATCCGATTACTGCCGGACTGTAGCCCATTTCGCTGAGGATAAACGGTGAACCGGTTAGCCAGGCAAAGAAACTGGCTGAACAGGCCGCATAAATCAGCACATTCCCGCGATAGGTTTTTGAACGCAGCAGATCGGTAAAGGTCAGTCCATCCTGACTATTATTGCGTGCTTTCGTGGTGGGTTTAAGCCAGAAAATGGGCAGAATCAGCACTACGGCAATGGCAAACAGAGTGGCGAAAATCGCCTGCCAGGAAAAATGGACCAGCAGCCAGCTACCTAACAGCGGAGCAAGCGCCGGAGAAAGCCCCACTAAAGGCATAATGGTCGCAAAAATACGGTTAACTTTTTGTGAAGGATAGTAATCCGTCACCAATGCCTGCCAGATAACGGCCGCGGCACAGACACCAACAGCTTGCACAAAACGCAATACCAGCAGCGTGGCAGCGTTTTCCACCCATAACATTCCCAGACTACCCAGCGCAAAAATTGTCAGGCCGATCAATAACACAGGTTTACGACCATAACGATCGGAGAGCGGCCCCCACAGGAGCTGGGCAGCGGCAAAACCGGCAAGGAACAGACTAAGGCTGGCACTGACAGCAGACGCAGGCGTTTGCAGGTCGGCCTGAATGGCGGCGAAAGCGGGCAGATACATATCGGTTGCCAGAAAACCGAGTACGCTCAAACCCGCCAGCCAGACTAAAAATCTTTTCCCAGGTTGCATGTATATTCTCTAAATTCCTCAATTAAACACCGTCGCAAAGTGTAGGGAGTGAAATTCCTGTTGTGAAACGGTAATATTTGATGACTGGTTTCAAAAATTTTGCAGGCAAACTATGTGGTCTGAGTATTCTCTCGAAGTGGTTGATGCAGTGGCGCGAAATGGCAGCTTCAGCGCTGCAGCCCAGGAGTTGCATCGCGTTCCTTCTGCGGTCAGCTATACCGTGCGTCAGCTGGAAGAGTGGCTGGCGGTGCCGCTTTTTGAACGGCGTCATCGTGACGTGGAACTGACCGCTGCCGGGGCGTGGTTTCTCAAAGAAGGGCGCTCTGTTGTCAAAAAAATGCAGATCACTCGCCAACAATGTCAGCAGATAGCGAACGGCTGGCGCGGTCAATTAGCTATCGCGGTAGATAATATTGTCAGGCCAGAACGCACGCGGCAGATGATTGTTGATTTCTATCGCCATTTTGATGACGTCGAACTTCTGGTTTTTCAGGAAGTGTTCAACGGCGTCTGGGATGCGCTTTCCGATGGGCGCGTGGAACTGGCGATTGGCGCGACACGAGCGATTCCGGTTGGGGGCCGTTACGCCTTCCGTGATATGGGGATGTTGAGCTGGAGTTGTGTTGTTGCCCGCCACCATCCGCTTGCGTCGATGAATGGGCCGCTCAGCGATGACACGTTGCGCAACTGGCCGTCGCTGGTGCGCGAAGACACGTCGCGGACGTTACCCAAACGAATTACCTGGCTGCTGGATAACCAAAAAAGGCTTGTCGTACCTGACTGGGAATCATCGGCAACCTGTATCTCGGCCGGTTTATGCATTGGCATGGTGCCTACGCATTTCGCCAAACCGTGGCTTAATGAGGGAAAATGGGTGGCGTTAGAACTGGAAAATCCATTCCCTGATTCGGCATGTTGCCTGACCTGGCAGCAGAATGATATGTCGCCAGCGTTAACCTGGTTGCTGGAGTATCTCGGCGATAGTGAGACGCTGAATAAGGAGTGGCTGCGGGAGCCGGAAGAGACTCCCGCAACGGATGATTAACGACGATAGTCGCGGAACGGACCGTCAGCCACGGAGCGGCGTTCAATAAGCCGCGGATGAACTTCGATAGACTGCGGTTCTTCGCGTTTGTTGACGATACGGTCCAACAGCATGTTGAACGCCGTTTCGCCCAGCGAATCTTTTGGCTGATGGATAGTGGTCAGCGCCGGGGTAAAGTAGCGGGCGTTGCGCACATTATCATAACCGATCAGCGAAATATCCTGCGGTACGCGCAGACCCATTTCATCAGCAGCGCAAAGTGCACCCATTGCCATGATATCGCCGCCACAGAAGACCGCAGTAGGGCGGTGTGGCTGCGACAGGATTTGTTGCATGGCGCGATAACCCGATTCAGGTTCAAAGTCACCCTGCACAATCCAGTTTTCCGGCACCTTGATCATCGCTTCTTCCATCGCCTTCATAAACCCTGCCAGACGACCCGCGCCGGTATTACGTTCCAGAGGACCAGGGATAACGCCGATTTCGCGGTGACCGCGTTCAATCAGATAGCGTCCGGCCATGTAGCCGCCTTCAAACGCGTTATCGATGACTGCATCGGTAAAGTCGGCTTTTGCTTCGCCCCAGTCCATTACCACCATCGGGATATGGCGATACTCTTCCAGCATCGCCAGCAACGGTTCCGGATACTCAGAACACATGACCAGCAGGCCATCGACGCGTTTTTGCGCCATCATCGACAGATAGGCTCTCTGTTTCTCCAGATTGTTCCACGCGTTGCCGAGGATCAGCGTGTAACCTTTCTGGAAGCAATTTTTTTCAACCGCTTCGATGATCTCCGCGAAATAGGCTGCTTCGCTGCTGGTCGCCAGCAAGCCGATAGACTTGGTATGGTTAACCTTCAGGCTACGCGCTACCGCGCTAGGGGAGTAGTGTAATTCTTTAATCGCTGCCCACACGGCGTTGCGCGTTTCTTCAGCGACGAAACGAGTTTTGTTTATAACGTGTGACACAGTTGTAGTGGAAACGTTTGCTCGCTTCGCTACATCTTTTATTGTTGCCATTCCATTTCACTCCAGACCCTAACTTCAGCTCCTGCAAAATCGCAAGGTAAACGTTTGCCTTTACACACCTTACGCGCAACAAAAGTGTTGCGGTACGCCGGAAAAACGACACAGAGCGTCAGGAAGGGGTCAATGGCCAGTACGCAAATAGTGTAAGCGTGGAATTTTGGCCGATCTTGATGAAAAGGGGAAGTGGTAAAAACACTTATCATTATAAATGGCGGGAGATTTTTTCTTCACAGTGTGTAAAAATGCGTAATATCACTTTTTGTAGGGTAATAAAAAAGGAGAAAACTTGATGAGTACCGACCTTAAATTTTCACTGGTAACAACCATTATTGTCCTCGGTTTGATCGTGGCCGTAGGTTTGACTGCCGCGCTGCACTGATTTCCCTTCGAGGGAGCGCATCCTCCCTCGCACTCTCTTCCCTTTTGTTAGCAAAATGGCAAAAGTGTTTTCTCTTTTTGTTATTTTCAATTTTTTGTGATTGCTGTCATGCTTTCGCCACTTTGATGAATATCGTGTAATGACGCGAAGAGGTGGAGATTAGGCATGAAAATTAACTATCCGTTGTTGGCGCTGGCAGTTGGCGCGTTTGGTATCGGGACAACGGAGTTCTCGCCAATGGGCCTGTTACCCGTCATTGCGCGCGGTGTGGATGTCTCGATTCCTGCTGCGGGCATGTTAATCAGCGCCTATGCGGTTGGCGTGATGGTTGGCGCGCCGCTGATGACATTACTGCTGTCTCATCGCGCCAGGCGCAGTGCGCTTATTTTCCTGATGGCCATTTTCACTCTTGGCAACGTGCTTTCCGCCATCGCGCCGGATTATATGACGCTGATGCTTTCACGCATTTTGACCAGTCTGAATCACGGGGCATTCTTTGGTTTGGGTTCAGTCGTGGCCGCAAGCGTTGTGCCTAAACACAAACAGGCCAGCGCCGTCGCCACTATGTTTATGGGCTTAACTCTGGCAAATATTGGCGGTGTTCCTGCGGCGACCTGGCTTGGCGAAACTATTGGCTGGCGGATGTCGTTTCTGGCAACGGCGGGGCTGGGCGTGATTTCAATGGTTAGCCTGTTCTTCTCGTTACCGAAAGGCGGCGCAGGTGCGCGTCCGGAAGTGAAAAAAGAGCTGGCGGTATTGATGCGTCCGCAGGTGTTATCAGCCTTGCTGACGACGGTACTGGGGGCAGGGGCAATGTTTACCCTCTACACCTATATTTCACCAGTACTGCAAAGTATCACCCACGCAACGCCGGTGTTCGTAACAGCCATGCTGGTGCTGATTGGCGTTGGGTTTTCTATCGGTAACTATTTAGGCGGTAAACTAGCAGATCGTTCGGTCAACGGCACGCTGAAAGGCTTTTTGTTGCTGCTGATGGTGATTATGCTGGCGATCCCGTTCCTGGCGCGTAATGAGTTTGGTGCGGCTATCAGCATGGTGGTGTGGGGCGCAGCAACCTTTGCGGTGGTACCGCCGTTACAGATGCGTGTGATGCGAGTTGCCAGCGAAGCGCCAGGGCTGTCTTCCTCAGTGAATATCGGTGCCTTTAACCTGGGCAATGCTCTGGGTGCCGCGGCAGGTGGCGCAGTGATTTCGGGTGGTCTGGGGTACAGTTTTGTGCCGGTGATGGGGGCAATTGTCGCAGGACTGGCATTGTTGCTGGTGTTTATGTCAGCCAGAAAACAACCTGAAGCAGTTTGCGTTGCCAACAGTTAATAAACGAAACGCAGAAGGGGATACCTTCTGCGTTACAGTTTGCAGGCAAAGTGCGATTTATCTTGCCGGATGCGGTGTTAACGCCTCATCCGGATAGACCCGATAAGCGTAGCGCATCAGGCAATGTTGCATTTGCCATCAGTTATTATGCAGCGAGATTTTTCGCTACGAATTCCCAGTTCACCAGCGCCCAGAAGTGCTCCAGATAGCCAGGACGCGCATTGCGATAGTCGATGTAATAAGCGTGTTCCCAGACATCAACGGTCAGCAGCGGGGTCGCATCGGTGGTCAGCGGAGTACCAGCATTAGAGGTAGAAACGATAGCCAGTTTGCCATCGCTGTTTTTCACCAGCCAGGTCCAGCCAGAACCAAAGTTTTTGATCGCAGCGTCAGTAAACTGTGCTTTGAAATCGGCAAAGCTACCGAAAGATGCGGCGATAGCTTCAGCGACTTTGCCAGTCGGTTCGCCACCGGCGTTCGGTGCCAGGCAGTTCCAGTAGAAAGTGTGGTTCCAGACCTGAGCTGCGTTGTTGAATACGCCACCTTCAGAGCTGCGAATAATCTCTTCCAGTGATTTACCTTCAAACTCGGTGCCTTTAATCAGGTTGTTCAGGTTAGTGACATAAGTCTGATGATGTTTGCCGTAGTGATACTCAATGGTTTCCGCAGAAATGTGCGGAACCAGAGCGTCTTTAGCATATGGTAGTGCAGGTAATTCGAATGACATTGCTACTCTCCTTTATTATTCATTGGTATACGCACAATAGCCTTATTGTGAGTACGGATAGGGTAGCAAATTAAAAGGTGATACAAAAGATGAACTTACCCTGTTGTCGTAACAACAGGGTAAAGTTTTAGCGAAGTGTTTTTGGGGTCATTACCCGACGAGCGCCAACATAGTGACGTTGCCAGTAATCTTCACTTAACGACGTGATTTGAATTTCCTGACCACTGCGTGGTGACTGAATAAATTTACCATTGCCAACGTACACGCCTACGTGATCGGCAGTCCCACGCCCTTGCGTGCGGAAGAAGACCAGGTCGCCGTTTTTCAGTTCACTGCGATCGATAGGTGCCGCATCGCGCAGGTGATACATTTCGTTGGCCGTGCGCGGAATACGGATCTTAACCAGGTCTTTATAAGCGTAATAAACCAGTCCACTGCAATCAAAACCGGTACGCGGTGAACTCCCGCCCCAACGATATGGCTTGCCAATTTGCTGCATCAGTTTATTCATCGCCACTTTAGTGGCTTTCTGAACTTTGGCTTTGTGCGCATCGGCAATAGTGCCAGGGGCGGCATTTTTGACTTTCACGCAATGTGACTTATTGCCCTTACGTTTGGTGCACTTTTCCGTAAAGCTGGCAGACGCCGTTTTAGTGACAACATTTTTGCTTCGAGTTTTAGCGCTTTTAGAAGCGGTAATGGAGGATTTTTTAACGGAAGAAGCGGTTTTGCTTTTGGTCGTACTTTTACTGGCGACTTTTTTGGCGGTTTTCTGACTGGCTTTATTATTGGTCTTTTTGGTGGTTGCCGTGCTTTTCTTTTTATCTGCTTTTTTGGTGATATGAGTGGTAGCAGAACTCTCCCTGGCTTGCTTGGAAGCATAGGCCATAGGCATTAAAGGCAGGGTGGTAAAAAGTAAAGCACAGAGCGTGATCGAAATACGGTTTATCCGCGCCACTGAGCGTCCCTCTGTTAAGGCAGGTCTATCATGCCTGCGTCTGATTTACAAAACTTGATGATTCTAATGCATAGAAGAAGGGAAAGTTAATAGCTTTTATTGTTAAAAAATACGTTTCGTCGGCGAGCGCAAAAAAAAGCAGCAGTGAAAGCTAAAAATGGTCACAAATACGCCAGCTTGCAGCGTGGCAGAGTAGAAACGAATATTTGAAATGCAACAAATAGAGCAAAGGGGTAAAATAGCAAAAGCATGATGAAAATGTTATTTTCCGATGCCGCACTGACCCGCTACAATGTCAGATTACTGCCGTAAAGAAGTTTGAGGAAGCAAGACAATGAGCACCACTATCGAAAAAATCCAACGCCAGATTGCTGAAAACCCGATCCTGCTGTACATGAAAGGTTCACCGAAACTGCCGAGCTGCGGTTTTTCTGCTCAGGCAGTCCAGGCGCTTGCCGCTTGTGGCGAACGTTTTGCCTACGTTGATATCCTGCAAAATCCGGACATTCGTGCGGAACTGCCGAAATATGCTAACTGGCCGACTTTCCCGCAACTGTGGGTTGACGGCGAGCTGGTAGGCGGTTGTGATATCGTGATTGAAATGTATCAGCGTGGCGAACTGCAGCAGCTGATCAAAGAAACTGCTGCTAAATTCAAGTCTGAAGAGCCGGATGCTGAATAATCCGTTTCGCAATACTGACGGATGCTAACCGGCATCCGTCAGTGCTTTTTATCCCCAATCCAGCCCTTGTGGCGAACTTGAAAATCCCGCTTCACGCAGTAGCGTAAACATCGGCGTTTGCCGTACCGGTTGGTCATTAACTTCTGTCAACGTAAACCGTAGCCGTGGTTCTCGCCGCAACGCGGTGGTTAGCGCCAGGAAAACCTCCGGTGGTAATAATTCATCTTTTTCCTGCCAGACCAGCATTTTTTTGCCACCTTGCGCCAGATAAATCAATAATTTGCCGCCAGAAATGACCACCAGCGCGCCTGCCCGACGAGTCGGAACCAGCGTCGCCGGATGTGCAGGCCAGGGTAGTAGATTCCCCCACAAATTGGCCGGATCGTTGGCACTAAGGGCCACGGGCATATATTGTCGCGTCTGCGTGGCATGGGGCGCCAGGTCGCGCAGACGGTCAATGGTCTGGCGATCAGCAAATTGTGCACCACCCAAACCTTCAACAAATCGACCCCGCATAATTCGCCCGGAATCTTCCATACTGCGGCAAAGCGTTTGCATCGACGGAAATCCGCCAGGAATATTTTCAGCAATCACCGCCTGACGGCTGATGATTCCGTAGCGGTCGAGCATATTTTCCGCCAGCGCCAGCATCCTTTCGGTATCGTTTAGTGGCTCCACCTGCAATAACGACCAGCGTCCAGCCAGCTTTGGTGTGTTGTAAGATACCGACGGCATAGCTGACGGTGCATAAACCGGACGTCCACGACGATCCCGGCTACTGCGGCGAGTGACTGGACTGCTTCGGGTGAGGGCGCGCAACGGTGCCCAAATATCACAGGTGATGACGCCTTGCCAGGCCAGTTCCCAAAGCGCCTCTTGCAGGGCTGAAGGCTCTACGGGCTCGCCGATTATCTCGCCTGTTCGTTGGCTGATTTGTTGCGCAAACCATGCGCCCCCGTCAGTCAGAACCGCGATAATTGCCAGCTGAAGCGCTGAACGTTTCGCCTGATCCTGTTCTGCGGGAATGAACGATTCGGCGGCAAATTCCCGTAAATGCAGTGCCACCAGACCGTCATCCTCACCGAGCTTTTTTTGCCCCGACCAGATAACCGTACCGGTTGCCAGCAGTTCATCGAGCATTTCTGGCGAGTAATCGCGTACGCGGGCGGGCAGGATCTGGCTTTCCCACAGTGAGGCGGGTAAACCGACACCAGCAAGCTGTTCGATAACTCGCATGACGCCATCCACGCCTTCATAAACGCCTGGCGATGTTGAGGCAAAGAGCGCCGGGCTACCATCGGTGGCTGGGAGCACGCCCTGATGTTCCAGCAGCAATCGTGCATAGGCAATGGCGGGTACCGGACGCGTAGCTTCTCTGGCAGCCTGCAGGGAACGTAAACGCAAACGACGAAAAACTTCATCGCTCACCCAGATGTCTTGTTGCAAATTCATCACCAGCCCCTGTTCGCGCAATTGATGAAGTTGCTCTTCGACAATGGCAATACCGAGGCTAAACTCATGAGCCAGTTGTTCAGCCGTGACCAGAGCATGAGCCCGGAGATAGCGCAGAAAGAGATCGCGAAGCGGGTAATTGACACGGTGCAAGTAAATATCAGGCAGCGAGTCCGGCAGTTGCACTCCGAGAGCATCGCGTAATTTGGCCGCATCGTCCATACAGGCCAGATGCTCCTGAGCTGCCATGATCACCGGGAAGATTCTTTTTTCCGCCAGAAGATTTTCTACATATGTCTCAATCTCTTCTCGACGGCCTGTATGCCGTTGCGCCAGATCCTCAACGGTCATTGGCCCCAGTTCGCGCAACAGGTCGAAAAGACCTTCTTCACCTTTCGCTTTTCTGCCAGGGGCCAGTCGCTGTAACTCTTCTTCCACCTGACGAATGACCTGCGGGTTGAGTAACTCACCAGGATCAACCTGACCGAGTAGATTGCGCAACAATTCGCTGTCCAGAGACAGCACTGAAGCTCGCCGTTCTGCCAGCGGGGCGTCGCTCTGATACATAAATTCCGCCACATAACCGAACAATAAACTGGCGGCGAAAGGCGAGGGCGTAGCGGTCGTTACATCGGATATTTGAATTTCGCCACCGTTCAGGCGACGCATCAAACGTTCCAGCGCGGGAAGGTCATACACATCCTGCAGGCATTCACGCAGAGTTTCGAGAATGACAGGAAAATCCGGATATCCCTGGGCGATTTCCAGTAACTGGCTGGCACGCAGCCGTTGTTGCCAGAGCGGGGTGCGATGGCCCGGTGTTCGGCCAGGCATTAATAATGCCCGCGCGGCGCATTCGCGAAAACGGGCTGCGAAAAGCGCTGAGCTGCCCACCGCCTCGCGGACAATTTGCAGCAACTTTTCCGGTTCAAACAAAAATATCGCGGCGTCAGGCAATTTGCCGTCGGTATCTGGAATGCGGGCGACAATACCGTCATCGCTGGCGACTACCGAGGCATCAGCGCCCCATAGCGCATGCAGTCGTCCGGCAATCGCCAGCGCCCACGGTTCATGCACTCGTCTTCCATAGGGAGAGTGTAAAATAATGCGCCAGTCGCCAATTTCATCACGGCAGCGTTCGAGAACCAGGTGGCGGCTTCCAGGGACAACGCCCGTAGCGTTACGCTGTTCGTCAATCAGCCCCTGAATATTGGCGAGTGTATTTTTTTCTGCCAGCCACGGCGGGATATTTCCGGAAAAGAACGCGCCATCCGCCAGCAAATGGAGAAAATCGCCGATCATTTCCCCCAATTCAGCGGGGCGTCCATTACCTTCACCACGCCAGAAGGGAAGTCGGGCAGAGCGACCTGGTGCAGGTGTCACAATGACCTGATCGCGGGTGATTTGTTGGATCCGCCATGAGGTAGCGCCGAGAGTGATGATGTCATTCACTCGCGATTCATACACCATCTCTTCATCCAGTTCGCCCACCCGCCGCGAACCGGACTGTTCTTCACCTTCGGGTAATAACACACTGTACATGCCACGATCCGGAATGGTGCCGCCGCTGGTGACCGCTAACAGTTGTGCACCTGGGCGCGCAGTTAATATTCCGCTTTCCCGATTCCAGACCAGCTTTGGGCGGAAAGCGGAAAAATCACCAGAAGGATAGCGCCCTGAAAGCATATCCAGCGTGGCGTCAAAAACTCGTCTTGGCAGATCTTTCCACGGTGCAGCACGGCGTACGCGGGAGTACCATTCGTCGACCTGTAATGCATCCATCGCCGCGGCGGCAACGGTTTGCTGCGCAAGGACGTCGAGTGGATTATGCGGTGGCGTCAGGTTTTCCAGCCTGCCTGCAAACATACACTCGACAATGACGGCGGAATCGACTAAATCACGCCGGGTACGGGGGAAAAACAGCCCTTTAGATACACCGCCAACCTGATGTCCGGCGCGACCAATGCGCTGTAGTCCGCTGGCGACAGAAAGCGGCGTCGCCACCTGAATCACCAGATCCACCGCGCCCATATCAATCCCCAGTTCGAGACTGGAAGTCGCGACCACACAGCGCAATTCGCCTGATTTCAGTGCTTGTTCGGTTATCGCCCGTTGTTCTTTAGAGACGGAACCGTGGTGCGAGCGGGCAATGAAAACGTCGCTACTTTGTACGCGGTTAGAGGTTGCGCCGGAGGTAGACTCGAAATGAGCGGCGTCTATGGCGATGGCCGGGGAGCGCTGTAATCGTGCGGCGTAAAGCTCATTCAGCCGTGCCGTCAGTTTTTCCGCCAGGCCGCGAGAATTGGTGAAGACGATGGTTGAGCGATGGCGCAACACTTCATCAAGAATGCCGCTTTCAATATACGGCCAGATTGAGCCTTCTCTGCCCGCATGGCTGTCTTCCCCGGTGCTGCTGGCGACCGACGAGATATCATCCATATTGGCGACCGGTACGACAATCCGTATCTGCGGATGGCGCATTGCGGGCGGGTTGACTACAGTAACCGGACGATCGCCACCAAGAAATGCGGCCACATCGCTGGCTGAGCGTACAGTCGCGGAAAGTCCAATTCTCTGTGCTGAGGTGTGTAGCAGCGCATCGAGCCGTTCCAGGCTTAACGCCAGATGCGCACCGCGTTTGCTGCCCGCTACCGCGTGGACTTCATCAATAATTACCGTCTCGACGCCGCGTAGCGTTTCGCGCGCGCGGGAGGTCAGCATCAGATAGAGTGATTCGGGCGTGGTTATCAGAATATCCGGCGGATTGCGGGTCAGTTTGCTGCGTTCCTGCGCGGGCGTATCGCCAGTCCGGATCCCCACGCGAAGATTGACTTCCGTTTCGCCGCGCCGCCGCCGTTCCTCTGCAATGCCTTGTAACGGGATCTGCAAATTGCGCTGAACGTCGGTGCCTAAGGCTTTAATTGGTGAAATGTAGAGGATGCGTGAGGTTTTGCGTTTATGCGCCTCGCTGGCATGCTCGCCACCTTCGCGGATGAGCTGATCCAGTGCGTAGAGAAATGCTGCCAGCGTTTTCCCTGAGCCAGTCGGTGCAATCACCAGCGCATGTTCACCTCGTGCCGCCACATGCCAGGTTTGCGACTGGACAGCGGTCGGCTGTTTAAAGGCGCGAAGAAACCAGTCGCGGGTCGCCGGTGAAAACACGTCCGGCAGGGGCGATGAAGAGTTTGGATTATCTGCCATTAACGCTATTCCCCGTGAATATCATGCATGATGCGTGGAATAGCCTCACTATAGATGCCTGAATCATTGCATGTCATCAGGCATCGACTCGATTACACCTCTTCGGCGGCAGGCAGCGGCCAGCCTCCCAGACGTTTCCAGCGATTGACGATTTCACAAAACAGCACAGCAGTGCGTTCGGTGTCGTACAGCGCGGAGTGCGCCTGGGTGCTGTCGAAGTCCATACCCGCGGTCTGGCAGGCTTTTGATAATACGGTTTGTCCGAGTGCCAGCCCGGCCAGTGCCGCGGTGTCAAAAGTGGCGAAAGGGTGGAATGGGTTACGTTTCAGTGAGGCGCGTTCTGCGGCGGCCATCATAAAGCTGTGATCAAAATTGGCGTTGTGCGCCACCATAATGGCCCGGTTACAGCCGCTCGCTTTAATGCCTTTACGTACAACTTTAAAAATTTCGTGCAGCGCCTCGTATTCGCTGACCGCGCCGCGATCGGGATCGTTCGGGTCAATGCCGTTGAAGGCGAGGGCCTCTGGCTGCAAATTTGCGCCGACAAATGGTTCGACGTGGAAATGTAATGTGGTGTCCGGCATCAGCCAGCCTTGTTCATCCATTTTCAGGGTGATGGCGGCAATCTCAAGCAGCGCATCGGTTTTGGCGTTAAATCCGGCTGTTTCAACATCGATCACAACAGGATAAAAACCACGAAAACGGTCGCACAGACCGGTAAGTTGAGCGTTATCGGACATCTGATTCTCTTAATACGGATAAATTGCAGCGCGCATTATGACAAATATTACTTGTCGATGCAGTAAAGATGCGGACGCGATGAGTTCGCGCCCGGCAGGAGATTAGTTGCCCAGACCGCGACCGGCGTCTTTCTCTTCGATTAATTCAATTTTGTAACCGTCCGGATCTTCCACAAACGCGATAACCGTAGTACCGCCTTTTACCGGACCCGCTTCACGGGTCACGTTACCCCCGTTTTGACGGATTTTTTCGCACGCTTCAGCGGCGTTATCAACGCTAAGCGCGATATGACCATAAGCAGTGCCGAGTTCGTATTTATCCACGCCCCAGTTGTAGGTCAGTTCAATTACCGCTTCTTCGGTTTCCGGGCCGTAGCCAACAAACGCCAGTGAGTATTTGTATTCCGGGTTTTCGCTGGTGCGCAGCAGTTTCATGCCCAGCACTTTGGTATAAAAATCGATGGAGCGTTGCAGATCGCCAACGCGCAGCATGGTATGAAGAAGACGCATCTTTATATCCTCAAAATGGCTAACAGATTCAAAATGTTGTTTTAGTATAGCGGCGGCTTTACGCCGCTCGCAATGTTGGATTATAGCGTAGGGTAATCGGTATAGCCTTCCGCGCCGCCACCGTAGAAACTTTCAGGACGTGGTGGATTAAGTTCGGCTTTACGTTGCAAGCGAGTGACCAGGTCTGGATTCGCAATCCAGTTACGACCAAATGCCACAGCGTCAATTAACCCTTTTTCGATGAGCATCTCTGCTTTTTCTGCTGAATAAGCCCCGGCACCGACAATCGGACCGTGGAAACGGGAACGCACTTTTTCGCGGAAGGCATCGGTATACGGTTCACCGCCAGCCCAGTCCGGTTCGGACAAATGCAGATAAGCAATACCACGTTTACCCAGTTGTTCAATCAGATACAGCGCATCGGCTTCTTCATCTGGACCATTGTCGAGATTGGCAAAAGTACCGATCGGTGAGAGACGGATACCAATGCGATCGGCTCCCCATTCTTTGATCCCGGCATCGACCACTTCCAGCACCAATCGCGCGCGATTTTCCACGCTGCCGCCATACTGATCGGTACGATGGTTAGAGGAGGGGGAGAGGAACTGATGTAGCAGATAACCATGTGCGCCATGCAGTTCGACCAGATCAAAACCTGCTTCGCGGGCATTGGCGATGGCCTGACGAAAATCGTTAACGATGCCAGGGATTTCTTCCAGTGTCAGCGCACGAGGCATGGAGGTTTCGACACGAATCGCTCGACCATTTTCATCACGCAGTGATGTCCGGGTCCCTGCACTAATGGCTGATGGAGCTACCGGAGCCTGACCACCAGGCTGCAAACTGCTGTGTGATACACGCCCGGTATGCCAGAATTGCACGGCCATATGACCGCCTTGTGCATGAACACCCGAGGTGATTTTTTGCCATGCGGCAATTTGTTCGGCACTGTAGAGCCCCGGCGCACCCGCATAGCCTTTTGCCTGGGCGGAAATTTGCGTTGCTTCACTGATGATCAAACCCGCACTGGCGCGCTGGCGATAGTATTCCGCCATCAACGGAGTAGGGATGTCACCCGGTTCTATATTGCGCAAACGCGTCAGTGGGGCCATAAAGATACGGTTTGCTACCGTGATTGCGCCCACTTTAAGCGGGGTATACAGCTTGTCATACGACATGGTGACTCCTGAGTAGACCGGTCGTCTAGCATTTGAGTAAAAAATAACGCCCTATTGTCCGGGCGTTGTGATCATAATTTTTGCGTGAGCCATCGCGCTTTCCAGCGGTGATGAACTTCGGGAAATCTTGGCCTGGAGCCTTGCACCCAACCAAAGAGAATGCAAAACTTCCGCCAGTGTTTGTGCGTCACCTTCAAACGACATACAGCCCTGACGGCGACCGCTCTCCAGTGTGTCCGCCAGCAGTGTGACAACCTGGCGTGTGCCTTTGTCCATTGCGATACGCATATCTTCCGATAAATCACACACTTCAGCCGATAACTTTACAGTCAAACAATCACTGATTTTACCCTGCAAAGAAAACTGGTTAATAGTTTGCTGGTAATAAGCCAGTAAATGGTCGCGGCAACTGCCCTCAGCAGCACTAAAATGTTGTTCCAGACGCTGAAGATGATTCGCAAAATAGCGTTCAAGCATCGCAACGCCAAAGGCTTCTTTGGACCGAAAATAGTGGTAGAAGGAACCTTTCGGAACTTCCGCCGTTTTTAACAGTTCGCTAAGTCCCATCCCAACAAAACCGCGCTGTAAGCAGAGTGCCTCACCGGTTGCCAGAATATGTTCGCGGGTATTGTGTTCAGTATGTTTGCTCATGGCGAGTTAATCTAATAGACCAGTCGGTCTAATGCAATCGCTTTTTATCTGAGATCCGTTTCGGGACAAAGGTTGCGATGTGAATCATTAACGTCTTCAATGAACAGAAGTGAAATGACAGGAGACTAGCGTGGCGGAGCAATTAGAGTTCTTTCCCGTCCAGAGCCCGTGCCGGGGAATTTGCCAGTCTGACGAACGCGGATTTTGTCGCGGCTGTTTTCGAAGCCGGGATGAACGTTTTAACTGGAATAATATGAGCGATGGCGAAAAACAAGAGGTGCTGCGCCTTTGTCGGCAGCGGCTGATGCGCAAATTACGCGCGAATAAACCAACGTCATCAGATGAACCGGAGCAACCATCACTCTTTTGAGCATAATCTTGCGTATACTCCTCTCATATCTGATAAGAGGAAGCGATTATGGTTCAGCGTATTACTATTGCGCCGCAAGGCCCGGAGTTTTCCCGTTTTGTGATGGGCTACTGGCGACTAATGGACTGGAATATGTCTGCCCGTCAGTTGGTTAGCTTTATTGAGGAGCATCTGGATCTCGGCATTACCACCGTGGACCATGCTGATATATATGGCGGCTATCAGTGCGAAGCGGCGTTTGGCGAGGCGCTGAAGCTGGCGCCGCATCTGCGTGAACGGATGGAAATCGTCAGTAAATGTGGCATCGCGACGACTGCTCGTGAAGAAAATGTCATTGGTCATTACATCACTGACCGCGACCATATTATTAAAAGCGCCGAACAGTCGCTGATTAATCTCGCGACCGATCATCTGGATTTGCTGTTAATCCACCGTCCCGACCCGTTGATGGATGCCGATGAAGTGGCGGATGCGTTTAAACATCTGCATCAGAGCGGCAAAGTGCGCCATTTTGGCGTATCCAACTTCACGCCTGCGCAATTTGCCCTGTTGCAATCACGCCTGCCGTTTACTCTTGCGACCAATCAGGTGGAAATATCCCCGGTGCATCAGCCGTTGCTGCTGGATGGTACGCTCGATCAGCTACAACAACTGCGTATTCGTCCAATGGCGTGGTCGTGCCTTGGTGGTGGACGTCTGTTCAATGATGATTATTTCCAGCCGCTGCGGGATGAACTTGCTGTGATAGCCCAGGAATTAAACGCCGCCACGATTGAGCAGGTTGTTTATGCCTGGATATTACGTCTGCCGTCGCAACCGTTGCCGATCATTGGCTCTGGTAAAATTGAGCGCGTACGGGCTGCTGTAGAGGCAGAAGCCCTGAAAATGACGCGTCAGCAGTGGTTTCGTATCCGTAAAGCTGCATTAGGTTACGACGTACCGTAAGCACTTTTAGGATTAGCCGCCGTTCAAATATGTGTCACTGGTTTACACTTAACGGGTATGCACAATGAACGGAGGTCCTATGAAGCGTTTTAGTCTGGCTATCCTGGCGCTGGTTGTTGCGACCGGCGCACAAGCCGCCAGTGAAAAAGTCGAGATGAACCTCGTTACGTCGCAAGGGGTTGGGCAGTCAATAGGTAGCGTAACTATTACTGAAACCGATAAAGGTCTGGAATTTTCACCCGATCTGAAAGCATTACCCCCCGGTGAACATGGCTTCCATATTCATGCCAACGGAAGCTGTCAACCAGCAACGAAAGATGGCAAAGCCGCTGCGGCAGAATCCGCAGGCGGGCATCTTGATCCACAAAAAACCAACAAGCATGAAGGGCCGGAAGGTGCGGGACATTTAGGCGATCTGCCTGCGCTGGTGGTCAATAATGACGGCAAGGCGACCGATGCCGTTATTGCGCCTCGTCTGAAATCACTCGATGAAATCAAAGACAAGGCGCTGATGATCCACGTTGGCGGCGATAATATGTCCGATCAACCTAAACCGCTGGGCGGTGGCGGTGAACGCTATGCCTGTGGTGTTATTAAGTAGTTAAGAGGCCAGCGTACCTTGCGGCGGTGCTTGCTCAAGTTGCGAAAGCGAGCAGTATAGTCGCCAGACAATCGCTGCCAGCTCACGGGCGGCAGGCTGATGATGCCGGGCAAGGCTGTCACAAATCCGCTGTAATTCTTCAAGTGTGGCTGCCAGCGATTTTTGCTGAACGCCACGCTCACTCATCACTCCCCGCAACAGCGAAATACAGTTATCCCGCACTTGTGATAACGGATCAGAACGTGACTCCCACTCGCGTAATTGCCAGACAACATGCGAACAGTTCAGTAGCACCACCCCCCAACGTAATAACCAGCGGCGCGCCAGCGCATCCTGGCTGTTGCTCAACTGACTGACGTGATGATAAGTGAGAGATTCAAATTCGTTCTCGCTGTGTATCGGACGACGGCTGAGTTGATCGACAAAATCCCGGCGCAGGGCGCGAATATGGCGACGGCTTTTGCGGGCATCCGACCCAGGTCGCAGAATGGCAAACGCTAACCACGCCAACGCCACGCCAACGATTTTCGCCAGATTATCATTGAGAAAATCGGCAAAATCATACACCGGCGGGTTGGTGACGGCGATAAACGAGCCCATAAAAACAATCAGTTGCCCCCATAATGCAGCTTGTTTTGGCAATTGTATTTTGAGTAGCTGCATCGTTGCCAGCAGGGGGAAAAGAAACAGCAAAAATTGCCACAGCTCGCTAATTTGGACCATCAGGCCAAATTTAACCACAAAGCTAAAGAACGACAGCAATACCAGTGTGCGCATCAGTAGCGTCAATGACTTAAACGGCGTTGCAACGGCGGAATAAAGGACGCAGCTAATCGCAGCCAGGGTTAAGGCATTGGCTCCGGCATCCCATTGCGAGGCAATACTCCACGCACCAATCAACATCAACGTACAAAATGTCCGCAGCCCGCTCCACATGGCTTCTGCATTATCGGTATGACGTGCCAGCCCGGACGCGCGAGGGAGTCTGGTTTGATCATCTACGCCGCTTTGCAGACGATGTAATTCCTGACTACTTTGCAGATAAAGGCGGCAAAAATAACGTAGTCGCTGCCAGAAGGCGACGTGCCGGTAGTCAGCTGAGTTCGTCGGGCGTAACGGGGCAATAATGCGTGCGACGGTGTAAAAATCCGTTTGCCCGCTGGCGAGGGCCGTTAGCAACTGTTCAAGAATTTCCCGTATAGCACCAGGGGGTGATGGCCAGTTGAGCAACATACGCCGCAAGCTCGAAATGACGCTGGTCATGCGTAACTGCTGGTGGAGTAACGCATTGAGGCGCGCGTTTTGCTGGCGGAAGCGATAGTGGCTCCAGAAAGCCTGGATACGCAGCAAATTCATGGTCAGTATTTGCCCAATCACCCCTTCATGTGCGGTACGAATGGCATCGGTTGTTTCAGGCTGCCAGAGTAAACTGGCATGTTCCAGTAAACGGGCGTGCATGTTTTTCAATGCGGTTAAAAGGGCAGTGGCATCGGAAGTGCTCGGCAGAATCATCATCATCATCCCACCGCAGAGAATACCGACGATCACTTCGCAAACGCGCGCCTGGGCGATGTCCCACAACTGGCTTGCTTCAGTGATATTGACCATCGGGAAGGCGATAATCGCAGCTGTGTAACCCGCCAGTTGAAACGCATAGGCCACGTTATTCGTGAAATGCGCGCAGGCCCAGGTACAAAAACCAAGCCATGCCGACATGCTCAACAGAAAGAACCACGGTTCGTTAAGAGTATGCCCGGCAAGGATTAGCGCCGCGATAGCCCCCAGCAAACTGCCAGCGATGCGCCCCAGGCTTTTGCTGATGACACCGCCAACTGTCGGAAAGCTCACTACCGCGGCTGACGTCATCGCCCAATAGGGCTCGTCCAGATTTAAATAATAAGCAACAGTCAGAGCCAGACACATGGCAAGGGTATTGCGCAACGCATAGCGCCATTGTGCCAGCGTGGCCTTAAACCAGGGCAGGTTACGCAGGGACCATGACCAGGCGTTCATTACTGACCTACTGCGATACTACAGGTCGTGCCGGATACCAGCGTGACATCGCTGGGAACATTATCAAGGGCAAAGCGAACCGGGACGCGCTGGGCGAGGCGAACCCAGGGAACGTTAGGTTTAACGTCTGGAATCAGGCTGGAATCGTTTTCCACACTCTGATCATAAATTGCCCGACCGATACTGGAGACGTGACCCTGTAACGTTTTGTTGTCGCTATAGAGCGTAATGTGTGCTGGCGCACCGTCGCGGATATGCCGCAATTTGGTTTCTTCAAAATAACCAATGACGTAAAACGAGTGACTGTCCACGAGGGCAAACAGCGGTTTTCCTGTGTCAGCGTAGTCGCCGATGCGGGTAGTGAGGTTGGTGACCCATCCGCTGACCGGGGCGCGAATTTCCGTTTGTGCCAATTGCCATTGTGCTTGTTTCAGCGTTGCTTGTGCGGCATCGACACTGGCCTGCATCGCTTTAACATTGAGGTTTGCCGTATCCAGTTCTTCGGCAGAGATAAAATTTTGCGAGAGATGACGGCGGCGGTTGGCCTCATTATTGGCTCTGGCAAGATCAGATTGCGCTTTCGCCAGTTGGGCCTGGGCATTCAGTTCGGCAATCTGGAAGGGTGTTTTATCGATAGTGAACAGAATATCGCCAGCGTTAACCAACTGGTTGTCTTTTATATTCATCGCAACAATACGTCCGGACACTTGTAGGGTGATAGCGACCTGTTCCGCGCGTATTTTGCCATCCCGCGTCCATGGTGATTGCATGTAATAGTTCCAGAGCCACCATCCGGCGAGAACGGCAACTACTGCTACAATTATTGTTGAGAAATACTTAATGGTTTTAATTGACATAGTTACCACGCAATCAATATTGCCAGGGCGGAGCATACGCAGATCGCAAACAGCGACAAATCCATTAACAAGGGATGCCAGATGTCGCCCGCGTAGATCCAGTCGCGAAGCAGGCGGTGCAGGACAAGCCAGACGACGAATCCAAGCGCGAAGGCTTTGAAAAACGGAGGAAAGTAGACGGATGCACCGAACACCAGATCTTGTAGGGGCAATCCTGTTGCACTATGCATAAACTTCACAAAATAGATTCCTTTGAGGCTGAGTTTATTGCTTTAGATTAATAAATATTGTTTATGTGAGAGAAAATTACTCGCTATTTCTGAAAAGCATGTCTGACGGTAAGCAAATGCAGCAATCCATTTGTTTTAGCAATACAATTGCTGCACACTATTCTAAAAGCCGTATAATATCTTAGCAAGCTAATTATAAGGAGATGAAATTGGAATCGCCACTAGGTTCTGATCTGGCACGGTTGGTGCGCATATGGCGTGCTCTGATAGACCATCGCCTGAAACCCCTGGAGTTAACGCAAACCCATTGGGTGACGTTGCATAATATACATCAGTTACCTCCAGACCAGTCGCAAATTCAACTGGCAAAAGCGATCGGCATTGAGCAGCCATCACTGGTTCGTACGTTGGACCAACTGGAAGAAAAAGGGTTAATTTCGCGTCAAACTTGTCCCAGCGATCGGCGGGCCAAACGTATTAAACTGACGGAAAAGGCGGAGCCGCTGATTAGCGAAATGGAAGCTGTTATTAACAAGACCCGGGCGGAAATTTTGGATGGGATTTCAGCAGAGGAACTGGAACAACTGATTAGGCTCATTGCAAAACTTGAGCATAATATTACTGAGTTACAGGCCAAAGGGTGAAATAAAGGGGGCGTGTGGCCAGGTAGCTGACCACACGTCAACTTGTTTAGCGCGGGGAAACCGTCACCTGGCTGCCGTTGCTAGCCAGAACGACACGTTGTCCCGGAGAGAAATGGGTATTGCCCTGTTTCTGTACCACCATGATGGTGTTGCCATCATCTTTACGAATTTCCAGCTCCACACCCTGTGTTTTGTTCATTGCGCTCTGTACGCCCTGACCGGCTACACCACCCGCGACGGCACCTGCTGCGGTAGCCAAAGAGCGTCCAGTACCGCCACCAACGGTATTACCAAGAAAACCACCGAGAACCGCACCGCCAATTGCGCCGATGACGTTGGAATCATCACCGCCCTGAATCTGTACCTGCCGTACGTTCACGATTGTGCCGTAGCTGACATTCTGCACTTGCTTCGCTTCAGAGGCAGTATAAACATCGCCAGATAGGGTATCGTTGTTAACACAACCAACAAGAGAAAGACCTACCATTGATACAACCAGTACGCGTTTAATCATTGAAAAATCTCCTGATTACCATGAAACGCCTCACAAGCATCCCTAATGGTCAAAGTAAACCGCATTAGTATAACCATGATTACATGTTCCACTAAAACATGATTAAATCATAATTAGAGTAGGGTTAACCAAGTATAAACAAAACATTCATATTAGTTATTGATGTGAATATAATCTTTTACTACCAACGATAAAAATCGGCTCTTATGCATGGAATTCGCGAAAGGTTTGTGTTTGAGTGGAACGCAAACATCAGGTTGAAAAAGGATGAACTATGAAATCAGGCCGCTTTATTGGTGTTATGTCAGGTACTAGCCTGGATGGTGTCGATGTTGTGTTAGCGACGATCGATGAACACCGGGTGGCGCAGCTGGCAAGTTTGAGCTGGCCGATTCCCCCATCACTCAAACAGGCGGTGCTGGATATTTGCCAGGGGCAACAGCTTACGCTCTCCCAGTTTGGTCAACTGGATACCCGACTTGGCTGCTTGTTTGCGGATGCCGTTAATGCACTATTAAAAGCAGAAAATTTACAGCCGAAAGATATCGTAGCTATCGGTTGTCATGGCCAGACCGTCTGGCACGAACCCACGGGCGTTGCGCCACATACGCTACAGATTGGTGATAACAATCAAATTGTTGCGCGGACTGGAATTACCGTCGTCGGGGATTTTCGCCGTCGCGATATCGCCTTAGGTGGCCAGGGCGCACCGCTGGTTCCTGCTTTTCATCAGGCATTGCTGGCCCATCCAACTGAGCGGCGAATGGTGCTTAATATTGGTGGTATTGCCAATCTGTCACTACTCATACCAGGGATGCCGGTAGGTGGCTACGATACCGGACCGGGCAACATGCTAATGGACGCATGGATCTGGCGTCAGGTCGGTAAACCTTACGATAAAGACGCTGAGTGGGCGCGGGCGGGTAAGGTTATTCTGCCGCTGCTGCAAAAAATGCTTAGCGATCCCTATTTTTCCCAGCCAGCACCCAAAAGCACCGGGCGCGAATACTTTAACTATGCCTGGCTGGAGCGCCATCTACGCGATTTCCCTGGCCTGGATGCGCGAGATGTCCAGGCAACACTGGCGGAACTTACCGCCGTGACCATTTCTGAACAAGTCTTGTTGAGCGGTGGCTGCGATCGATTGATGGTATGTGGTGGCGGAAGTCGCAATCCGCTGCTCATGGCGAGGCTGGCTGCATTACTGCCCGGTACTGAAGTGACCTCCACCGATGCCGTTGGCATTAGCGGCGATGACATGGAAGCGTTAGCCTTCGCATGGCTTGCCTGGCGAACGCTGGCTGGGCTGCCCGGCAATCTACCTTCCGTTACCGGCGCAAGCGAGGAAACGGTATTGGGCGCTATTTTCCCTGCAAACCCGCGATATCAGAGTTAACTGAATTTTTCTTACTGCGTCTGCCGTTACACTTGGAAGTTGAGGAGGGCGTTTTTGCCCTCCGGACCAGGAAAGTCTTCGGGATATGTTTATGAAAAAACTGTTACTACTTTGTCTGCCGCTATTTCTTACCGGCTGTGGCGCGTTTAATCAACTGGTTGAGCGCATGCAAACTGATACGCTGGAATACCAGTGTGATGAAAAACCGTTGACGGTCAAACTGAATAATCCGCGTCAGGAAGTTAGTTTTGTTTATGATAATCAACTGCTGCACCTTAAACAGGGGATTTCAGCGTCTGGCGCACGTTATACCGACGGTATCTACGTTTTCTGGTCAAAAGGTGATGAGGCGACGGTCTATAAACGTGACCGCATCGTCTTGAATAACTGTCAGTTACAAAATCCGCAGCGTTGAGATTTTTCCAGGGGCGGCGCACAATAGCGTCACCCACTGACAATTTGTAAAGAAAACCATGGCTGATAACGACGAATTGCAGCAAATCGCGCATCTGCGCCGCGAATACACAAAAGGCGGTTTACGCCGCCGCGATCTTCCCGCCGATCCTTTAACCCTTTTTGAACGCTGGCTTTCTCAGGCCTGTGAAGCCAAACTGGCCGATCCTACTGCGATGGTCGTCGCCACCGTTGATGAACATGGTCAACCCTATCAGCGCATTGTTTTACTAAAACATTACGATGAAAAAGGGATGGTGTTTTACACCAACCTCGGCAGCCGTAAAGCACACCAAATCGAAAATAATCCGCGCGTTAGCCTGCTTTTCCCATGGCATACCCTGGAACGGCAGGTGATGGTTATCGGTAAAGCGGAACGTCTTTCGACTCTCGAAGTGATGAAATATTTTCATAGCCGCCCGCGTGATAGCCAGATTGGCGCGTGGGTATCGAAGCAGTCCAGCCGTATTTCTGCGCGTGGGATCCTTGAAAGCAAATTCCTGGAATTGAAGCAGAAGTTTCAGCAGGGCGAAGTGCCGTTGCCGAGCTTTTGGGGCGGTTTTCGCGTCAGCCTTGAACAGATTGAGTTCTGGCAGGGCGGTGAGCATCGGCTGCATGACCGCTTTTTGTACCAGCGTGAAAACGAGGCGTGGAAAATCGATCGCCTCGCACCCTGAAAAGATGCAAAAATCTTGCTTTAATCGCTGGTACTCCTGATTCCGGCACTTTATTCTATGTCTCTTTCGCATCTGGCGAAAAGTCGTGTACCGGCAAAGGTGCAGTCGTTATATACATGGAGATTTTGATGGCAAGCAGTAACTTGATTAAACAATTGCAAGAGCGGGGGCTGGTGGCCCAGGTGACGGACGAAGAAGCGTTAGCAGAGCGACTGGCGCAAGGCCCGATCGCGCTCTATTGCGGCTTCGATCCTACCGCTGACAGCTTGCATTTGGGGCATCTTGTTCCATTGTTATGCCTGAAACGCTTCCAGCAGGCGGGCCACAAGCCGGTTGCGCTGGTAGGCGGCGCCACGGGTCTGATTGGCGACCCGAGCTTCAAAGCTGCCGAGCGTAAGCTGAACACTGAAGAAACTGTTCAGGAGTGGGTGGACAAAATCCGCAAGCAGGTTGCCCCGTTCCTCGATTTCGACTGCGGAGAAAACTCTGCTATCGCAGCGAACAACTATGACTGGTTCGGCAATATGAATGTGCTGACCTTCCTGCGCGATATCGGCAAACACTTCTCCGTTAACCAGATGATCAACAAAGAAGCGGTTAAACAGCGTCTCAACCGTGAAGATCAGGGGATTTCGTTTACCGAGTTTTCCTACAACCTGTTGCAGGGCTATGACTTTGCCTGCCTGAACAAACAGTACGGTGTGGTGCTGCAAATCGGCGGTTCTGACCAGTGGGGTAACATCACCTCTGGTATCGATCTGACCCGTCGTCTGCATCAGAACCAGGTGTTTGGCCTGACCGTTCCTCTTATCACCAAAGCAGACGGCACTAAGTTCGGTAAAACTGAAGGTGGTGCAGTATGGCTGGATCCGAAGAAAACCAGTCCGTACAAGTTCTACCAGTTCTGGATCAATACTGCTGATGCTGACGTTTACCGCTTCCTGAAGTTCTTTACCTTTATGAGCATTGAAGAGATCAATGTCCTCGAAGAAGAAGACAAAAACAGCGGTAAAGCGCCACGCGCTCAGTATGTGCTTGCGGAGCAGGTGACGCGTCTGGTTCACGGTGAAGAAGGTTTGCAAGCTGCGAAACGTATTACCGAGTGCCTGTTCAGCGGTTCTCTGAGTGCGCTGAGTGAAGCGGACTTCGAACAACTGGCGCAGGACGGCGTACCGATGGTAGAGATGGAAAAAGGCGCTGATCTGATGCAGGCGTTGGTTGATTCTGAACTGCAACCTTCCCGTGGTCAGGCGCGTAAAACTATCGCCTCTAATGCCATCACCATTAATGGTGAAAAACAGTCCGATCCAGAATACTTCTTTAAAGAAGAAGATCGTCTGTTTGGTCGTTATACCTTACTTCGTCGCGGCAAAAAGAATTACTGTCTGATTTGCTGGAAATAATGCATTAAGTGGAAAGGGGGGGTGAGAAATCACTCCCCCTGATTTTTATACAGGGAACACGATGAAAAATATTCTCGCTATCCAGTCTCACGTTGTCTATGGTCATGCGGGTAACAGCGCGGCAGAGTTTCCAATGCGCCGCCTGGGCGCGAATGTCTGGCCGCTCAACACCGTTCAATTTTCTAATCACACCCAATACGGCAAATGGACCGGCTGTGTTATGCCGCCCAGCCATTTAACCGAAATTGTGCAAGGCATTGCTGCCATCGATAAGTTGCACACTTGTGATGCTGTATTAAGCGGCTATCTGGGGTCGGCCGAGCAGGGCGAGCATATCCTCGGTATTGTCCGTCAGGTGAAAGCGGCGAACCCGCAGGCGAAATATTTTTGCGATCCGGTAATGGGGCACCCCGAAAAAGGCTGTATCGTTGCGCCAGGTGTGGCGGAGTTCCACGTGCGTCACGGTCTTCCTGCCAGCGATATCATCGCGCCAAATCTGGTTGAGCTGGAAATCCTCTGCGAGCATCCGGTACATAACGTCGAAGATGCGGTTAAAGCTGCGCGCGAACTTATTGCTCAGGGGCCTGAAATCGTACTGGTGAAACATCTGGCGCGTGCCGGTTACAGCACAGAACGTTTTGAAATGCTGCTGGTCACTGCCGATGAAGCATGGCATATCGACCGTCCTCTGGTAGATTTTGGCTCGCGTCAGCCAGTAGGCGTCGGTGATGTGACGAGCGGGTTACTGCTGGTGAAACTACTACAGGGCGCAACGTTGCAGCAGGCGCTGGAGCATGTGACCGCGGCGGTATACGAAATTATGGTAACCACCAAAGCAATGCAGGAATATGAGCTGCAAGTTGTAGCAGCCCAGGATCGTATTGCTAAACCAGAACACTACTTCAGTGCGACGAAGCTCTGAAAAGTGTCTTGTCGGCCCACAGTATCCTGCGGGCCGATAAACCATTACTGCAAGCCTTCTGCAGTTAGCGCGGCTTTTACCGTCGGACGTTCAGCCATACGCTGCATATAGGCGGCAATATGCTCTAAACCTTCCAGATTCAATTTCACCCCATATGCCCAGCGCAGTACAGTAAACAGATAGGCGTCAGCAATAGTAAAACGTTGCCCGCAAATCCAGTGATCCTCTTTCAGCGCATCGTTAACGTACTGCAGTTTTTTCTCCAGCTGTGCGCGTGCAGTCGGTTTGAACTCTTCCGGTGTAGCCGGGTGAAACAGCGGAGTAAAGCCTTTATGCAACTCAGTGGCGATATAGTTCAGCCATTCGATGGTTTTATAGCGAGAAATACTGTTTACCGGAGCCAGTAACTGGCGGTCGGGGACGCTGTCGGCAAGATACTGCATAATGGCCACGCCTTCCGTGAGCAGAGTGCCATCGTCCAGCAGCAGAGCAGGAACCTGCCCTTTAGGATTAATCGCAAAGTAATCATCGCCGTTTTCCAGACGTTTTTTCATTAAATCCACACTGGTGAGCGTAAAGTCCTTTCCGCTCTCACGCAGGATGATATGGGAAGCAAGAGAGCAGGCGCCCGGTTTGTAGAACAGTTTCATCGGTAACTCCTTTTGGCTGTGGTTTAAAGTATGGTAGTGCGTTGCTGAACAAAAAAAAAGCCGCTAACGAAAAGTTAGCGGCTTGTAAAAGAGTTTCCCTGAAATTTACGCTACGGCAGCTTTCGCCGCTTTATCAGCAGCATCGTCCTGAGTCATACGATGCAGTTTCGGCGCGGTCAGCAGCATCAGCACTGCAATAACAGCAGTAGCAACACCAATCTGTAAGAATACGCGGCCATATACTTCCAGCGACATCAGCGGATCGGTTACGTTATCCGGTACAGCCATCATACCCGCAACATAACCACCAATCAGGTTTGCACCGGCAGTGGTCAGGAACCAGCTACCCATAATAAAGCCCATCAGACGCTGTGGAACGAGCTGAGCAACCATTGCCAGACCCAGACCGGAGATCATCAGTTCACCGATACTCTGCAGGCCATAGCTTGCGACCAGCCAGCTTACAGACACGATACCGGCGTCAGAGGCGAATTTCGCGCCCAGTGGCAGGATCAGGAACGCGCCAGAACACATCACCATACCGATAGCAAACTTAGTCGGCATCGGCAGGGTATCGCCCATCTTGTTATAGATAGCGGCGAGAATCGGGCTACCAATGATGATCCAGAACGGGTTCAGTGCCTGATACTGTTCAGGTTCTACTGCCAGGCCCAGAATGGTGTGCTCAACGTTACGGATTGCAAAGAAGTTCAGAGACGTCGGCATCTGGCTGTACAGCACGAAGAAGATGATTGCTTCAAGCATCAGGATGAAAGCAACGATCATTTTACGACGTGCAGCACCTTTCATTGCAAAGGCTTCTTTACCGAAGATAACCACGATACCGAAGGCAACAACGCCCAGCGCCATACGCGCAACGTCCTGGTTGTGCAGCAGCCAGGTGGCAATAGCAATCAGCGCGACAACACCAATAATGGTTAACAGCAGATTGCGGTAGTTGATCGGCTCGAAGTCAGGTTTTGAACCGTACTGCTTAACCCAGCGTTGGCAAAAGGCGAAGTTAACGATGGTGATCAACAGACCAACTACGCTAAGGGCGAATGCGACGCTCCAGCCATACTTGGCTGCTAACCACGGCGTTGCAATCATAGAGAAGAATGAACCGATGTTGACGGACATGTAGTACATGGTGAATGCACCGTCCAGACGTGGATCGTTTTTCTCGTAGCAAGTTGACAGCAGTGAAGACGGGTTGGCTTTAAACAGGCCGTTACCGACCGCAATTGCCGCCATACCCATATAGACGATACCGGCATCGTGACCAGACCAGGCAACCAGCGCATAGCCAATCGCCAGCACAATAGCACCAAGCATAATGACGCGTTTTGTACCCAGTACTTTATCGCCTAACCAACCACCAATAGCGACAAGACCATAAACCAGGGCGCTAAAGGAAGAGAAAAGTGTGATTGAATCCGCTTCGGACATACCCAGTTGTTTAACCAGGTAAACAGCCATAATTCCTTGTAGGCCGTAATAACCAAAGCGTTCCCATAACTCGATCGAGAAGATGAGATAGAACGCCTTCGGTTGTTTGAAAGCGTTCAAACTAACGCTTTCTGTTGGTTTTTGGTTTGCAGTGGACACTTTTACCTCTTTTTTTACATCCCATATTAACGGGGGTGCTTTCTCGCGTGATGTCTAATAAACATACGCGCAATTGTTATAGTGGGAGGGGAAACGGCAGGTAATGTTCACTATCTTGCACTTTCAGACAAGTCCTTTGTAATAATCTGTTACATATAACTGGCATGGAGAAATCATCGGCCCATTGAAATGTTATCCAGCGTTAAATTTTTCAAAAAACGCAACGGCAGATTTTTTCACTACCAGAAGAGGGGGAATACTGATATTTGGCGATATGTTCTACTGTAAGGTGTTTTATGTAGTGAGATAGTCCATTATCTGAAAAATAGACAGTGTAATGTTTTGTAGGTTTATGCCCTGGTTGAATCAATGCCTTGTCAAATTTAACTTAAATAGAGCAAAATTTTTACATCATGACATCAATGTGATCTTGATCACGAATAGATAGAAAATTTCGCTATTAAAAAAACAATTAACCTGCATTTTTGGTTATTCACAAACGGATTGCCTGACAATGATGCCGCGAGGCGGCATCATTGACGTTAACAAGATGTTTTATAAGAGGATGAGAAATAGTTATCAATGGGATAACGATGTTACCCCTTTTCGTCAGATGTCAACTTTCTCTTTGTATTCACAAAGATCTTCAATAATGCAGGAGCCACAGCGAGGCTTGCGGGCAATACAGGTGTAACGCCCGTGGAGGATTAACCAGTGGTGGCAATCGACTTTGAATTCTGCCGGAACCACTTTGAGTAGTTTTTCTTCAACCTGTTCGACATTTTTCCCCGGTGCAAATTGGGTGCGATTACAGACGCGGAAAATGTGCGTATCTACAGCAATGGTCGGCCAACCGAAAGCAGTATTCAATACCACGTTTGCTGTTTTACGCCCTACACCGGGCAGGGCTTCCAGCGCAGCGCGATCTTCCGGAACTTCGCCATTATGCTGTTCGAGCAAAATACGGCAGGTTTTGATGATATTTTCTGCTTTGCTGTTATATAGCCCAATGGTTTTGATATACGTTTTAACCCCATCAACGCCCAGTTCGAGCATTGCGGCAGGTGTATTGGCCACCGGGTAAAGCTTTGCCGTCGCCTTATTGACGCTGACATCGGTCGCCTGAGCGGAAAGCAGTACAGCAATCAGCAATTCAAAAGGCGAACTGAAATTAAGTTCGGTTGTAGGATGAGGGTTGTTCTCACGCAGGCGAGTGAGGATCTCCAGTCGTTTTGCTTTGTTCATCAGACATTCCCTGTTTCACCGTTTGGCAACTCGCGTGTAGCAGCTGCTTCAGCACGGCGCTTTTTCATTCTTTCATCAATCAGATATTTTCCCGCCAGCATCAGCCCCAGACCAATGAATGCGCCTGGCGGTAACATTGCTAACAGGAAGGGAGAATCGGTATGGAAGATCTCTACCCGCAGTACTTTGGCCCAGCTACCTAACAGCGCATCGGCACCGTCAAACAATGTTCCGTTGCCGATGATTTCGCGTAGTGAACCCAGTACGAACATGGCGCAGGTTGCGCCCATGCCTATCGAAAAACCATCAAGTGCGGAGAGCGCCGGACCTTTTTTTGCGGCGAAAGCTTCCGCACGGCCAACAACGATACAGTTAGTGACAATCAGAGGAATAAAAATCCCTAACGATTGATACAGGCCAAAGGCGTATGCGTTAATCAGCATTTGTACGGCGCTGACCACCGAGGCGATGATCATCACGTAAATCGGGATTCGGATTTCGGCTGGCGTCCAGTGACGCAGCGTCGAGATGGTCAGGTTGGTGAGAGTCAACACCAGCGTTGTCGCAAGCCCTAAACCCAGTGCGTTGGTGGCAGTGGAAGTGACCGCCAGCAGCGGACAGAGGCCAAGTAACTGGACCAGTGCGGAGTTGTTCTTCCATAACCCCTGAACAATAACGTCTTTAATTTCGCTCACGGTTTATTCTCCACAGGCAGGAAGTTGAGAAAGTTGTGCTGGCAACGTTTGGGCAAACAATCCGGCGCGTTTTACCGCATTCACCACCGCGCGAGGCGTAATGGTCGCTCCGGTGAACTGGTCGAAATCACCACCATCTTTCTTCACTGCCCAGTGAGCGTCATCCGCGCCGCTGATATTTTTACCCGCGAAATGGGTGATCCAGTCAGAAAGGCGCAGTTCGATTTTGTCGCCAAGCCCCGGTGTTTCGTGATGTTCTGTCACGCGGGTGCCAAGTACCGTGCCGTTAAAATCGGCCCCAACCAACAACTGAATCGCACCGGAATAACCATCTGGTGCGGTTGCCTCCAGAACGGCAGCTACTGGTTTATCATCCTTTTTCGCGATGTAAATCCGATGCTCGCCTTTTCCTAACTCAGACGCAGTCACTATATAGCAACTTTGGGCCAGCTCGTTGTTATAGCGATCGGCTGGTAACACCTGATCAAATAACGCTTTTTGTTGCAGGCTAGCCTGTTCAGCAATCGTGGCTTTGGTCATCTGGTTGATGGCAGCCGTTAAACCTGTTGAACCAGCGGCGAACAGCGCCAGCGTAATACCGTGTTTTCGGATAGTCTTCAGCATGGTTTATCCTTTGCGATGGCCGTATACGCGTGGACGCGTGTAGTAATCGATCAGAGGAACCGTGATGTTCGCCAGCAGGACAGCAAAGGCAACGCCGTCAGGATAGCCGCCGAAACTGCGGATCAGCCAGACTAATAATCCCGCCAGCGCACCGAAAATCAGACGACCACGATTGGTGGTAGACGCGGTGACTGGATCGGTCAGAATAAAGAATGCACCGAGCATGGTCGCGCCAGACAGCAGATGAATCTGCGGTGAAGCTAGTGTTTCCGGAGAGAACAACCAACCCAGCGTTGCGCACAGGGCCAGTGTCACTAAGAAACTGACGGGGATATGCCAACGAATCGCTTTCTGCCATAGCAGCCACACGCCACCAACCAGCCATGCGAGGTTTACCCATTGCCAGCCAGCGCCCGCGAGAACACCGCTGTAAATTGGATACTGCATAATCTGTTCAACCGAATGACCGGCGCGTACAGATGTTTTGAATGTATCCAGCGGTGTCGCCTGGCTAATGCCATCGATACCTAAGCGAAGTGTGTTCATATCACCACCACTGGCGGTATGACTGCTGAAGATAATCTGTACAGCGTCAATGAATCCAGGGATATTGACCGCAATCTCATGCGGCGGCAACCAGCTGGTCATCTGTACCGGGAAGGAGATCAGTAATACCACATAACCAATCATTGCCGGGTTAAACGGATTTTGCCCCAGACCGCCATACAGCTGTTTAGCGATGATTACGGCAAACACCGTGCCGAGTACCACCATCCACCACGGCGCAAGAGGCGGGATACTTACCGCCAGTAATAAGCCCGTTAGCAATGCTGAGTTATCTTTTAAGGTTCCAGCTACAGATTGCTTGCGCAGTTTGAGTACGAGGGCTTCGGCTAAGAGTGCACTGACCGAGGCCAACAGGAGTTGAACGAGAGTACCCCAGCCAAAAAACCACAGTTGCGCAGCGATACCAGGGACGGTTGCGACCAGTACCAGCAGCATTATGCGCGATGTCTGGCGCTGGTTATGGGTATAAGGGGAGCTAGCTATTCTGAATACCATTTAGTCCTCGTTTACAACCTTTTGCTGAGCGGCTTTTTTTGCCTGAACCCGGGCGATAGCCGCGGCAACTGCAGCCTTGCGCGGATCAACCTGTTCTTCCTGCTCTCCGTTGGCCTGCAGCTGTTCCAGCTTGCGCGCTTTAGCGCGGGCGATAGCAGCTTCAACGGCAGCCTTGCGCGGATCAACCTGTTCCTGCGGTTCTTCGTTAGCAGGCTGCTGTTCCAGCTTGCGCGCTTTGGCGCGGGCGATAGCAGCTTCAACGGCAGCCTTGCGCGGATCAACCTGTTCCTGCGGTTCTTCGTTAGCAGGCTGCTGTTCCAGCTTGCGCGCTTTGGCGCGGGCGATAGCGGCTTCAACGGCAGCTTTACGCGGATCAACCTGTTCCTGCGGTTCTTCGTTAGCAGGCTGTTGCTCCTGCTTGCGAGCTTTAGCACGGGCGATAGCCGCTTCGACGGCAGCTTTACGCGGGTCAACCTGTTCCTGCGGCTCTTCGTTAGCAGGCTGTTGCTCCTGCTTGCGTGCTTTGGCGCGAGCAATTGCGGCTTCCACTGCCGCTTTCCGCGGATCGGCAACGGTTGCGGCTTCGTTAGTCTGTTGCAACTCAGCCTGTTTCGCTCTGGCTTGCGCTTTACGCGCTTCCCGTGCCGCAATAATCGCGCTGTTATCCGGGCGTTCGCCTGCTTTTATCACAATAGGCTGTGTGGCCTGGGCCTGTTTTTCTTTTACGCGTGCCAGTGCGGCAGCAATCGCATCTTTGTCTTTGGCCGCAGGTTGAACCGCCGCGTTCTTGTGTCGTTCAAGACGTGCGGCTTTTTCACGTTCCAGACGTGCCTGACGAGCTTCAAAGCGCGCTTTTGCTTCGGCTGCGCGTTTTTCTTCCTGACGAATGGCGGCAATCTCGGCTTTTTCCTGACGGAAATATTGCACAAGAGGGATATTGCTTGGGCAAACCCACGCACAGGCCCCGCATTCAATACAATCGGCAATATTATGTGTGGTGGCTTTATCGTGCTGCTGGCCTTTGCTGAACCAGTACAATTGTTGCGGCAGGAGATCTGCAGGGCAGGCATCAGCACAGGCGCTACAACGGATGCAGCTTTGTTCTTCCTGTGGTTCGCCAAGTTCATTGGCAGACGGTGCCAGTAAACAGTTGGTGATTTTTACGACCGGAACATCCAGCCACGGCAAGGTAAAACCCATTAGCGGGCCGCCCATAATCACCATTTGATCGGCAGAAGGGCAGAATCCTGCATCGTTCAATAAATGACGAACCGGCGTACCCAGTCGTGCCCAGACGTTGCCGGGGCGTGCAATTGCTTCGCCAGTCAGCGTCACGACACGCTCGGTAATCGGCTCGCCATCAATAACGGCTCGTTTCACTGCGTAAGCCGTGCCGACGTTTTGCATTAACACGCCGATATCTGATGAACGACCGCCGTGTGGAACCTGCTTTCCGGTCAGGATGTAGGTTAACTGTTTGGCGCCGCCAGAGGGATATTTGGTCGGAATAACTCGCAGAGAAATATCGTGAGAATCCGCCAACACTGCACGCAGCATGGAAATTGCCTGCGGTTTGTTATCTTCAATTCCGATCAGAATTTCGCGTGGCTGTAGAATATGCCCAAGAATGCGAATACCTTCTACGACCTGGGCGGCGCAATCCTGCATCAAACGGTCATCGGCGGTAATGTATGGCTCGCATTCTGCGGCATTAATGATCAACGTTTCGATTTTATCGCCGCCGCCCTGCAATTTAACGCCAGTAGGGAAGCCAGCACCACCCAGTCCGGCGACGCCAAATTGCTGAATGCGTTCGATTAATTCTTCCCTAGTGCGTGAGCGATAATCGGTCCAACCGTCACGTGGGATCCAGCAATCTTCCCCATCGGCATCAATAATCACGCTTAATTCAGCTAACGCTGAAGGATGAGCCGTAGAGTGGGGCGCAATAGCCGTAACGGTGCCAGACGTTGGTGCGTGAACCGGTAGCATTTTGCCGCGTCCACGGGTGAGTGGCTGTCCGCGCAGTACCTTATCACCAACGTTAACGCACAGCTCGCCTTCAGCACCAATATGCTGTTTCAGTGGAATAACAAATCGCTGCGCCAGCGGAACCTGGCGTAGGGGAGTACCGTTGGACTGAGTTTTCATCTCCGGTGGATGAATACCGCCATCGAAGTCCCAGATTTTATTTTTTTTGAAAGCAGAGAATAACTTAAGCATGGTGTTCCACGGGAATGATGCGCACGGGAATGGTGTTCAGATCCCATTTCCAGCTGTCTGGCGTTTCTGCAACCGGTTGTAAGGAGATGCAATGCGTTGGGCATGGGTCTACACACAGATTACAACCTGTGCACAGATCGCTCATGACGGTATGCATTGCTCGGGTAGCGCCGACAATGGCGTCCACCGGACACGCCTGAATACACTTAGTGCAGCCGATACAGTTATTTTCATCGATAACCGCTACCATACGCGCAGGCGTCAACTCTTGCGCTTCGCCATCCAGCGGCTGTGGTTCGACGTTGAGCAACTCGGCAATTTTCAGCATTACAGCTTCGCCACCAGGGGCGCAGCGGTTGATTTTTTCACCGTTGCAACTGATAGCCTCCGCATACGGGCGACAGCCAGGATAACCGCATTGACCACACTGGCTCTGCGGTAAAATTTCGTCAATTTTCTCAACGACCGGATCGTCTTCCACCGCAAAACGGCGGGAGGCATAACCCAGAATGGCGCCAAACGCCAGGCCCAGCAGGCTGATGGCGGCAACGGCAATCCAGATAGCATTCATTACAACTTCACCAAACCACTAAAGCCCATAAAGGCCAGAGACATAAGACCTGCGGTAATCAGCGCAATGGCATTACCACGAAAAGGTGCCGGGACATCAGCCACAGCCAGGCGCTCGCGGATGGCTGCGAAAAGCACCATCACCAACGAGAAGCCGACAGCTGCTGAAAAACCGTACAGCGCCGACTGCAAGAAATTATGCCCGAGATTAATATTCAGCAACGCGACACCAAGCACCGCACAGTTGGTGGTAATAAGCGGCAGAAAAATCCCCAGCAGACGATAAAGCACCGGGCTGGTTTTACGCACCACCATCTCGGTGAACTGCACCACTACAGCGATCACTAAAATAAACGCTAACGTGCGCAGGTAAATCAGGTTGAGTGGAATCAAGATCCACGTGTCGATAAGCCAGGCGCAGATTGACGCCAGCGTCATCACAAATGTTGTTGCCAGCCCCATCCCCATTGCAGTTTCCAGCTTTTTGGAAACGCCCATAAACGGACAGAGGCCCAGAAACTTAACCAGTACAAAGTTATTGACCAGTACAGTTCCGACAAACAGTAACAGGTAGTCAGTCATTTTTCGGCCTGAAATAAAAAAGCCGCCTATTATCCGTTAATCCAGAGCAGGCGACAACAGGTTAACTGTAAGGTTATTACGGATTCACAAACGTCGCTTTGACCCGCAACGAGCGTTTGAAATAGGGGACTATCAATGCGGTTGCCAGCAAAGTGAACAACAACTGGCGCACGGCTACGCCATCTGCAACTGGCGAAAAAGCGAAGGTTTTAACAGCCAGTAATACGGAGATCAGTAGCCAGATAATATAGTGTTTAGGAACACAACGCCGACGTTTAAAGAAAGCGATGGTCAACCACAAAGTGTAATACCACATGGCGATGGCGGTAATAAAAGAAACGCCCCATAAGATTTGCGTTGTCAGTGCTTGTTCGCCGATCGTTTTATATGTTTGAGGAGAAGATAACGCTGCGGTATACAGTAACAGCGTCAGCGTCGTACTCAATAGAGCGACTAACAGCCAGGCCAAAGGGCCAAGCAACCAGCCTCCAATACGTTGTGGCGTTGTGGTGGTCATAGGTTCTCCAGAATAGCGACAGCAAACAGGCAAATCTAATTTTAGGGGCGTTATTATAAGGTTTTTATTATCAATCGCTACTTTCTTTATTGGACATAATGCCAGACGGACTTCGGCACCTGGCCCAGGTCAAACAAACGCCCGCCAGACACCAGCTCTGCGCGGCGGTGATCGGCGGCGCGATACATGTTGATAAGGTCCTGATCGTCCGTCAGTGTGTAATTAAGATGATCGTAGAGTTTTTCCAGGCTTTCGAGTGAACTGATTTTGCGAAATTTTAATAAGTAGTCCTGAACAGTCATAAAAGGCCCATAAAATAATTAATACCAAAGTGGTAGGTATTATATGTAATGATAAAACTTCACCAAAAGTGAACGCTTATGTAATAACAATAATAAGAATGTGCTGATGGTAAATATTCAGGGATGAAATACTGTCCTGAAAAGAGTAACGCGCTTTACTATCCCTGCCAATCGCCGACAACACACCACAAGATAATAAATTCCTGGTTTAATACCCGACAAGTTAAAACATGCATCCGGACGGGCTGCATGCTGTTCTGCAAGTGCAGGTATTACTTATGTTGTACTGGTGTACTCTGTTCTGGCGGCTGGTAGTTGTCAATGTGACTCGCCACGCCAAGGAGAATGACAGAAACGACAAGAACGATCCAACCTGTTAATTCAATAAGACGATTCATTACTGCCCACATCTATGTTGAGTGATCCATTAACTTCAGGGGGTAAATGTTACTTAGCAATAATTGCCCCAGCAAGATTTTTGCTGAGGTTTTTGCGATATTTAGCTTTTATCATTAGAAAATTCGCCATTTCTTTGACTTAAGTTAAATAACATCCCTTATTGCGGGCTGGTTATTAAACTGTTGAGAGAGGGTAAAGGATAGTGTCAAATAGCGATCGTACTTCTCTGAGAGGCAATGACATGAGCGACAACATCCGTGTTGGGTTGATTGGGTATGGTTATGCGAGCAAAACCTTCCATGCGCCCCTGATTGCGGGCACGCCCGGACTAGAACTGGCAGTAATTTCCAGCAGTGACGAAACAAAAGTAAAAGCCGACTGGCCAACAGTGACGGTTGTCTCTGAACCAAAGCATCTTTTTAATGATCCCAACATAGACTTGATTGTCATTCCCACACCAAATGATACCCATTTCCCGTTAGCCAAAGCGGCGCTTGAAGCGGGTAAACATGTGGTCGTCGACAAGCCTTTTACCGTGACACTGTCACAAGCTCGAGAACTGGATGCGTTGGCAAAAAGTCTGGGTCGCGTATTGTCGGTGTTTCATAATCGTCGCTGGGATAGCGATTTTTTGACACTAAAAGGTTTGCTCGCGGAAGGCTCGCTGGGTGAAGTTGCGTACTTTGAGTCTCATTTTGACCGCTTTCGGCCGCAGGTGCGCGATCGCTGGCGTGAACAGGGCGGCCCTGGCAGCGGTATCTGGTACGATTTGGCACCGCATTTGCTCGATCAAGCTATTACGCTTTTTGGCTTACCCGTCAGTATGACGGTGGATTTAGCACAGTTGCGCCCAGGGGCGCAGTCGACTGATTATTTCCACGCCATTTTGTCCTACCCACAGCGGCGGGTCATTTTACACGGCACCATGTTGGCGGCAGCTGAGTCAGCACGTTATATCGTGCATGGCTCCCGTGGCAGCTATGTTAAATACGGCCTCGATCCGCAGGAAGAGCGGTTGAAAAATGGTGAGCGTCTGCCGCAGGAAGACTGGGGCTACGATATGCGTGACGGTGTACTAACCCGTGTTGAAGGCGAGGAACGTGTTGAAGAAACGCTGTTGACCGTGCCGGGGAATTATCCGGCTTACTATGCTGCCATTCGTGATGCGTTGAATGGCGACGGTGAAAACCCGGTGCCAGCAAGTCAGGCCATTCAGGTAATGGAGTTGATTGAGCTGGGCATCGAGTCCGCCAAACATCGCTCGACTTTGTGCCTTGCTTGAAAAGGGGATGGTGCAATTAGCACCATCCATTTTTGTTACTTCGCTGCGACTGTTTCTCGCAGTGCGCGTTTTTCCTCTGCGCTGAGGAAAGCCATTTCCAGACCATTAATCTGCGCCTGGCGGATTTGCTCGCGAGATAAACCTGCAGCGGGCGCGGCAACGGTATATTCGTGAATGATATCGACGCCCTGAACACCCGGGTCGTCGGTGTTAATACTGGCGCAGATACCATGCTCAAGGAACGTTTTCAGCGGATGTGCCGCCAGAGATGCCACGGTACTGGTCTGAATATTGGAGGTCAGGCAGGATTCTATGCCAATTTGTTGCTCGGCGAGGAAATCCATCAGCGCCCGATCTTCAATGGCTTTTACGCCATGCCCAATGCGTTCAGCTCCCAGCTCACGAATGGCTTGCCAGATACTTTCTGCCCCGGCAGCTTCGCCTGCATGGACGGTAATATGCCAGCCTGCATCACGCGCGTGGTTGAAGTGAGAGAGGAACAAACTCCCCGGAAAACCAAGTTCATCACCGGCTAAATCCAGTGCGGTAATCTGATCACGGTGGGCTAAAAATGCCTCCAGCTCTTGCTGGCAGGCAGCTTCGCCAAAGGTCCGGCTCATAATGCCGATAAGTTTCGCCTGCACACCAAAGGTGCGGCAACCGTCACGTACGCCGTCAATAACGGCTTCGACAACGCCCGCAACAGGCAACTGATGCGTCATTGCCATATAACCTGGCGAAAAACGCAGTTCGACATAGTGCAGGCCGTTTCGGGCAGCATCTTCAATATTTTCAAACGCCACGCGACGGCATGCGTCGAGCGAGGCGAGAACTTTAACGCCCCAGTCAAGCTTAGTCAGAAAACTCACCAGATCGGGTTCGTTGGCAATGACCTGAACGTGTGGAATTAGCGTTTCCAGGGATTGTGCAGGTAGCGAGATATTATACTGGCGGCCAAGTTCAAGGATGGTCTGGGGACGAATGTTGCCATCAAGGTGGCGATGGATATCAGTTAATGGCAGGGTGGTATCAATCATGGTCGCACTCTTTTTCTGGATATAAAAGTGCGCACCATTATAAAAACAAAGCAGGGTAAAAATCTACGATTGCGCAACGATTATTTGCGTTGCGCAATCGTAATTAGCGTACAGCTTGGATGGCGTTAATTAATCCAGCGACACCTTTTTCCAGTTTAGAACGTGGGCATCCGGCATTGAGCCGAACAAAGCCACGGCCTTCTTCACCGTAGGTATATCCTGGCATGATTGCCACTTTTTCTTGTTCAATCAGGGCTTTTTGCAACGCGTTGTCATCAATGTTCAACGGACGTAAATCAAGCCATGCGAGATAAGTGGATTGGGGAATCTGCCAGTTGAGTTCAGGGAACGCGGCGTTCATCGTCTCTGCGATATACGTCAGGTTATCTTTCAGATAAACGCGTAAGGCATCAAGCCATGGCGCGCCTTGCTGATAGGCGGCGATATGGGCGGTTAACGCCAGTACCGCAGGGGAGGAAAGCCCATCACGGCTTTTCAGGGCCGATAAATACGCTTCACGGCTGTCGTTATTTTCAATAATCCCGTAAGCCCCGGTCAGAGCCGGAATATTGAAACTTTTCGAACCAGAAGTCAGTAGCGCCCAGTCGCCGCGAGCTACATTGCTCCAGGGAATATGCGGTTGCTCGCCCCATACCATATCCATATGGATTTCATCGGAGATAACGCGCACACCATAGCGTTCGCACAGGTCAGCCATTGTTTCCAGTTCATCGCAAGTCCAGACTTTACCTGTAGGATTCTGAGGGCTACACAGGAGCATAATTTTACACTCCGGTTTCGCCAACACGGCTTCCAGTTTACCCATATCGCAAAACCAACCATCAACCCGCTTCTCTAAAGCAACGGGCATCACGGTGCGCTGATTACCTTCAATGGCTTTGTAAAATGCGTCGTAGGCCGGGGTATGGATCACCACACCTTCACCGACAGCGGACCACTGACGAATCAGCTCCGACACCATATAGATAACGGAAGGGCCATATACCACCGACTGCGTATCAATGGCGGTGTAATGCTGTGTGGAAAACCAGTGGGCGATAGCCGCGAGAAATTCATCGTTTTTCCAGCGACTGTAGCCAAACACGCCGTGCATCAGGCGCTGGTTCAGCGCCTCGATAATGCAGGGAGCGGTGGCAAAATCCATGTCTGAAATCGTGAACGGTAACAGGTCAGCAGTGCCGAAACGGTCAGCGACATAATCCCACTGTGTGCACCATGTGCCATGACGATCCACGACCTTCGAAAAATCGAACATATCTTATCCTTATGCCTGAACAGTACGCATCAGACCGGCCATTTCATCTTTGACTGACTGAACTTGCGGCCCGATAACAACCTGCAGGTTATGTTGATTAAGTTGTACTACGCCAATTGCCCGATTGTCCTTCAGTGCCTGCACATTAACAAGGGACATATCTTTCACTGACAAACGCAGACGAGTAATGCAGTTATCGAGGCTGACAATATTATCGGCACCGCCTAAGGCTTCGAGGATTGCCGGAACGTTGTAACCTGATTTACCTGGCGTACCGGCAACGGCTTTTTCGATTGAGCTGGCAATTTCGCTATCGCGGCCAGGGGTTTTCAAATTGAAGCGGGTGATAGCGAAACGGAAGATGACGTAGTAAACAACAAACCAGATTGCCGCCACCACTGGCACCATGTACCACTTGGTTGACAGTCCATGCAGAATACCGAACACCACAAAGTCGATGATATTGCCGTCGGTATTACCGATGGTGACACCGAGCACGGACATGACGGTGAAGCCGAGGCCGGTTAACAGCGCGTGGATGACGTACAGAACTGGCGCTACGAACAGGAACAGGAATTCCAGCGGTTCGGTAGTGCCGCCAACGACACAGGCGATCAGGCCAGAAATCAGCAGACCTTTAATTTTATGGCGATTTTCCGGGCGCGCACAGTGATACATAGCTAACGCTGCACCTGGCAGACCGCCGAGGAATGCAGGCATTTTGCCCTGCGAGAGGAAACGCGTGGCGCTTTCAGAGAAACCGTGAGTGGTCGGGCAACTCAATTGCGCCTGGAAGATGGTTAGTGCGCCGCTGACGGTTTGACCGCAGACTTCCTGCGTGCCGCCTGCGTCGGTAAAGCGAATTAATGCCACCAGAATGTGATGCAGACCAAATGGTAACAGCAGACGCTCACCCGTACCAAACAGCATAGGTCCGAAATCACCCGCGCTGTTAATCATATGGCCTAATCCACTAATGCCCATGGCGAAGATCGGCCAGACCAATGGAATCACCAGACCGACAAGGCCCATCACCAGCGAGGAGATGATTGGCACGAAGCGCGTACCGCCGAAAAACGCCAGCGCATCCGGGAGGCGGATATTATGGAAACGCTCATGCAGCATCCAGACGATAATACCGGCGATAACTGCACCGAGGATCCCGGTGTCGATCGACTGGATCCCAAGAATGCTTTGAATGTTATTGGCTTTCAGCACGGCAGCATCGGTGGTCGGCAGAATGCCTTTATTGGTCAACCAGAAGTTCACTGCCAGGTTCATCACTGCGTAACCAACAAAACCAGCGAACGCCGCGACGCCTTTGTTTTCGCGCGCCAGACCCAGCGGAATGGCGATACAGAACATCACTGGCAGGAAACTAAACGCGAACGAACCAACCTTACTCATCCAGGTAAAGATGGCCTGCAGCATAGGGTTACCCAATGCCGGGATCAGTGTGATGACATCGTGACTACTAAGGGAACTGCCAATCCCCAACATAATGCCGCAGAACGACAGTAATGCGACAGGCAACATAAAGGTTTTGCCTAGCTGCTGGAAGAATTCCCACAGTGTGACTTTTGGTGCTGCTTTCGCCGTCATAAAACGACTCCTCGTAGAGAACAATCTGGATTCAGTAAATTGCGCGAGAAGATAAAACGTTTTATCAAATTTTAGTGAGGCATAAATCACATTACGCAACGATAATAGCGGGTATAAGATAAATAAAAGGTAAAACGTTTTATCTGTCACAAAATCAGGGAGTAGGTCATCTGCATGGCTACCGCCAAAAAAATCACCATTCATGATGTTGCGCTGGCTGCGGGCGTGTCGGTCAGTACTGTTTCGCTGGTGCTAAGTGGCAAAGGGCGAATATCTACCGCTACAGGAGAACGTGTTAACGCCGCCATTGAAGAACTGGGGTTTGTGCGCAATCGCCAGGCGTCGGCACTACGCGGCGGGCAGAGTGGTGTGGTTGGCTTAATTGTGCGTGACTTGTCTGCGCCGTTTTACGCTGAATTAACAGCCGGGCTGACGGAGGCACTGGAAGCGCAGGGGCGAATGGTTTTTTTGCTCCACGGCGGTAAAGACGGCGAGCAACTGACCCAGCGCTTTTCACTGCTACTGAACCAGGGCGTCGATGGCGTCGTCATTGCCGGTGCGGCGGGTAGCAGTGATGACCTGCGGCGCATGGCAGAAGAAAAAGGTATCCCGGTGATTTTCGCTTCCCGAGCCAGTTATCTTGATGATGTTGATACTGTTCGCCCGGATAACATGCAGGCAGCGCAGTTATTGACGGAGCATCTCATTCGCAATGGACACCAGCGTATTGCCTGGCTGGGAGGGCAAAGTTCCTCTTTAACCCGTGCGGAACGAGTGGGTGGCTATTGCGCGACACTATTAAAATTCAGCCTGCCGTTTCACAGTGATTGGGTACTGGAGTGTGCCTCGAGTCAGAAGCAAGCTGCGGAAGCCATTACGGCGCTTTTGCGCCATAACCCGACCATCAGCGCCGTGGTTTGTTACAACGAAACCATTGCAATGGGGGCATGGTTTGGCTTGCTGAAAGCTGGACGACAAAGTGGCGAAAGTGGCGTCGATCGTTACTTTGAACAACAGGTTTCACTGGCGGCATTTACCGATGCGACGCCAACCGCACTTGATGATATACCCGTTACCTGGGCCAGCACGCCTGCGCGGGAACTTGGTACGACACTTGCGGATCGCATGATGCAAAAAATCTCCCATGAAGAGACGCATTCACGTAATCTTATTATTCCCGCCCGGCTCATTGCGGCGAAATAATCCTCTCTTTATCTGCTATACCTGGTAGTGTCCTTTCCTCAAGGTTAATGATAAAAAATGTGGCACACAGGCGGTGCCTTTTATTTTTACTGAAGTTCACAGGAGGTTTATGTGTTTAATTCTGACAACCTGAGACTCGACGGAAAATGCGCCATCATTACAGGTGCGGGTGCAGGTATTGGTAAAGAAATCGCCATTACATTCGCGACAGCTGGCGCATCTGTGGTGGTCAGTGATATTAACGCCGATGCAGCTAATCATGTTGTAGATGAAATTCAACAGTTGGGTGGGCAGGCATTTGCCTGGCGCTGTGATATTACTTCCGAACAGGAGTTATCTGCTCTGGCAGGCTTTGCCATCAGTAAGTTGGGCAAAGTTGATATTCTGGTTAACAATGCTGGTGGTGGTGGTCCTAAACCGTTTGATATGCCAATGGCGGATTTCCGCCGCGCTTATGAACTGAATGTGTTTTCTTTTTTTCATCTGTCACAACTCATTGCGCCTGAAATGGAAAAAAATGGCGGAGGCGCTATTTTGACCATCACATCTATGGCGGCAGAAAATAAAAATAAAAACATGACTTCCTATGCGTCATCTAAAGCTGCGGCCAGCCATCTGGTCAGGAATATGGCGTTTGACCTGGGTGAAAAAAATATTCGGGTGAATGGCATAGCGCCTGGGGCAATATTAACTGATGCCCTGAAATCCGTTATTACACCAGAAATTGAACAGAAAATGTTGCAGCACACGCCAATCAGGCGTCTGGGCCAACCGCAAGATATTGCCAACGCGGCGCTATTCCTCTGTTCACCAGCTGCCAGCTGGATAAGCGGGCAAATACTTACCGTCTCCGGCGGTGGGGTACAGGAACTTAATTAATACGCTAACAGGTCGGTAAACAACCGAGTGAGTGTTGTTTACCGACACCGCTTGTCGAGTAGGGAAAACCTCCGCCAGATAACTGGTAGCCAAATTCCGCCTGCTGGTTGACCAATTGTCGTGCAAATAGTAAACGAAACGGGTGTACCTTCGCACAATTCAACTGCAATGATAGGCGCTCACCGGACAACGCGGTAAACTAGTTATTCATGCTAACTATATTGGTTTAACGATGGATAACATGCAAACTGAAGCACAACCGACACGGACCCGGATCCTCAATGCTGCCAGAGAGATTTTTTCAGAAAATGGATTTCACAGTGCCTCAATGAAAGCCATCTGTAAATCCTGCGCTATCAGTCCCGGGACGCTTTATCACCACTTCATTTCGAAAGAAGCCTTGATTCAGGCGATTATTCTCCAAGACCAGGAGAGGGCGTTGGCCCGCTTCCGGGAACCGATTGAAGGGATCCATTTCGTTGACTATATGGTCGAGTCGATAGTCTCTCTCACCCATGAAGCCTTTGGACAACGAGCGCTGGTGGTCGAAATTATGGCAGAAGGGATGCGCAATCCACAGGTTGCCACCATGCTTAAGAATAAACATCTGACCATCACGGAATGTATTGCCCAGCGCATGAGGGATGCCCAGCAAAAAGGCGAGATAAGCCCTGACATTAACACGGCAATGACCTCTCGTTTACTGCTGGATCTGACCTATGGCGTGCTGGCCGATATCGAAGCGGAAGACCTGGCGCGAGAAGCGTTATTTGCCCAGGGGCTGCGTGCGATGATTGGCGGTATCTTGACCGCATCCTGATCCTCACTTTCTGCGGGCCGGTGAAGAGAGTGCCCGCGTTCAATGCCTCAACACAGCTGAACAAAAAACGTTCTCACCTGGTCGAAAAATCCCACTAAAACATTCGTCGAAACCATATGTCATGGGAATTTATCGTTTTATAAGCAATCGAACGAGCGTTCGATTGCTTATTTTGTGTCTTCTGTCAACGCTGTTTTAAAGATTAATGCGATCCATATCACGCTGTGGGTATTGCAGTTTTTGGTTTTTTGATCGCGGTGCCAGTTCTTTTTATTTCCATTTCTCTTCCATGGGTTTCTCACAGATAACTGTGTTCAACACAGAATTGGTCAACTAATCAGATTAAAGGTTGACCAGTATTTTTATCTTAATGAGGAGTCCCTTATGTTACGTCCTGTAGAAACCCCAACTCGTGAAATCAAAAAACTCGACGGCCTGTGGGCATTCAGCCTGGATCGGGAAAACTGTGGAATCTCTCAGCGTTGGTGGGAAAGCGCATTACAAGAAAGCCGGGCAATTGCTGTGCCTGGCAGTTTTAACGATCAGTTCGCCGATGCAGATATTCGTAATTATGTGGGCAACGTCTGGTATCAGCGCGAAGTCTTTATACCGAAAGGTTGGACGGGCCAGCGTATCGTCCTGCGTTTCGATGCGGTCACTCATTACGGCAAAGTGTGGGTAAATAATCAGGAAGTGATGGAGCATCAGGGCGGCTATACGCCGTTTGAAGCCGATGTCACGCCGTATGTTATTGCCGGGAAAAGTGTACGTATTACCGTTTGTGTGAACAACGAACTGAACTGGCAGACTATCCCGCCGGGAATGGTGATTACCGACGAAAACGGCAAGAAAAAGCAGTCTTACTTCCATGATTTCTTTAACTACGCCGGGATCCATCGCAGCGTAATGCTCTACACCACACCGAACACCTGGGTGGGCGATATCACCGTGGTGACGCATGTTGCGCAAGACTGTAACCACGCGTCTATTGACTGGCAGGTGATGGCAAATGGTGATGTCAGCGTTGAACTGCGTGATGCAGATCAACAGGTTGTTGCAACTGGACAAGGTACCAGCGGGACTTTGCAAGTGGTGAATCCGCACCTCTGGCAACCGGGTGAAGGTTATCTCTATGAACTGTGCGTCACAGCCAAAAGCCAGACAGAGTGTGATATCTACCCGCTGCGCGTCGGCATCCGGTCAGTGGCAGTGAAGGGCGAACAGTTCCTGATCAACCACAAACCGTTCTACTTCACTGGTTTTGGTCGTCATGAAGATGCGGATTTACGCGGTAAAGGATTCGATAACGTGCTGATGGTGCACGATCACGCATTGATGGACTGGATTGGTGCCAACTCTTACCGTACCTCGCATTACCCTTACGCTGAAGAGATGCTCGACTGGGCTGATGAAAATGGCATTGTGGTGATTGATGAAACTGCTGCCGTCGGCTTTAACCTCTCTTTAGGCATTGGATTTGAAGCGGGTAACAAGCCAAAAGAACTCTACAGCGAAGAGGCCGTCAACGGGGAAACTCAGCAGGCGCACTTACAGGCGATTAAAGAGCTGATTGCGCGTGACAAAAACCACCCCAGCGTGGTGATGTGGAGTATTGCCAACGAACCGGATACCCGTCCGCAAGGTGCACGGGAATATTTCGCACCACTGGCGGAAGCAACGCGTAAACTCGACCCGACGCGACCGATCACCTGCGTCAATGTAATGTTCTGCGACGCTCACACCGATACCATCAGCGATCTCTTTGATGTGCTGTGCCTGAATCGTTATTACGGTTGGTATGTCCAAAGCGGCGATTTGGAAACGGCAGAGAAGGTACTGGAAAAAGAACTGCTTGCCTGGCAAGAGAAACTGCATCAGCCGATCATCATCACCGAATACGGCGTAGATACGTTAGCGGGTCTGCACTCGATGTACACCGACATGTGGAGTGAAGAGTATCAGTGTGCATGGCTGGATATGTATCACCGCGTCTTTGATCGCGTCAGCGCCGTCGTCGGTGAACAGGTATGGAACTTCGCTGATTTTGCGACCTCGCAGGGCATTATGCGCGTTGGCGGCAACAAGAAAGGGATCTTCACCCGCGACCGCAAACCGAAATCGGCGGCTTTCCTGCTGCAAAAACGCTGGACTGGCATGAATTTCGGTGAAAAACCGCAGCAGGGAGGCAAACAATGAATCAACAACTCTCCTGGCGCACCATCGTCGGCTACAGCCTCGGTGACGTCGCCAATAACTTCGCCTTCGCAATGGGGGCGCTCTTCCTGTTGAGTTACTACACCGACGTCGCAGGCGTCGGTGCCGCTGCGGCGGGCACCATGCTGTTACTGGTGCGGGTATTCGATGCCTTTGCCGACGTCCTGGCCGGGCGAGTAGTGGACAGTGTGAATACCCGCTGGGGAAAATTCCGCCCATTTTTACTCTTCGGCACAGCGCCGTTAATGATCTTCAGCGTACTGGTATTCTGGGTGCCGACCGACTGGAGCCATAGCAGCAAAGTGGTGTATGCATATTTGACCTACATGGGCCTCGGGCTTTGCTACAGCCTGGTGAATATTCCTTATGGTTCACTTGCTACCGCGATGACCCAACAACCACAATCCCGCGCCCGTCTGGGCGCGGCTCGCGGGATTGCCGCTTCATTGACCTTTGTCTGCCTGGCATTTCTGATAGGACCGAGCATTAAGAACTCCAGCCCGGAGGAGATGGTGTCGGTATACCATTTCTGGACGATTGTGCTGGCGATGGCCGGAATGGTGCTTTACTTCATCTGCTTTAAATCGACGCGTGAAAATGTGGTGCGTATTGTGGCGCAGCCTTCGTTGAAGATCAGTCTGCAAACGCTGAAACGGAATCGTCCGCTGTTTATGTTGTGCATCGGAGCGCTGTGTGTGCTGATTTCGACCTTCGCTGTTAGCGCCTCGTTGTTGTTCTATGTGCGCTATGTGTTGAATGATACCGGCTTGTTCACCGTACTGGTGCTGGTGCAAAACCTGGTCGGTACCGTGGCATCGGCACCGCTGGTGCCGGGGATGGTCGCCAGAATCGGTAAAAAGAATACCTTCCTGATTGGTGCTCTGCTGGGAACCTGTGGTTATCTGCTGTTCTTCTGGGTTTCCGTCTGGTCGCTGCCGGTGGCACTGGTCGCATTAGCCATCGCTTCAATTGGTCAGGGGATTACCATGACCGTGATGTGGGCGCTGGAGGCCGACACCGTAGAATATGGTGAATACCTGACCGGTGTGCGGATTGAAGGACTTACCTATTCGCTATTCTCATTTACGCGCAAATGCGGCCAGGCAATAGGAGGATCAATTCCCGCCTTTATTTTGGGATTAAGCGGATATATTGCCAATCAGGTGCAAACACCGGAAGTTATTATGGGGATCCGCACATCAATTGCCTTAGTACCCTGCGGGTTTATGCTACTGGCATTTATAATAATCTGGTTTTATCCGCTCACGGATAAAAAATTCAAAGAAATCGTAGTTGAAATTGATAATCGCAAACAAATGCAGCAGCAATTAATCAGCGATATCACTAATTAATATCCCATAAAAATAATCAGAACATCAAAGGTGCAACTATGAGAAAAATAGTGGCCATAGCCGTTATTTCCCTGACGGCTGCCTCTGGCCTTACCACCGCTTACGCTGCACAACTGGCTGACGATGAAGCGGGACTACGCATCAGACTGAAAAATGAATTGCGCAGGGCCGACAAGCCCAGTGCTGGCACGGGAAGAGACATTTACGCATGGGTACAGGGAGGATTACTCGATTTTAATAGTGGCTATTATTCTAATATTATTGGTGTCGAAGGTGGGGCGTATTATGTTTATAAATTAGGTGCTCGCGCTGATATGAGTACCCGATGGTATCTTGATGGTGATAAAAGTTTTGGCTTTGCCCTGGGGGCAGTAAAAATAAAACCCAGTGAAAATAGCCTGCTTAAATTAGGTCGCTTTGGAACAGATTATAGTTATGGCAGCTTACCTTATCGTATTCCGTTAATTGCTGGCAGTTCGCAACGGACATTGCCGACTGTTTCCGAAGGGGCATTAGGTTATTGGGCGTTAACGCCAAATATTGATCTGTGGGGAATGTGGCGTTCACGAGTATTTTTATGGACCGATTCAACAACCGGTATTCGTGATGAAGGGGTTTATAACAGCCAGACGGGAAAATACGATAAACATCGCGCACGTTCTTTTTTAGCCGCCAGTTGGCATGATGATACCAGTCGCTATTCTCTGGGAGCATCGGTACAGAAAGATGTTTCCAACCAGATACAAAGTATTCTCGAGAAAAGCATACCGCTCGACCCGAATTATACGTTGAAAGGGGAGTTGCTCAGCTTTTACGCGCAACTTGAAGGGTTAAGTCGTAATACCAGCCAGCCCAATGAAACGGCGTTGGTTAGTGGACAATTGACCTGGAGTGCGCCTTGGGGAAGCGTATTTGGCAGTGGCGGTTATTTGCGTCATGCGATGAATGGAGCCGTGGTGGACACCGACATTGGCTATCCCTTTTCATTAAGTCTTGATCGTAACCGTGAAGGAATGCAGTCCTGGCAATTGGGCGTCAACTATCGTTTAACTCCGCAGTTTACGCTGACATTTGCACCGATTGTGACCCGCGGCTATGAATCCAGTAAACGAGACGTGCGGATTGAAGGCGCGGGTATCTTAGGTGGTATGAACTATCGGGTTAGTGAAGGGCCGCTACAAGGGATGAATTTCTTTCTTGCAGCCGATAAAGGGCGTGAAAAGCGCAACGGCAGCGCGCTGGGCGATCGCCTGAATTACTGGGATGTGAAAATGAGTATTCAGTATGACTTTATGCTGAAGTGAGAAAAAACGCCGGAGTGAAAATTCTCCGGCGTTTTGGCCGTGAATTACTGCTGCGGAATTGCCGGTACAGCCGGAACGTTAAGAGCTGGCATCGCAAACATGCCAACAAAATCTTCTAACGACATTTTCTGTCCGTTTAACGTGATCTGACCGTTAGCATATTGCAGGCTGGTGGTGATGGTATTGTCCTGCAAGGTGGTCAGACGGAACATCTGCCCCATTGCTGACGCACCTTCAACTTGCTGTTTCGCCAGTTTTTTCGCTTGATCTTCCTGATATCCTTCCAGCTTCGCTACCTGAGTCATCAGCTCAGTTGCCATATCGACGGGAATGGTCAGTTTCGCATCCAGAGATTTAACCGAGCGGTCCACTTCCTGCGCCAGCGTTTGCGGCGCTTCTTTAGTCGTTGCCGGATCTTTCAGGAACAGCGACAGATTCAGCGCACTTTCACCCTGACTGTTTTTCCAGCTCAGTGGTGCGATAGTAATCACCGGATCGCCTTTCAACATCAGCGGCAGGGCGCTAAAGAAGGCTTCCGTCACTTTCTCCTGATAAAGTTCGGGATTGTTGGCAATTTCTGGCTGTGACAGCAGCGCCTGAGTTTGCGCGTTATATTGCTGGCTAAACTGATGCCAGGCTTCGCCATCAATTTGGCCGACTTTTAAAGTCAGCTTGCCACTGCCCAGATCCTGATTCTGAACCTTCAGGCTATTTAGCGAGTAATCCAGTTGGCTATTGATCGTTTTCCCGTCATTGACCAGATCCGATTTACCGCTGATCTCCATGCCTTCCAGCAATGCCAGCTCTTTGCCTTCCACTGAAATGGTCATTTTTTCCAGCGAGACTTTTTGATTGCCCACGCGTTCACCAAAACTTGCCAGTGAGCTGGAACCGTCAGTTTTCAGATTATTAAAGGTCAACTGCACTTTCTGGTTGTATTCGTTAACCGCATCCACCCGACCGCTTTGTGCTTCCCCTGACAGGGAGATGGCTTTGCCGTCTCTGTCTGCATTTAACTGGAACTTGCCGCCGCTAAAGGCGATTTTTTCATCCTTTTGCTCGTAATTCAGTGGCTTGAGCGAAATATCGGAACTGGAATCACCGCTGTAACCAATGCGGGAGTTAATCTCAAAAGGCGTTTCACCTTTTGCCATATCAAACAGTGGTTTGCTTACTTCATTATTGACCAGCGTGGTTTGAATTGATGCCATCGACGGAATCAGGTTCAGTTTTTTAAGCTGGGCAAGGGGGAAGGGACCATGATCAACCGATTCGTTGAAGATGACGCTCTGACCGCTTTTAATCCACGGATTTTCTTTCCCGGCAATGGGTTTCACCACCAGTTGCAACTGGCTGCTGAATACGCCGCGATGATAGTTTTGATAACTCACTTCCAGGTTGGATTCAGGAGCTGTTAGTTTGAGTTGCGCGTTCGCCTGCGCGACCATGTCTTCGAGATGGGTTTCAATCTTCTTGCCTGTGTACCATGCGCCGCCTGTCCAGACTACGCCGAGCGCAACAATGACGCCTACCGCTACCAGCGATTTATTCATAATGATTATCCATAAAATAAAATCAGGCGGACTGGCCGCCTGAAGGTGTTATAAGCCTTTAATAAGCTTAGCAAGAGATGTTAATTTTTTCAGTAAGCTCTTACAGCTTGTTGTAAACACGGGCTAAACGGCCGTGGCCTTTGACAGTCACCGGTGACTCGTTGGCGGCAATAAACGCTGATTCACCCGGTTTAAGCTGTAACTGCTGAGAACCTTTACACAGCGTTGCATCGCCCTCGACGCAGAACAAAATGGCGGCACTTTGCTGGCTGATGGTGGTTTCTTCATCGCTAAGGTCATGCAGCGAGAAGGCAAAATCATCAACCGGAATCGGGAAGTCCAGCTCTGAGCCTTGTTTCACCGGCTGGGTCAACAATTGGTTAGCCGGTTTGGCTTCGAACTTCACGTTGGCAACCAGCTCTGGAATATCAATGTATTTAGGCGTCAGACCCGCACGCAGCACGTTATCGGAGTTCGCCATCACTTCCAGTGCCACGCCTTGCAGGTAAGCGTGCGGTGTTTCAGCGAACAGGAACATCGCTTCGCCAGGATTCAATTTGACCACATTCAGCAACAGCGGGGAGAACAGACCGCTGTCATCCGGGTAAAATTCAGAAATTAAACGGATCGTTTGCCATGGTTCGCCCTGCTGACTGTCGAGCGCCGATTTTAAAATCGCCAGCGCGCGGGATTTTTCTTCACCCTGCATATTTAACAGGCTGGCAAACAGTTCGCTTAAACTTTCGGCATTGGGCTGCTGCAAAAAGTGAGCAATGGCCGGATGTGCGCCCGCGACTGGCTGAAGCAGGGAGACAATGTCGGAAAACTCACGAAATGCGTTCATCGCGAGGAAAGGGGTCAGGGCGAAAACCAGCTCAGGCTTGTGATTAGGATCTTTATAATTACGCTCGGCGGCATTCATCGGAATACCGGCCGCATTTTCTTTGGCAAAACCGATTTCAGAATTGCGTTTGTTCGGATGCACCTGAATGGAGAGCGGCTGGGCTGCGCATAATACTTTGAACAGGAAAGGCAACTCGCCAAAGCGTTTGGCAACGGCATCTCCCAGCAGAGTCGCTTTATCACTCTCAATCACATCACGCAGTGAAACGATATCTCCTGCGGCATCGTGCACCCGTGAACTGCTCTTTGGATGCGCGCCCATCCACAACTCGGCCATCGGCTGGCTGGACGGATTTTCCATGCCATAAAGTTCAGTCAACGCCGTTTTGCTGCCCCAGGCATAGTTTTGCACTGAGTTAATGAGTTTTTGCATGATCAATCCCTGTTTAGATGTGGAAATTAATCCCGCTATTAAAGCAAGAATCCTACGGGAAGTAACCTGGAGCTGCAAAAAGTCGTACTAGTCTCAGTTTTTGTTAAAAAAGTGTGTAGGATAATGTAACTCGCTTTTAACAGGGCAATGGAACACCCGCCCAAAGCATAACCAAACCAGGCAGTAAGTGAGAGAACAATGTCAAACAAACCCTTTCATTATCAGGCTCCTTTCCCACTCAAAAAAGATGATACCGAGTATTACCTGCTGACCAGCGAACATGTCAGCGTATCTGAATTTGAAGGACAGGAGATTTTGAAAGTTGCACCAGAAGCGTTAACTCTTCTGGCGCGTCAGGCGTTTCATGATGCGTCATTCATGCTGCGTCCGGCCCATCAACAGCAGGTAGCCGATATTTTGCGTGACCCGGAAGCCAGCGAAAACGACAAGTATGTGGCACTGCAATTCCTGCGAAACTCCGATATCGCCGCAAAAGGCGTTCTGCCAACCTGCCAGGACACCGGCACCGCGATTATCGTTGGTAAAAAAGGGCAGCGTGTATGGACCGGTGGTGGCGACGAAGCGGCGCTGGCGCGCGGTGTCTATAACACTTACATCGAAGATAACCTGCGCTACTCGCAAAACGCGCCGCTGGATATGTATAAAGAGGTGAATACCGGCACTAACTTGCCAGCGCAGATCGATCTTTATGCCGTTGATGGCGACGAGTACAAATTCCTCTGTATCGCCAAAGGTGGCGGTTCGGCAAACAAGACGTATCTCTATCAGGAAACCAAAGCGTTACTGACGCCGGGGAAACTGAAAAATTATCTGGTTGAGAAAATGCGCACACTGGGTACGGCGGCGTGTCCTCCGTATCATATTGCGTTCGTTATTGGCGGAACTTCTGCGGAAACTAACCTTAAAACGGTGAAACTGGCTTCCGCTAAATACTATGACGAACTGCCAACGGAAGGGAACGAGCACGGTCAGGCGTTCCGCGATGTGGAACTGGAAAACGAATTGCTGATTGAAGCGCAAAATCTCGGTCTGGGCGCGCAGTTTGGCGGGAAATATTTCGCCCATGACATTCGCGTTATTCGCCTGCCACGCCACGGCGCATCCTGCCCGATTGGTATGGGCGTCTCCTGTTCTGCTGACCGTAATATCAAAGCGAAGATTAACCGTCAGGGGATCTGGATCGAAAAACTGGAACATAATCCTGGCAAATACATCCCTGAAGAACTGCGTAAAGCGGGAGAAGGCGAAGCGGTACGCGTTGACCTTAACCGCCCAATGAAAGAGATCCTCGCACAGTTGTCGCAGTATCCCGTTTCTACACGCTTATCGCTTAACGGCACGATTATCGTCGGTCGTGATATCGCTCATGCCAAACTGAAAGAGCGGATGGATAACGGCGAAGGGCTGCCGCAGTATATTAAAGATCATCCAATTTACTACGCGGGTCCGGCCAAAACGCCGGAAGGTTATGCCTCCGGTTCTCTTGGCCCAACGACTGCCGGACGTATGGATTCTTACGTCGATCAACTGCAAGCGCAGGGCGGCAGCATGATCATGCTGGCGAAAGGTAACCGCAGCCAGCAGGTGACGGATGCCTGTAAAAAACATGGCGGTTTCTATCTCGGCAGTATCGGCGGCCCTGCGGCAGTGCTGGCGCAGGGGAGTATTAAGAGTCTGGAATGTGTTGAATATCCGGAACTGGGAATGGAAGCCATCTGGAAAATCGAAGTGGAAGATTTCCCAGCGTTTATCCTGGTGGATGATAAAGGAAATGACTTCTTCCAGCAGATACAACTCACGCAGTGTAGCCGCTGCGTGAAATAAGCAGAGCCGCCCTTCGGGGCGGCTTTTTTACATGGCACGAAATACCAAACATTTGTTATCAAATAGTAAATAATGGGTGAGCTAAAAGTTGCTTAACGTAAGCAAAGAAGAAAAAAATTAATCAGGTGAGGAGCAGGCCATGAAAACAGTACGCAGCGAAAAAGATTCGATGGGTGCGATCGATGTCCCGGCAGATAAGCTGTGGGGCGCACAAACTCAACGCTCGCTGGAGCATTTCCGCATTTCGACGGAGAAAATGCCAACCTCACTGATTCATGCGCTGGCGCTAACCAAGCGCGCAGCGGCAAAAGTTAATGAAGATTTAGGCTTGCTGTCTGAAGAGAAAGCGAGCGCCATTCGTCAGGCGGCGGATGAAGTGCTGGCGGGGCTGCATGATGATGAATTCCCACTGGCAATCTGGCAGACCGGTTCCGGCACGCAAAGTAATATGAACATGAACGAAGTGCTGGCCAATCGGGCGAGTGAACTGCTCGGCGGTGTGCGCGGGATGGAGCGTAAAGTTCACCCTAACGACGATGTGAACAAAAGCCAGAGTTCCAATGATGTCTTTCCAACGGCAATGCACGTTGCGGCGCTGCTGGCGCTGCGTAAGCAACTCATTCCACAACTTAAAACCCTGACACAAACTCTGAATGAGAAATCCCGCGCGTTTGCCGATATCGTCAAAATTGGTCGTACCCACTTGCAGGACGCTACGCCGCTGACCTTGGGGCAGGAGATTTCCGGCTGGGTAGCAATGCTTGAGCATAATCTCAAACATATCGAATACAGCCTGCCTCACGTGGCGGAACTGGCTCTGGGCGGTACAGCTGTGGGTACTGGACTAAACACCCATCCGGAATATGCCCGTCGCGTGGCGGACGAGCTTTCGGTCATTACCTGTGCGCCGTTTGTTACTGCACCGAACAAATTTGAAGCACTGGCGACCTGTGATGCGCTGGTTCAGGCGCACGGTGCGTTAAAAGGATTGGCGGCGTCACTGATGAAAATTGCCAATGACGTCCGCTGGTTGGCTTCCGGTCCACGTTGCGGCATTGGCGAAATCTCAATCCCGGAAAACGAGCCTGGCAGTTCAATCATGCCGGGAAAAGTGAACCCAACGCAGTGTGAAGCATTAACCATGCTTTGCTGCCAGGTGATGGGGAATGACGTGGCAATCAACATCGGCGGCGCTTCTGGTAACTTCGAACTGAACGTCTTCCGTCCGATGGTGAGCCACAATTTCCTGCAATCGGTACGCTTGCTGGCAGATGGCATGGAAAGTTTTAACAAACACTGCGCGGTGGGAATAGAGCCGAATCGTGAGCGTATCAACCAATTACTCAATGAATCGCTGATGCTGGTGACCGCGCTAAACACCCATATTGGCTATGACAAAGCTGCGGAGATCGCCAAAAAAGCGCACAAAGAAGGGCTGACCTTAAAAGCTGCCGCCCTTGCGCTGGGCTATCTTAGCGAAGCCGAGTTTGATAGCTGGGTACGACCAGAACAGATGGTCGGCAGTATGAAAGCAGGGCATTAATCTGCAACATACAGGTGCAGCCGTGGAATGATCAAACGAAGCGGCTGTGCCTGCGGTTTAAAACGATGCTGAACATTGTCGGCATCGTAATTTAACAGCTCACCAACGTCTGGCATGCCTGCGCCATTATCCCTATTAATCAGCGCGATAAGCGGTGTCGGGCAGGCGTGCTGAACTTGTTTTTGATCCCCCTTGTACCAGACACGGGCAATTGGCTGAACTTTCACCGGACGTTTGATTTTTAACTTCGCATCCTGTGGCAGGGCGGCAATATCCTGATACTCGCGTTCCAGTTTTCCCTGCCACTCCTCGCGCGTCCACGGTGCAACGCTACGTGGCGATTTCAGGCTCTTTTCCAACTGCGCCAGCACCTCATCACGATGCAAATTTTTAATGATATGTTTATTCGCCCAGCCAAAACGTAAAGTGGCGGGGTCGTGCAGAACGGTGAGCGTGCGATAAGCGTTAAGGGTAATCAGCCCCGGCAAATGACGATGTACCCATTCAAAACGCGCTGCCGTAGGCAGTTCTGACTCAACCGTGACGATATGCTCGAAAGTGGTTTTAAGTTGATTGATGCGCTGTATATGACTTGCCAGCGCCGTTTGTGAAAGATTATCGACCTGATAGCACAACACGCCAGGCAGACGAACAGCCGCCTTGCTGCTGCGATTTTCGGACTGTTGTTGAATAAACAAATGGCGGAAATGACGCAGTGCGAGCGCCTGCGCTTCTTTCCCGAGATGTTGCTTAACCTCAATGCGATTAAGCGGATTATGCTCATCCTCCTTTTTGACCTCCGGTAACGAGAACACGCGGGCAACCAGCAACTTGTGTTGTTCAAGTTCAGCGGCAAACGCTGCCAGTTCTTGTTCCATCTGGCGAAAAGTCGTATTGAGTCGGTCAACAAGATCGTAACGGGCCATAAAATTACCACTTTAGTTACAACATACTTTATTTATAGCACATTGACGACAACTTAACCACCGTGCGTTTGGTGTCAGGCAGAAGTAAATTGCGGGATGTTGTGCCACAGTGGCCAGCTGAACGAGAAGCGGGCGCCCCCCAGTTCGCTGGTGTCACAATTGACCGTGCCGCCCATTGCCAGAGCGATGGAGTGGACAATCGCCAGCCCCAGCCCACAGCCGCCAGTTGCACGGTCCCGGCTGGGATCGAGGCGAACAAAGGGTTCAAAGATATGCTCGCGATTTTCTGCCGCAATTCCCGGACCATCATCTTCAACAATCAATGTTGCTCTGTTTCCTGCCAGTAGCAGGCTGGTTTCAACGGTTGAATGGCAGTAGCGCAGGGCGTTGTTGAGTAAGTTATCCAGCACGCGCTCCATTAAGCGCATATCCAGTGCCGCGTAATTACCTGGCGTGATCGTTTTTATCCGTACCGTTTTGTCGGGGGTCACGGCCTGAATATCTTGCAGATGTGTTGACAGCCACAACGGCAGGTCTGGTTCGCTAAAATGCAGTTCATTTTGCGGGCGATCGAGCCGGGCATAAGTCAGCAGTTCTTCAATTAAGGCTTCCAGTTGACTGATATCGCGATTTAAGGCCTGGGACTCGGTGGCGTTCAGGTTGTCGCTCATCTCCAGCCGATAACGCAGGCGCACTAATGGTGTTCGCAGTTCATGGGCAATGCCATCAATAAGCTGCTTTTTACTGGCAATCAACGCGTTGATATTGTCCGCCATCTGGTTAAACGCCACGCCAAGTCGTTCAAAGCTTGAACCATCATCAAAGTGAATACGTTCATTGAGATGCCCATCGCCGAATCGTTGCGCCGCCGCTTCCAGTTTTAACATGTCTTTCCAGTGCGGACGCATCCAGATAAACACCGGAAAGGCGAGGGAGATGGCAATAAAGGCGATCAGCACGATATCCAGCAAACGCATTTGATGGAGGAAATAAAGATAAGGAACGGGACCCACGGCGAGAACGTAGTGGCTGCGCGGGATACGCTGTAAAAAGGTGTACTGATCATCCAGAGCAACAATCTCTCCGCCACGCAATCGGTGCATGGCGTTATTATCGAGATGATATTTACTCAGCGGCTCGACGCGCAGATCGAAAGAGAGATTTAAATCCATCTCCTTCAACGTTTTTCCCCAGTCGTGTGGAGGGATCTCGCGTAATTCGCTACGCATCAGATACAGCGAACTGTTCATCAAATCATCCAGCGACTGTTTGCCTGCACGTTCGGCGGTAAATTTGTACACCAGGCCAACCAGTAGAGACATCACCAGAAAGCAGACAAACAGCAAAAGATAAAACTGGATAAACAGTTTTTTCATCGTTTATTCCCACGCATGAGACGCAAAAAGATAGCCTTTGTTACGCACGGTTTTAATGCGGTAGGGTTCGGCAGCGTTATCGAGCAGTTTTTTTCGTAACCGCGAAATAGCTACATCCACGCTACGATCCAGCCCGTCATAACTGACGCCGCGTAAATTCTTCAGCAGCGCATCGCGGTCCATAATTTGTCCGGCATGGGTGGCTAGTTCCCATAACAATTCAAAATCAGCCGTCGAGAGTGAAATCTCATGGTTAGCAAGTGTCACTACGCGGTTGATGGGGTCGATAGTTAACGTACCGAAATGCAATGGTTTGTAAGGTGTCAGAGATGTTTCCTGAATACCTTTGGTCAGCGTCGCTTGTTCGTTCTGACGCAAATGTAAACGTAAACGCGCCAACAGAACAGCGGGGGGCGTTGTTTTGAGAATATAGTCGCAGGCGCCCATTTCCAGCGCCAGAATGTGGTTCATATCGCTATCGAGAGAGGTCAGCAGAACAATCGGCCCGGACCATTTTGTGCGTAAATCGCGGCAGATGGACATTCCGTCTTTGCCAGGCAGCATGATATCAAGCAGCACCAGATCCGGATTTTCCCGCAGAATTGTCTCTTCGGCATGGTCGCCGCGCGGTTCCACGGTAACCTGCATATCATGCTTTGCCAGGTACGCGGCAATCAGTGAACCAACTTCTGTGTCATCTTCCACAAAAACGATAGTGTTCATATTATTCACGGCAGATATAAAAACGTCACAATACACCGCGCTGATTTTACTTACTATCAATCGTTTCTAAACAAGGTTGCATCGGGTATTCTACAGATGACTTGTTATGGAAGTGTTAAGGTAAAACAATGGGGCTGGTAATCAAAGCTGCGCTTGGTGCGCTGGTGGTGGTGTTGATTGGTGTATTAGCCAAAACGAAAAATTACTATATCGCCGGGCTGATCCCGCTTTTCCCGACTTTTGCGCTCATCGCGCATTATATTGTTGTCAGTGAACGTGGGATTGAAGCCTTACGCGCCACAATCGTTTTCAGTATGTGGTCGATTATTCCCTATTTTGTTTATCTGGCGTCGTTGTGGTATTTCACCGGAATCATGCGCTTGCCCGCTGCTTTTGTGGGTTCTGTTGCGTGCTGGGGGCTAAGCGCATGGGTGCTAATTATTTGCTGGATGAAACTGCATTAACGCAAATGACGACCGCCATCAAGCGGGAAACTGCGTCCGGTTACAAAGCAACTGGTGAGTAAGTAATCGACAAGATCGATAACTTCTTTCTCACCGGGCGCGGTTTTCATCAGTGATTTATTCAGAGCCTGTTGGCGATATTCGGCATCATCATGCTCGTTAAACAAGATCAGCGATGGTGCAATAGAATTCACTTTCACTTCCGGTGCCAGCTTGCGGGCAAATGAACGGGTCATATTATCCAGTGCCGCTTTGCTTGCAGCATAGGCAATATGTTTGTCGCTTCCGCGCTCCACCACATAATCGGTGAAGTGAATGATATCGCTGGCAGCGTGTCCGTGACCGCGCAGTAATCTTTCCAGCGCATGGTTGAGCAGGTAAGGGGTATTAACATGGATCTGCATCATGCAGGACAGAACATCAGTCAGTGGCATACCTGGTTTTTCTGCCATCCACGCACTGGCGTTATGCAAAATGGCACGCAGGCCGTGGGTGGTTTTTAACACTTCATCGGCAAACGCCATCACGCCGTCGTTCGTTGAAAAATCAGCCTGAATACACTGCGCACCTGCATTAACCAGTCCATCAATGGCAGGATAGTGCGTCCGATAGCTGACAATCACCGGTTGCTTTTGATTAATGAAATGCCAGGCGAGAGCGAGGCCGATACGACGGCCTCCGCCAGTGATTAATATTGGCAAGGGCTGGGTTTTCCCCATCGTTAATCTCCTTTGCAAGCAAACGATGGGACGAAAGTTATCCCACCAGCATCCAGGTGGCCGGAACTGCGGCAATTAACAACATGCCAATCAGCACCATTTCCTGACGATTCAATACATTATCATGTGTATGCGTTTTACGCGCGTACAGGAAGACCAGTAGCCCTGGCGCATACAAAACGACGGACAACAACAGGTGCATTGGGCCTGAAGCGTATAATAACCATAAGCCATAAATGCAGGCACCGACACCTACCGCTTTATGCAGTGGACGAGTAGCGATTTTCAACAAGAACGCGCCAACCAGGAAATAGGGCACCAGAATCATCTCTGAGGCGATGGTCAGCAACGTGTTGTAATCAGAGCCGGTCAGCCAGATCAGAACCAGACAAATTTGCACGCAGATGTTGGTCAGCCACAGCGAGGCAGACGGTGCGGCTTGTGCATTCTGGCGCGCAAAAATACGCGGGAATGCCTTATGCGTCGCTGCCAGGAAGGGGACTTCTGCCGCCATAATGGTCCAGCTTAGATACGCGCCACAGACAGAAACGATCAATCCGGCAGCGATGATAATCTCGCCCCACGGCCCCATCATTTTCACCATCAGACCGGCCATAGACGGGTTACGAATCTCAGCCAGTTCAGGACGAGCAACCACCCCCAGCGAAAGCAGCGTGACCAATAAATAAACGCCCAGTGCAGAAAGCACCGCCAGAAGCGTCGCTTTGCCAACATCATGTTTATTCCGCGCCCGTGAAGAAACAACCACCGCACCTTCCACACCAATGAATACCCACAGTGTGATCAGCATGGTGTTTTTCACCTGTTCCCATACCGGCACGCCAAGCGCAAGGCCAGTAAAGTCGAGCTTGAAGGTGTCCAGTTTGAACATCATCATCGCCAGCACAATAAACAAACCAAGCGGCAATAATTTTGCCAATGTCGCCACCAGGTTAATGCTGGCGGCGGTTTGTACGCCGCGCAGGATCAAAAAGTGAACAATCCACAACAATGCCGATGCACCGACGATCGATTGCCAGGTGTTACCATCGCCAAACAGGCGTAGTTCCGGCGTATCGGTGAAGAAACTTAATGCGGAAAAGACGATAACCAGATAAGAGACGTTGGCGATAACCGCACATAGCCAGTATCCCCACGCGGAGCAGAAGCCGATTAACTCACCAAACCCTTCCCGTGCATAGGTAAAAATACCGCCGTCAAGGTCGGGACGAATGCGTGTCAGGATCAGCATGGCAAAGGCCAGCAATAAGATGCCAGCGCCAGTAATACCCCAGCCGATGAGCAGTGCTGCCGGGCTGGCAACCGCCGCCATATTTTGCGGCAGACTGAAAACACCCGCGCCCAGCATTGAGCTTAATACCAGCGCGGTGAGTGCGCTCAGTCCCAGTTTCTTTTCCATCGATATCCAGTGTTTAAAACGTGTTCAGAAGAATAAATATTAGGGCAAAACGCATAAAAATGGTGAATGCCACTAAAGCGCGGGATTTTACGAAGAGAAGTGGCGGCATGCAATGGTTGCGGGAAAATTTGTAGCTAAAAATCTGAAAGGCGGCATAAAGCCGCCTTAATGTGATACTGAATAGTTATTTATTTATACAGGTCTGCACTGATGGTCAGGTTGTTACCACGTTCCTGCCACTGGCGGGTGATGTGGTAATACTTAGCACCTTTCTTCGCGGCACGTTTAGCAACCTGGTAGGAGACTTCGGTCATGTTGCCGTAGTTACCCGAGAACTTAATGCTATCGAACGGAACCATCATTGCTGCGGTCGCTTTGTTCAGTTCTTCTACTTTGGTGCCGTCAGGAAGCGTGACAGTGTAACGTCCGCCTTTTGAGGACTGAGTTTCAAAGAAACGACCAACTTCAGCACTTGGTGATGCAGTGGTGGCAACGCCCGGGATTTCAACTTTCTTCGCGGCTTCGCCACCTGCGGCCAGTGCCGCGCGACCAGCATCAGAATCCGCAGGGATCACATCCGGGCTCTGGACGATGCGTTTTTTAGCATCTTGTTTGTAGATGAACGCAGTAATACGCTGGTTGCCGCCCTGGTTGGCATCTATCTGGCGAACGATGTAGTAAGAGTAGGCACCTTTCGCTTTTGCTGCTTTGGTGATGGCATCGTTCACTTCCGGTTGGCTGCGGAAGAAGCCCTGGACGGTCACGGTGTCATACGGTTCGATCAAAACAGCCTGGTCTTTAGGCAGTTCAATAACGCCATTAAAAACGCGATTCTTATCAGCTTCTGCTTTTTCAGCATCGGCTTTATAAAGATCGGCAACTACACGCCAGTTACCGCTGTTACCGAAATCTGAAGTGTCGACAACATAAAAAGAGGCGGCGCCTTCTTTATCAGCGCGACGGGAAACGGCTTTAACCGCTTCACCAATGGCATTAAAACGACCGGTAACCACTACACGGTCAAAAGGTTTAACCGCTGCCGCTTGCTCCGGTGTCAGTTCTGTTGCTGCGTTAACGGAAAATGCCGTAGCAGAAAGCAGTGCCGACGCCAGGAGGGTGTTCTTAAGCTTCATAAAAATAATCCTTCGCCTTGCGCAAACCAGGTACTGGTATTGTTATTAACGAGAAACGTGGCTGATTATTGCATTTAAAGTGTGTAACTGTCTGCGTGATTTTTTCATATCAGACTTCTTGATTTGATTTTAAATCTGATCGAATGAGCATCGCGCTTAAAAAATAGCCACAATAACAGAAGAATGACTGAACTGGCTGAATTGTATAAGTTAATTTAATGTTAACCGGTGGCTGGCCTCGGTGAAATCTCATGTTTTACCTGATTATCAAAGACAATTATCGCCCATTATCCTGTGTTCTATGGTGTTTATCCCGCTATCAAGGCTGAATCGTTAATATTTTGCGAGTTCACGCCGAAATACTGATTTTTGACGCTAGATCACAGGCATTATTTTCAGTACGTTATAGGCGTTTGTTACTAATTTATTTTAACGGAGTAACATTTAGCTCGTACATGAGCGGCTTGTGTATCAAAAACACAGGCAAACCATCATCAATAAAACCGATGGAAGGGAATATCATGCGAATTGGCATACCAAGAGAACGGTTAACCAATGAAACCCGTGTTGCAGCAACGCCGAAAACAGTGGAGCAGTTGCTGAAACTAGGTTTTACCGTCGCGGTAGAGAGCGGCGCAGGTCAACTGGCTAGTTTTGACGATAAAGCGTTTGTGCAAGCGGGCGCCGAAATTGTAGAAGGGAATAACGTCTGGCAGTCAGAGATCATTCTGAAGGTCAATGCGCCGTTAGATGATGAAATTGCGTTACTAAATCCGGGAACCACGCTGGTGAGCTTCATCTGGCCTGCGCAGAATCTGGAGTTAATGCAAAAACTCGCGGAGCGTAACGTAACCGTGATGGCGATGGACTCTGTACCACGTATCTCACGTGCTCAATCGCTTGATGCGTTAAGTTCGATGGCGAACATCGCTGGTTATCGCGCCATTGTTGAAGCGGCTCATGAGTTTGGGCGTTTCTTTACCGGGCAAATCACAGCAGCAGGTAAAGTGCCTCCGGCAAAAGTGATGGTGATTGGTGCGGGCGTTGCGGGCCTGGCGGCCATTGGCGCAGCAAACAGCCTCGGCGCAATTGTGCGTGCATTCGATACCCGCCCGGAAGTGAAAGAACAGGTTCAAAGTATGGGGGCGGAATTCCTCGAGCTGGATTTTAAAGAGGAAGCCGGTAGCGGCGATGGTTACGCCAAAGTGATGTCGGAAGCGTTCATCAAAGCAGAAATGGAACTCTTTGCCGCCCAGGCAAAAGAGGTCGATATCATTGTGACCACCGCGCTTATTCCAGGCAAACCAGCACCGAAACTGATTACCCGTGAAATGGTTGATTCTATGAAGTCGGGTAGTGTGATTGTCGACCTGGCAGCCCAAAACGGTGGTAACTGTGAATACACCGTGCCGGGTGAAATCTTCACCACGGAGAATGGTGTCAAAGTGATTGGCTACACCGATCTTCCTGGTCGCCTGCCGACGCAATCCTCACAGCTTTACGGCACCAACCTTGTCAATCTGCTGAAACTGTTGTGCAAAGAGAAAGACGGCAATATCACGGTTGATTTTGATGATGTGGTGATTCGCGGCGTGACCGTGATCCGTTCTGGCGAAATTACCTGGCCGGCGCCGCCGATTCAGGTTTCTGTCCAACCGCAGGCAGCACAGAAGGCGGCACCTGATGTTAAAACCGAAGAAAAATGTGCCTGCTCACCGTGGCGTAAATATGCGCTGATGGCGCTGGCAATCATCCTTTTCGGCTGGTTGGCAAGCGTAGCACCGAAAGAATTCCTCGGGCACTTTACCGTTTTCGCGCTGGCCTGCGTCGTAGGTTATTACGTGGTGTGGAATGTCTCCCACGCGTTGCATACGCCGCTGATGTCGGTTACTAACGCGATTTCAGGGATTATTGTTGTCGGAGCTCTATTGCAGATTGGCCAGGGCGGCTGGGTTAGCTTCCTTAGTTTTATCGCGGTGCTTATCGCCAGCATTAATATTTTCGGTGGCTTTACCGTGACTCAGCGCATGCTGAAAATGTTTCGCAAAAACTAAGGGGTAACATATGTCTGGAGGATTAGTTACAGCTGCATACATTGTTGCCGCGATCCTGTTTATCTTCAGTCTGGCCGGGCTTTCTAAACATGAAACGTCTCGCCGTGGTAACAACTTCGGTATCGCCGGGATGGCGATTGCGTTAATTGCAACCATCTTCGGGCCGGATACTGGCAATGTTGGCTGGATCCTGGTTGCGATGGTCATTGGTGGCGCGATTGGTATCCGTCTGGCGAAGAAAGTCGAAATGACTGAAATGCCGGAACTGGTGGCGATCCTGCATAGCTTCGTGGGGCTGGCGGCGGTGCTGGTTGGCTTTAACAGCTATCTGCATCATGACGCGGGAATGGCACCGATTCTGGCCAACATTCACCTGACGGAAGTGTTCCTTGGCATCTTTATTGGTGCGGTAACCTTTACCGGTTCGGTTGTGGCGTTCGGTAAGCTGTGCGGAAAGATTTCGTCTAAACCGTTGATGCTGCCAAACCGCCATAAAATGAACCTGGCTGCATTGGTCGTTTCCTTCCTGCTGTTGATGGTGTTTGTTCGTACCGATAGTGTTGGCTTGCAGGTGCTGGCATTGCTGATAATGACCGCTATAGCGCTGGTCTTCGGTTGGCATTTAGTGGCTTCCATCGGTGGCGCTGATATGCCAGTGGTGGTGTCGATGCTGAACTCCTACTCCGGTTGGGCGGCAGCAGCGGCGGGCTTTATGCTCAGTAACGACCTGCTGATTGTGACCGGTGCGCTGGTCGGTTCGTCGGGCGCGATTCTTTCTTACATTATGTGTAAGGCGATGAACCGTTCCTTTATCAGCGTCATTGCGGGCGGTTTCGGCACTGATGGTTCCTCTACCGGCGATGATCAGGAAGTGGGCGAGCACCGCGAAATCACCGCAGAAGAGACGGCGGAGCTTCTGAAAAACTCGCATTCAGTAATCATTACTCCTGGGTATGGCATGGCGGTAGCGCAGGCACAGTATCCGGTCGCAGAAATCACCGAGAAACTGCGTGCGCGCGGTATCAATGTGCGCTTCGGGATTCACCCGGTTGCGGGGCGTTTGCCAGGGCATATGAACGTGTTGCTGGCGGAAGCGAAAGTACCGTATGACATCGTGCTGGAAATGGACGAAATCAACGAGGACTTCGCTGATACCGATACCGTACTGGTGATTGGTGCCAACGATACGGTTAACCCGGCGGCACAGGACGATCCGAAGAGCCCGATTGCTGGCATGCCTGTTCTGGAAGTGTGGAAAGCGCAGAACGTGATTGTCTTTAAACGCTCGATGAACACCGGCTATGCTGGCGTGCAAAACCCGCTGTTCTTCAAGGAGAACACCCACATGCTGTTTGGTGACGCCAAAGCCAGCGTGGATGCAATCCTCAAAGCTCTGTAACCTCAACGGCCTCTACGGAGGCCGTCACTCTTTATTGAGATCGCTTAACAGAACGGCGATGCTTTGGCCTCCCGCCGTTTGCTCAAGTGCAATTTTGACAATAATCGTCAACGGCACAGAAAGCAGCATACCTACAGGTCCTAACAACCATCCCCAAAAAATTAATGACAAAAAAACCACCAGTGTGGAAAGTCCTAACCCGCGCCCCATAATGCGTGGTTCCAGAATATTGCCGAAGACCAAATTAATCAGCAGATATCCCGCCAGTACAAGTAACGCCTCGTAGAAACCATTAAACACCAGTACCTGAGCAATAGGGGGAATTGCTGCCAGAACTGAACCAATATTGGGTATGTAATTAAGCGCAAAGGCCAGCAATCCCCAGACAAAAGCAAAGCGAACATCCAGTGCAGCGAGCATCGCCCAGGCGACCAGTCCGGTGACGATGCTGATAGCCGTTTTTAGTACCAGGTAATGCGACACACTGTCAATCGCGCGCTGTATTGCCGCCATCCCTTCAACCGGACGCGCCATCATTTGCTGGAGTTTACCGGGTAGTTGTGGAACTTCGAGCAGCATAAACAACACCGTCAGCAACAATAAAAATATTGACGACATGGCATTAGATAACTGAGTCAGTAAGTTGGTGAGCAACGTCATTGCCGAGTTCGGATCAATGTAATGAGCCAGTTGGTCAACTGAGACATCAATACCCACGCGCTGTAATAAAGGTTCCAGAGCCTGCAGCGGTTTTATGATTGAGCTGCGATACTGTGGCAAAGTGCGGGTCAGTTCATTGAGTGTTGAACCGAGATAGGCCAGCATTAACACCATCGCCATCACGATAATGGTCATCAAAATTGACACCGCCAGTACGCGCGGCACTCGCCAGCGAACCATGCGTTGTACCAGAGGATTAAGTATTACCGCGATAAATAGCGAGAGGATAAAGGGGACGATGATATCGGCGGCAAACCGGATACCGCACAGAATAATGACCAGCATTCCCAACATTATGACGATTTTTAGACCATTGAGTGTGATGATCGGCTTTGCCATGCTTATCCCCGTATATTCTTCCTTCGCTAATAATATTTTATTTTTAGCGGCGGCATTATAACGAAAATCAAACCACTCAGGTAAAGAAATGAAAATGTTTTGAGTTAATTCTTAAGCTATGATACAAATCAGACGTGTTCAACTACCGAGGACAATTATCATCCGCGATGACGAGAAGCAACACTGCGGATAATTGTAATTTTATGGACAATTTGTTCAGGACGTTATTTTCTACATTTACCCATCTTCGTACCTCATCCACTATCTTGCTCGCAGGTGAGCAGCACTGGCGCAACGCGCTTTAGTCCTTTCTTCTGCCGAAGCTTGCGCTATGCGCTGGGCTTGACCTCTTTACTTTCGCTGAATTAAGCGAATATTAAAATAATTCTCTTGCAGGAGAAGGGTAATGTATTTTTATTGGATTTTATTAGGTCTGGCAATTGCCACAGAAATTACCGGCACGTTATCTATGAAATGGGCTAGTGTCAGTGATGGAAACAGCGGGTTTATTTTAATGCTGGTGATGATTTCTCTGTCATATATACTTCTCTCTTTCGCCGTTAAAAAAATTGCGTTAGGCGTAGCCTATGCGCTGTGGGAAGGTATCGGTATTTTATTTATTACGCTGTTTAGCGTTCTGTTATTTGATGAAAGTTTATCGCTGATGAAAATTGTCGGGTTAACAACTCTGGTTGCCGGGATTGTCTTGATCAAATCGGGTACACGTAAAGTGCGTAAATCTACGCTGGAGCAGAATCATGGCTCAGTTTGAATGGATTCACGCCGCCTGGTTGGCACTGGCGATAGTGCTGGAAATTATTGCTAACGTCTTTTTGAAATTTTCTGATGGCTTTCGCCGTAAAGTCTATGGCTTGTTGTCGCTGGCGGCGGTACTTGCTGCTTTTAGTGCACTATCCCAGGCAGTGAAAGGGATCGACTTGTCAGTGGCGTATGCGCTGTGGGGTGGGTTTGGTATTGTCGCCACATTAGCAGCCGGTTGGGTCCTGTTTGGTCAGCGGTTAAACCGCAAAGGCTGGGTTGGTCTGGTCCTGTTGTTAGCCGGAATGATCATGGTGAAACTCGCCTGATGTTTATGCTGCCCGTATTTTCGGGCAGCATTTAAACGCTATTGCCGGGATAACTCTTCCAGTTTGTCGCGAAAGCCGGTAACAGAGATAGCCCGGTTATCAGCCCGCCAGCGATCCTTAGCCGCAGGCGCCGAACTTTGCACGCCAATCAACTGCCAGCCGTCATCAGTATGCAGCATTAGCGGCGAACCGCTGTCACCCGGCAGGGTATCGCACTGATGCGACATCACCGACGTTTGCGCCCAGCCAGTCACTTCGCAATTTTTATGACTGTACAACGTATCCAGGTGATCCTCGGGATAGCCTGCCTGGGTCACTTTGCGACCTGCCGTTTTTAATGCGGCGGTGAGTGCTGCTTTGTCTCCCTCGAAAAGTGGTAAGGGTGTAATGCCAGAAGGCGGATTGCGCAGCACAATCAAACCAAAATCCCACGGCGCGGCAGCAGGCGGGACAATCCAGCCATCTCCATTAGCCTTTAACCGTTTACCTAGTGTCGGATCAACGCGGCCTTCAATGTTGTGGATCTCATAGCGCCATAGCCCCTTATTCGACACAAAACGCAGCGCAATTGCTTTGTCTGGTTTGCCTTTTGGCGGCGTTAATAAACAGTGCCCCGCCGTTAATGCGAGATTGGGCGCAATCAGGGTGGCCGTGCAGAGATTTCCACTGGCAGTCTCCAGTTGCCCAACCGCATCCCACGGAGATTGGGTCGTGTTAATTACTGGCACTCGATCGTCATGACCGAAAAAAAGGGTGCTGACTTCATCATTAGCCGATTCAGGACTGTCAGGTTTATCTGCAAATACCAATGCAGATGTCAAACTAATTGCACCCAGTACTACAGCAATGGTTGTACGCATATCACACTCTGGTGGGTAATTATGATTATTAAAAGCAAACCCTCATAAATACTATAGCCGGGACGGGATTAAAGTGGGAGTGAAATCAGATAACTACGATCAGAAAAGATAAAAGCGAGTGGCAATCAATGCACATAAAATAAGGATGATAAGAATGAACTCAAAGCGATAACGGCCCACCATAGTACCCTCCGCTTAAGGCGGCGCTAAACGTTATCCGTCTAGCGCCGTAATTTTCAGGCGCGAGGGGGCGCGCCATTATTGCTGCTGAAAACTTAAGCTGCTGGTTGGGCAGCTGGTTTTGCAGGTTGCTGATGGCTGTGTTTCTTGGTGTGCTTTTTCGCGGCTTGTGCTTTTTGTTCCGGAGCTTTCTGTTCGGTTTTCGCTTTTTTATGATGCTTTTTAGCCGCCTGCGCTTTTTGGGCAGGTGCTGCTTTATGCTGTTTTTTATGATGCATGGTTTTTGCAGGTGCAGCTTTGGTGACAGTAGTTGCAGGGGCAGGTGTGGTCGCAGTCTCTGCGGCAAAAGCGGCAGAAGAGAGACTCATCGCAGCGGCAACAACCAGAGCTAATACTTTTTTCATTGTCATACCCTCAATTTGGTTTTTTTATGCAACCCCACTACGGGGCCGATGTAATGACTATATCTCGGGTAATGAGAGGCTTCCGTGAGTGGTTGGTTTCGGCATGTAACGATATGTACAAAGTAAATTGGTAAATAATAACGCGATGTGACTTAAGGTAAATTCCCTACTAATATCAGTAGTCTTGATCGAGTTTACTATTTCTCTGTTCCCAAAACGGTAGAATTACTTTGCATCATCAATAAATGACACACAGTAAATGAATCCGCTAATTTGGGTATTTATTATCCTGATGACATTAGATGCGCTGCGGGAATTGGCTGGCGCTTCGTCTATTTTAGGATGGTTATTAACATTGAGTTGAGCAGACAATAAGCCCGGGTGAGTATTTTACTCAGCCCGGGCTTATTTTTTCAGGCGTGCAATCGATGGTGCAAACGTGTACCCACTATAATCGCGACCACCAGCATCGACGCAATAAAGGCGCCAACGCCGTTCCAGCCGTAGTTATGCCAGAAGACCCCACCTAATGTTCCGGCAATACTTGACCCCAGGTAGTAACTGAACAGATACAGCGAGGATGCCTGGCCTTTGGCGCGTTTAGCACGGGGGCCAATCCAGCTACTGGCGACCGAGTGAGCAGCAAAGAATCCGGCGGAGAAGAGCAACATCCCGGCAAAAATCAGCCATATCGAACTGAACAATGTCATTAACAGGCCAACAAGCATGACACCTGTCGAAGACAGCATCACCGGACCGCGTCCGAAGCGGGTGGTCATGGTTCCAGCTTTTGGTGAACTCCAGGTACCGGTCAAATAGGCCAGCGATAATAAACCCACCACCGCCTGGCTGACATGCCACGGGGAAAGCATCAAGCGATAGCCAATATAATTAAACAGGGTGACGAATGAGCCCATCAGCAAAAAACCTTCTGCGAATAATAAAGGCAATCCCTGGTCGCGCCAGTGCAGACGGAAGTTGATAAACAATGTTTTAGGGCGCAGTGAGGAAGGGCGGAAATGGCGAGATTCTGGAAGAATTTTCCAGAACATTAACGCCGAGGCCAGTGCGAAACAGCCAATCGCTGCCAGTGCAATTCGCCAGTTGAAGAAATCGGTGAAGACACCGCTAATTAAGCGTCCGCTCATGCCGCCAATCGAGTTACCGCTGATGTACAACCCCATCGAAAAGGCGACAAAACTCGGGTGGATCTCTTCGCTAAGGTAGGTCATGCCCACCGCAGCAACGCCGCTTAATGAAAGGCCAATCAAGGCGCGCATCACCAAAATGCCGTGCCAGCTGGTCATCATCGTCGAAAGTAACGTGCAGATGGAGGCCAATAACAGCGCCGTAACCATCACTGGTTTGCGACCAATGGCATCGGAAAGCGGGCCAGTAAACAGCAATCCGATAGCCAACATTGCCGTTGAAATTGACAGTGAAATACTACTGTTTGCGGGTGTTAAGCCAAACTCCTGCGAAAGAACCGGAAGGATAGGTTGCACACAATAGAGAAGTGCGAAGGTTGCCAGTCCGGCAGAAAAAAGCGCCAGGGTCACGCGCATAAATTGCGGCGTACCGCGTTTAATGAACAGGTTTGGCTGGGAAACGTTTTGCTTGTCAGTGGCGCTTGCCGGAGCGCCATCAACAGTTGTGGTACGACTCACTTGAAATCCTTACTAAATATGCGCGTTGTGTTAGCTCAGGAATAGAGTAGGAAAATCGAATTGTTATGTCTAATATATTAATAGTCTCAAATAATATGTATGAAATATGAATATCGAATTGCGTCACCTACGTTACTTCATCGCTGTTGCAGAAGAATTGCATTTTGGTCGAGCTGCTGCGCGCCTGAATATTTCTCAACCGCCACTAAGCCAACAGATTCAGGCGTTGGAGCAACAAATTGGCGCGCGCCTGCTGGCCAGAACTAATCGAAGCGTCGCGCTCACCGCTGCAGGCAAACAATTTCTTGCCGATAGTCGTCAAATTCTTTCTCTGGTAGACGATGCCGCCGCGCGAGCAGAACGACTGCATCAGGGGGAGGCGGGAGAGTTACGCATTGGTTTTACCTCATCGGCGCCATTCATTCGCGCAGTGTCAGATACCTTATCGTTATTTCGCCGCGAATTTCCTGATGTCCATTTGCAGACGCGCGAGATGAATACCCGCGAGCAAATTGCGCCCCTTATCGAAGGGACGCTCGATATGGGACTGTTACGCAATACTTTGCTGCCGGAGACGTTGAACCATGCGGTAATTGTGCATGAACCGCTTATGGCGATGATTCCGCACGATCATCCGTTAGCCGGTAAATCTGTAGTTACGTTGGCGGAACTGGCAAAAGAGCCGTTTGTTTTCTTTGATCCTCACGTCGGGACCGGGCTTTATGATGACATTCTGGGCCTGATGCGACGCTACAATCTTACACCGGTTATTACCCAGGAAGTGGGCGAGGCGATGACCATCATTGGCCTTGTGTCTGCCGGTTTGGGCGTTTCGATTTTGCCCGCCTCATTTAAGCGTGTTCAGCTTAATGAAATGCGTTGGATACCTATTGCTGAAGAAGATGCGGTTTCTGAAATGTGGTTGGTCTGGCCGACGCATCATGAACAAAGTCCGGCAGCGCGAAACTTTCGTATTCAGCTGCTGAATGCTCTCAGGTGAGGTAAAATTCAGCTAAAAAACCCGAAAAGTGTGCTGTTAATCACATGGCTAAGTAAAAATTTGACGGCACGCATTGAAGTGTTTCACCATAGCCTACAGATTATTTCGGAGCGCGAAAATATAGGGAGTATAAGGTGGTTGCAGAAAACCAGCCTGGACATATTGATCAAATAAAGCAGACCAACGCGGGTGCTGTTTATCGCCTGATTGATCAGCTTGGTCCCATTTCGCGTATCGACCTTTCCCGCATGGCGCAACTGGCTCCCGCCAGTATCACCAAAATTGTCCGCGAAATGCTAGAAGCGCATCTGGTGCAAGAGTTAGAAATTAAAGAAGGGGGAAACCGTGGCCGCCCTGCGGTGGGGTTGGTGGTGGAAACAGAAGCCTGGCATTATCTTTCTCTGCGCATCAGTCGTGGTTTAATTTTTCTTGCCCTGCGTGATTTAAGCAGCAAGCTGGTGGTGGAAGAGACACAGGAGCTGGCGCTTCAGGATGAATTGCCTTTGCTGGAACGTATCATTGCGCATATTGATCAGTTTTTTATCCGTCATCAGAAAAAACTCGAACGCCTGACATCCATCGCCATTACTTTGCCGGGAATTATTGATACGGAAAATGGTATTGTGCACCGGATGCCGTTTTACGAGGATGTGAAAGAGATGCCGCTCGGCGAAGCGCTGGAGCAGCACACAGGTGTACCGGTTTACATTCAGCATGATATTAGTGCATGGACGATGGCCGAGGCATTATTTGGAGCCTCTCGCGGGGCGCGCGATGTGATTCAGGTGGTAATTGATCACAATGTTGGCGCGGGCGTGATTACCGACGGTCACTTGTTACATGCTGGAAGCAGTAGCCTGGTAGAAATTGGTCATACCCAGGTGGATCCGTATGGTAAACGCTGTTATTGCGGTAACCACGGTTGTCTGGAAACCATCGCCAGTGTGGACAGCATCCTCGAACTGGCGCAATTACGCCTTAATCAGTCAATGAGTTCGATGTTGCACGGGCAGCCTTTGAGCGTGGATTCATTATGCCATGCGGCGTTGCAGGGTGACTTGCTGGCAAAGGATATTATCACTGGCGTAGGCGCGCATGTTGGGCGCATTCTGGCCATCATGGTGAATTTATTTAACCCACAAAAAATACTGATTGGCTCGCCGTTAAGCAAAGCGGCAAATATTCTGTTCCCTGTGATTTCTGACAGCATCCGTCAGCAGGCGCTTCCAGCATACAGCCAGCATATTAGCGTTGAGAGCACTCAGTTCACCAATCAGGGGACAATGGCAGGGGCCGCGCTGGTAAAAGATGCGCTATATAATGGATCTTTGCTGATTCGTCTGTTGCAGGGTTAACATTTTTTAACTGTTCTACCAAAATTTGCGCTATCTCAAATTGAGTGCAGAAAGCATAACTTAGACTTTCCACGTTGAATTATTTTCCTGGCTTATATTAGTGAAGCATAACGGTGGAGTTAGTGATGCTGAAGCGTTTCTTTATAACAGGTACAGACACTTCTGTAGGGAAAACGGTGGTTTCCCGCGCATTGCTACAAGCGTTAGCCTCCCAGGGAAAAACAGTTGCGGGATACAAACCCGTAGCGAAGGGGAGCAAAGAGACACCTGAGGGGCTGCGTAACAAAGATGCCCTGGTGTTGCAGAGTGTTTCATCAATTGAACTGCCTTATGAAGCAGTCAATCCCATTGCGTTAAGCGAAGAAGAAAGTAGCGTGGCGCACAGTTGTCCAATCAATTACACGCTCATTTCAAATGGTCTGGCTAACCTGACTGACAAAGTTGATCATGTTGTCGTTGAGGGGACTGGCGGATGGCGTAGCCTGATGAATGATCTGCGTCCGCTCTCTGAATGGGTGGTCCAGGAGCAGCTACCAGTGTTGATGGTGGTGGGTATTCAGGAAGGCTGTATTAACCATGCGCTTCTGACCGCACAAGCGATTGCGAACGACGGTCTGCCTCTCATTGGCTGGGTGGCTAATCGTATTAACCCTGGGTTAGCGCATTATGCTGAAATCATTGATGTGCTGGGTAAAAAACTTCCGGCACCGCTCATTGGTGAACTGCCTTATCTGCCCCGAGCTGAACAGCGAGAACTGGGTCAATACATCCGCTTAGCCATGCTGCGTAGTGTGCTGTCGGTAGATAGAGTCAGGGTGTAAGGTCCGCGACATTACCGACGCGATCACGCAGGCAATCAATAAACCGGGGAGTAGCTGATACTCCCCGGTCATTTCACATATCATCAATGTCGACATAATTGGCGCATGCGTGGTCGCAGCCAGCAGAGTTGCCATCCCTGTTAGTCCGAGTAAAAGCGTCATTTCTTCGCCGCCTGGAAGCCATAACCCCAGGCTACGTCCATACAGCATGCCAATTGCAAGCCCGATAAATAGCGTTGGCGTAAACACGCCGCCAGGCGCGCCGGAACCGCTACTGGCCAGCACGGCAAAAAGTTTGCAGATGAAGATCGCAGCAATGACCGTAAACAGTGGTGGGGTGGTTAAAAAGGATTGCACCGTACTATAACCATTGCCCCATACGGCAGGCGTGAGCAGGGAAAGCAGTCCGACGATCACCCCCCCTAACGCCAACTGCCAGGGCGGCGTCAGTTTTAGGTGAACAAAACCTTGATGACTGGCGCTCATCATTTTCAACAGTAATGGTCCGCAAAGACCAGCCAGTACGCCGGTACTGATAATTAGCGCATAGTCCCGCACATGCAGCGTCACCTCGAGCTGAACGCTGTAGAGCAATGCATCGCTGTGATTAATAAGATTGCTGACAAGCAATGCCACCACGGCTGAAATCACCACAGGGCCAAGAGAGGCAAGCATCATGGTGCCAAACAGCACTTCGGCAATAAATAAACTCCCGGCAAGCGGTGCGCGATAGGCTGCAGCCATGCCTGCCGCAGCACCGCAGGCAATCCATAATTTCCACTCTTCACGCGGTGTAAAACGTTGGGCAAACCAGCATGCAGCAAGAGCCGCCAGCAGAATCATCGCCCCTTCACGGCCAATTGCGCTACCGCTTGTCACCACCAGCAGAGAGGCAAGTGATTTTACCAGGCTTGCTGCGTAATCGAACTGCCCCTCGCTCTGCAACGCTTCCATATAATCAGTCGGTGCATGGGGTCGTTGCTGCGTAACTCTCTGCCAACCCATGAGCAATAAACCTGCCGCCAGACCACCGAGCGCAGGAGTTAACAAGCGTCGCCACGGAGAAAGGTTTGTCGCAGCATTGACCAGACTCCCGGAATCATTGCTCAGGAACATCCACTCGAGCAACAGCATGGCATGACGGAATCCGGCAACGGCAAACGCCGCGAGAATACCGATTATCGTTGCGATAAGCAGACGACGAAACATGGTGCGCAGATCCGGGTAAAGGTGTAGATGATGCATGAGTAGAAATGGCAAGTTAAACACGGGCATCTATTTTGCGGGAAAAGACGTCAGGCGCAAAAGCTGTACGTGCTTTAAGTGGGGAAATGGTGTGACACTGTAACTTATTTAATATGGGATGGCGCGCTAATGTCGCCATCCGGTAATGCTACGGGAACCTTAACGAAAAAGTGGCTTAACTGCGACGGGAATCAGCAATTGTGACTGCCACTCAGCCAGCGTTAAGCGAGCCAGTTCACCAAGCGAGCGGTAAAAAGGGTGTTCTGCTTTTTCGATAAACACCTCGAGAAAGCGCGTCGACCACGGTAAAAGATGCCACGCCAGCAACTCTTCGCACTCAGTCTGACGACCGCTCTCCGCCAGCCAGGCCGCCATCAGTAGCAAGGAGCCAAAGTGATCTTCGGGCTCGTTTTGCTTCATCTCAAACTGAATGCCTTTTTCGCGCATCCATTGACGAAGTGCCAACGTTGAATCGCCAAACAGTACCGATTCACGATCCAACCAGACCGATCCCCACGGCGGGGACGGCAACGCCCACGGGCCAACGAATAAACGCTGCCAGGCCTGTGTACGCGACTCTTCACTCTGTTGCTGAAAAGCCGTTACCAGCGGCACTAAAGAAGTTTGCGGCAGAGGCCACTGAGTTTCCCAGCCATCGCTGGTCATTACAGAAACCAGAGGCGCGGCTTCCTCGCTTTCTGGGGCGTAATAAAACAGCGCCCCCAGCACACGCGCCGCGACAGAAAAATTATCTTGTTGTGAAAAATGCGTCATTCTTATCATCCTGAAACGTGCGGCTTGCCCCGCACCAAGTTGTTAACCTGCGACGGCCATTCCTACCGTCATATGCAGGCCATAAAATCGCGCTCGCCCGATCATCTCACCGCCCGGTATGAGACACAAGCACGTTGCAGTATGTAGACCTGATAAGACGCGCCAGCGTCCATCATACTTTTTACTGCGGTTCGGCAGGCGCGCCATCTTGAGTCGGTTGTGCAGGGGCAGAATTGTTACCGCTGGTGGTGCGGTCATAGAGAATTTTATGAGTATCATTGGCACAATGGCCAACCACCCTGGTGTCAGGTTGATCGATCTGATCATTTGGCACAATACTTAAAGTAAAGCTACTTTCTGGCACACCGTTATTGATAATACGCTGTGAAATATCGCTCTTTATCCGTTCACAAGAATTTGGCGCGGCCAGCACGGCGGGTGAGGCAATTGTGAGCAGTAGCGCGGCGCAATAAGTTGAGATTTTCATCATTGGCTCCTTAAATGAATATTACTCACTAAGCATAGCATTTCACGTGTAAAGCACTGTATTTACTACTATGATTGATAATAATCTCTACTGTCTGGTGACTAAAGTGAATTTCAAATTACTGCCATGTTTGCTCGCGATAATGCTTACAGGATGCGATCGCGCAGAAGTGACGTTTTCTTTTACGCCAGAGATGGCCAGCTTCTCTAATGAATTTGATTTCGATCCGCTGCGTGGTCCGGTTAAAGATTTCACCCAGACATTGATGAATGAACAAGGGGAAGTGACGAAACGTGTTTCAGGCAGCTTATCGGAAGAAGGTTGCTTCGATTCGCTTGAATTATTGGATCTGGAAAATAATACCGTGGTTGCCTTAGTGCTGGATGCGAATTATTACCGTGATGCGCAGACACTGGAGAAAAAAGTACGTTTACAGGGTAAATGCCAGTTAGCAGAATTACCTTCCGCCGGAGTGAGTTGGGAAACCGATGATAATGGCTTTGTAGTTAAAGCCAGCAGTAAACAGATGAAAGTGGATTATAGGTATGATGAACAGGGCTATCCGTTGGGTAAAACCACGGTAAGCAATGATAAAACGTTATCAGTCACGGCAACACCATCAACTGATCCGATCAAAAAACTCGATTACACGGCGGTTACTTTACTGAATAATCAACAAGTTGGTAATGTGAAGCAAAGCTGTGAATATGACAGTCACGCCAATCCGGTGGACTGCCAATTGATCATTGTTGATGAAGCGGAAAAACCCGCCGTCGAACGGGTTTACACTATCAAAAATACCATTGATTATTATTAACGCTATTGCGCGGTCGGCTTCAGCATCGCCTGACCCGGCGTTTTATGTTCCGCCAGATACTGATGCTGGAATATACACATGCGAATGGCATTGCGATATTGACCATTAATAAAGAATTCATGCATCAGTTCACCTTCGACCGTAAAACCGAGCTTACGGTAAATGTGAATCGCTTTTTCATTCTCTTTATCGACAATCAGATACAGCTTATAGAGATTAAGAACAGTGAAGCCATAATCCATTGCTAATTTTGCTGCGCGTGTTGCCAGACCTTTGCCCTGGTATTCCGGGGAGATGATTATCTGAAATTCTGCGCGGCGGTGGACATGGTTAATTTCAACCAGTTCCACCAGACCCGCTTTTTCACCATCGCACTCCACCACGAAACGGCGCTCACTCTGATCGTGAATATGTTTATCGTACAGATCAGAGAGTTCAACAAAGGCTTCGTAGGGTTCCTCAAACCAGTAACGCATCACGCTGGCGTTATTGTCGAGTTGATGCACATAGCGTAAATCTTCACGCTCCAGCGGACGTAGCTTAACACTGTGGGCGCTTGTCATAACGTGTCCTTACATTCCTTATATCAATAACAGGTTAGGGGGTAATTACGCGGCCAGTACGACGGTCCAGGCAACGTAAAGTATTCGGTTCCCAGTAGGCATTAATGTTGGCACTTTGTTCGCATTTATCGCGGCTATCGAATGCGGAGTCAACTTTATCCCATTCCTTCTCGGCGCGTTTATTGACTTTTTGACGCAAATTGCGAGTTTCATTCCATTGTTCTTTTTCCATTGTCGCCTGTTGGCGACTCTGTGCGCTGTCGCCAGACTCAATCACCAGTTTATTGGTTTCTGCATGAGTCGTTGCGCTAAATGCCAGTGCGCAAGGTAGCAGAAAAGCGAGCAGTCCGAGCCGTTTGCTGGAAGTAATATTCATGATTCATTCCTTACATGAATGTTTAAAGGGGATTTTACACGATCCACTGCGAACGCAAAACGTACCAGAAGGATGTATAGGGTGATGATATTATGTCGAGCCATAAATATACATGATGTCAATGAGTGACAAAGATGATTAAAACAACGTTACTGTTTTTTGCTACCGCCTTGTGTGAAATTGTCGGATGCTTCCTACCCTGGCTATGGCTTAAACGGAACGCCAGCGTATGGCTGCTGGTTCCGGCGGGGATTTCTCTGGCGCTTTTCGTCTGGCTGTTAACATTGCATCCGGCGGCCAGTGGGCGAGTGTATGCCGCTTATGGTGGCGTTTATGTTTGCACGGCGCTGCTGTGGCTGCGGGTTGTGGATGGCGTAAAACTCAGTCTCTACGACTGGACTGGAGCATTGGTCGCGCTATGCGGGATGTTGATTATTGTTGCTGGCTGGGGACGAGTTTGATTTTGCCTGGAATGATAAATCTCTTTTATTATTAATAAGATATGCCATACATGGCGTCCAAAATAACAGCAAAATCTGGCTGTCTTTAGATCTATTCACGGCGCAAATACGCGCCTTTTTTTGTGATCATTCTGGCTTTTTTGTGTCTTCATACTTGTATGGTAGTGGTTCAGCTGCGTAGATTTCATGCATCACGAAGATCGATGCAAGGAATAAAACATGAAGATCGTAGGGGCTGAAGTTTTTGTCACCTGTCCAGGACGTAATTTTGTCACCTTAAAAATCACCACCGAGAATGGTATTACCGGTCTTGGCGATGCCACGCTTAACGGACGCGAGCTTTCGGTAGCATCTTATCTGCAAGATCATCTTTGCCCACAACTCATTGGTCGCGATGCACACCGTATCGAAGATATCTGGCAGTTTTTCTATAAAGGGGCGTACTGGCGTCGCGGTCCAGTCACCATGTCGGCCATTTCAGCTGTTGATATGGCGCTGTGGGACATTAAAGCCAAAGCCGCCAACATGCCGCTTTATCAGCTACTGGGTGGCGCGTCTCGCGAAGGGGTTATGGTTTATTGTCACACGACCGGTCACTCCATTGATGAGGCACTGGATGATTATGCTCGTCATCAGGAACTAGGATTCAAAGCCATCCGCGTACAGTGCGGCATTCCAGGCATGAAGACCACCTATGGCATGTCCAAAGGCAAAGGGCTGGCTTATGAACCTGCGACCAAAGGGCAGTGGCCAGAAGAGCAGTTGTGGTCGACGGAAAAATATCTCGATTTCATGCCAAAACTGTTCGACGCGGTACGTAACAAGTTTGGTTTTGATGAACATCTGCTGCATGACATGCACCATCGCTTAACGCCTATTGAAGCGGCGCGCTTTGGTAAAAGCATTGAAGATTATCGCATGTTCTGGATGGAAGACCCGACGCCTGCGGAAAACCAGGAGTGTTTCCGCCTCATTCGCCAACACACCGTCACGCCAATTGCGGTGGGTGAAGTCTTCAATAGCATTTGGGACTGCAAACAACTGATAGAAGAACAACTCATCGACTATATCCGCGCCACGCTGACTCATGCGGGCGGCATCACCGGTATGCGTCGGATCGCTGATTTTGCATCCCTGTATCAGGTACGCACTGGCTCACACGGTCCTTCTGATTTGTCACCAGTCTGCATGGCAGCGGCGCTGCACTTTGATCTGTGGGTACCAAATTTCGGCGTTCAGGAATATATGGGCTATTCCGAACAAATGCTCGAAGTCTTCCCGCATAACTGGACGTTTGATAACGGCTATATGCATCCGGGCGATAAACCGGGTCTTGGCATCGAGTTTGATGAAAAGCTGGCAGCGAAATATCCCTATGAACCTGCATATCTGCCAGTCGCACGCCTGGAAGATGGCACACTCTGGAACTGGTAAGGACGGAATATATGGTTAGTGTTGTGGTTGAAAAACCTGGACAAATGCATCTGATTGATAGCGTTTCTTCTGCGCCAAAAGCTGATGAAGTTTGTGTCAAAGTTGAGTATGCAGGGATATGTGGTTCAGACCTGCATATTTATCATGGCGCAAATCCTTTTGCTGTTTACCCTCGTATCGTAGGACATGAATTTGTCGGAACGATAACCAGTGTAGGGGACAATATCTCTCCGCAACGCATTGGTGAACGCGTCGTGGTTGATCCTGTCATTAGCTGCGGTCATTGTTATCCATGTTCAATTGGGCGCCCGAATGTGTGCGAAAGCTTAAACGTATTAGGCGTTCATCGCGATGGTGGCTTTACCGATTATACCTGTGTTCCAGCAACTAACATCTGGCGAGTGCCGGAATCTATACCAGCAAACCTTGCAGCGGCAATTGAACCGTATGCGGTAGCCGCCAATGTAACCAATCGTACGGGGGTTTTCCCAACGGATGTTGCACTGGTATATGGAGCAGGTCCGGCAGGTTTAACAATTATTGATGTTTTGTGTAACGTCTGGCAGATTCCAGTCATTGTGGTGGATCAACGCGAAGATCGCCTGCTTATGGCAGGACGTTGTGGTGCGACTCATACTTTTAATAACCGGAATGGTTCATTACGGGAATTTCTGCACAATAATAAACTAACACCTACGTTAATTTATGATGCGGTTTGCCATCCATCTATCCTGGAAGAAGCCGTGACGTTAATCTCTCCTGCCGGGCGAATTGGACTTTTAGGTTTTTCTGCGACACCGTCCGCAATAGCGCAACAAGAATTAACTCGTCGTGAGTTAACCCTCTATTCATCGCGTTTAAATTGTCGTATGTTCCCTACAGTTATTGAGTGGATGGTGATGGGATTAATTCATCCGGAGAATATTATAAGTCATGTTTTTGATATTCAACATGTACATGAAGCATTTAAACTCATCGAGTCTCAACAAGAAGGGCTGTGCAAAGTATTATTGAAATTCCCCGAGTCCTGAATGTCTTATATAAAAGTAACTGTACCTACAAAGGAACATTAATCATGGAAAAGAAAAAGCTATCTCTGGCACTTTGTACTCTGTTTGGTGGATTATTAAGTTTTTCAGCTATCGCCGCAGATGTTACCCTAAAATTAGGGCATCCTGTAAATGAAGAACATAGTTGGCATAAAGCCTCACTGAAGTTTGCTGAGTTGGTAAAGCAAAAAACAAATAATGCGGTAGAAGTTAAAATCTATCCTAATGAATCATTAGGTAAAGAAATGGATATTATTAACGCAATTCAGCTAGGAAGCGTTGATATGACCATTACAGGTGAGTCATTACAAAACTGGGCACCTTCTGCGGCATTGCTGGCAGTGCCTTATATGATTACTTCTTCAGAACAAATGGCAAAAATTGTTAATGGTGAAGTTGGCGCACAAATATCCAAAGATATTGAAGAGCGTGTGAAACTGAAAACCATCGCCTGGTTTGAACGCGGCCCCCGTAACCTGACGTCTAACCGTCCGATTACCAATCCGGAAGAACTTAAAGGGTTAACTCTACGTTTACCGAACGTACCAATGTTCATCAACGTTTGGAAAGATTTGGGCGCGCAACCGACACCAATGGCATTTTCTGAAGTCTTTACTGGCTTGCAGCAGGGAGTGATTGAAGGGCAGGAAAATCCACTTTCTATGATTATGAGTGGTAGTTTCTTTGAAGTGCAGAAGTATCTTAACCGGACAGAACATGTTCGTAGCTGGATCTATCTGGTTATGGGGACGAAGAAGTTTAATAAGCTGAAGCCAGAATACCAGCAGGCTATTATTGATGCAGGCAAAGAGGCACAGGCCTATGAACACGAACTATATTTACAGGATGAAGCTAAATTAGTTGAAGCTCTGCAAGCGAAAGGGATGACGCTGGTTGATGTACATCAGAACGAGTTTGCTCGGATAGCAAATGAATCAGTTGAAAAATCAATTAATCCACAAATCAAACCTCTTTACGAAAAAGCTCGAGCAACAAAATAATATTAAACGGGGGAGATGTTCCCCCTTTTTGAGCTACTGAGGGGAAAATATGTTTAATAAGTTATATGGATATATAGAAAAAATTTATTTAACTATTGGTACGGTTTTATTAGTTGCGCTCATTGGTGTAGTATTGCTCCAGGTTATATCTCGTCCATTACCAATAAGTTCGCCAGCATGGACAGAGGAGGTCGCTCGCTTTCTACTGGTTTACGTTGTCGCATTTGGTTGTGCACTGGCAACGGGTAAACGTGAATTGGTGAACGTTGATTTGGTCGTAAGTCTGCTGCCATCTGGTTTGAAAAAATATCTGGTGCTACTTATTGATTTGGTTATTCTTACCTGCTCAATTACTCTAATGATCAATTCCGTAGAATATGTAGAAAGCACAATGTGGCGTATGGCTACTACACTGCCTATTTCACAGGCATGGGTGACATCCTCGGTGATTATCATTACCGGAAACATATCGCTTTTTACTTTGTTTAATTTGATTCGGGATTTTACGCCGCAAGGGCGGAAATAGAATTATCTAATGTGAGAACAGCGCATGAATCCGACTATTGGTCTGTTTGTGATATTCTTTGTTTCACTTATGCTGGGAGTACCGGTTATTTTCTCCCTTGCGTTATCGTCAATCTTCTATCTACTGGTCACTGATATGGGACTCGCCATTATGGCGAATCAGTTCTTTAGTGGTATGGACTCTTTTGTACTGCTTTGTATCCCCGGTTTTTTGCTTGCGGGAGGATTAATGAACGGCGGCGGCATTACTGACCGAATTGTATCTTTCAGTAACGCATGGCTGGGTCACATTCGTGGCGGTTTAGCAATGGCCAACGTTAGCGGTTCAATGATCTTTGCAGGTATTTCCGGCACGGCAGTTTCCGAAGCCGCCAGCATTGGATCAGTAATGATCCCCGCAATGAAACGCAGTGGTTACGATGCACCATTTTCTGGGGCAATAACTGCAGTGGCATCGACAGTCGGTCCAATTATCCCGCCCAGTGTACCAATGATCATTGTTGGTACGTTAACCGGTTTGTCAGTGGGTAAACTTTTTATCGCTGGGGCAGTTCCTGGTTTAATGATGGGCTTAACCATGGCCAGTATCGCATGGTACCTGGCGCATAAACGGGGTTATCCAAAAGGCGAGCGGGCTACATTTCGTCAACGGTTACATGCTACGCGTGGGGCGATCTGGGCAATTTTAATGCCGGTCATGATTATCGGCGGTTTGGTTACTGGTCTGTTTACTCCGACTGAAGCATCTGTATTTGCTGTTGTGTTTTCGTTGATCGTGGGCTTTTTTGTCTATGGTGACTTGACTGTGAGCAAATTCATGGGATGTATGATGGAAAGCATCAGCGGTACGGCTGGCATTTTGATGCTGGTTGGTTTCGCCAATGTTTTTGCTTGGATCCTGACATCTGAAGGGATCCCGCAGCAAATTGCTGATGGCATGTTATCTATTACAAGCAACAAATATTTGTTAATTCTAATGATTAACCTGCTGCTGTTGTTGGTCGGCATGTTTATGGAAACCATCGCAGCACTATTGATTCTCTTTACCCCATTACTATCAGTTGCGACAGCTATCGGTATGGATCCAATCCATTTTGCAGTAATGATGGTAATGAATCTTGTTATCGGCCTGACGACACCACCTGTTGGCGTGTGCCTCTTCGTTTCGCAGGGAATTGCCCGTGTTTCTTTAGGAGAGATCAGTAAAGCGGTAATTCCGTTTATTACAGGAAATATCATTTTGCTATTTATGGTTTCTTACATACCAGGACTCTCATTGTGGCTTCCGGCTCTATTGGGGATGAAGTAATACGCCACTTAATTTGCGTGTTAATAACCTATGTTTGACACGTTGTAAAAAGGAATTAAATATGAAGGCGAATAAAACAACAGCAGTTATTAGACTGGCCTGTGTATTACCTTTCTTTATTTTTAGTGCTGGTTATGCGGCCGAGTCATTAAATGTTAGCACATCACTTTCACCGGATGATCCGATTTATAAAGGGTTGCAAGGTTTTAAAAAAGGCGTTGAAACCCGGACAAAAGGTGAAGTGAAAGTTAAGCTTTTTTCCAGCGGTCAGTTGGGTGCAGATAACGAACTGTTACAACATGCACAGGCGGGAAGCAATGTTGGTGTGGTGGTGGATGGGGCTCGTTTGGCGCAATTTGTGCCAGAGTTTGCCATTATTCCGGCACCTTTCGTATTTAAAGATTACGCAGCACTGAAAACATTTATTGCGAGTCCGGTGTTCTTGCAATGGAGTGATAAAATGGCCAGCAATTCAGGACTGACGCCATTGTCATTCAACTGGTATCAAGGGGCACGGATGCTGGTAACGCAAAAGCCAATTACTAAACCATCCGATCTCAATGGGGTGCGTGTTCGCGCACTTGAAGCCCCAGTTACCATTGAAACGATCAAGTGTATGGGGGGGGCACCAACGCCTCTGTCCTGGTCTGAAGTTTATTCTTCGATTCAGACTGGTGTTGTCGATGCGGCTGAAGCCCAGCCAACAGCGGTGTATGGTTCTAAGTTGTATGAAATAACCAAATACATTACAAAAACCAACCACATTCATTTAATGACAGGGATTATTGTTTCACAAAAATGGCTGTCCAGCCTGACGCCAGAACAACAAGAAATATTGCGTGAAGAATCGCAGAAAAATGGTGATATCGCATCAGAGAATACCATTCAAGCAGGCGATAAGATGCTGGATGAAATGACAAATAAAGGAATGACAATATCAGATGTGGATATCCAACCTTTTATTGATGGATGTCGTTATGTACCAGAAAAGCTGGGGTTGAGCGAGGCATACAAGCAGGTAAAAACAATTATTAATTAAAATAATACAAGCAGAGTTTCGGCTCTGCTTCTTCAGTTGAGGTACATCAATGAATGGTTTTCGTAAGGCTGAACTTGTACTTTCCCGTCTTGGTCTGATTTCTATTGTATTAATAATTCTGATCGGAGGTATTAGTCGGAGTATTGGTTATCCGGTGATTTGGTCGCTGGAAATAGCAATGGTGCTTTTTGCCTGGGTCAGTATGTTTGCTATTGACTATGCCTTTCAGACGCGTAGGCATATTGGTATTGATGCATTGACCAATTTATTTTCTAAAAAATTACAGACATTTTGCTTGTGGTTTAACGAGGTATTTATTCTGGGCTTTTTACTCTGCGGTGTGTGGTATGGTTTTAGCTTTACATGGACGACACACAATCAGGTACTGCCCGTCACTGAGATATCAATTGCCTGGTTAAACAGTGCTGTGCCTACCGGGTGTTTATTAATGGTCGTTACATCACTGTCATTTATTCTCCAGGGATGCCGGCAAAAAATTATCATTGCACAGGAGGAAACATGCTGATAGCCGTTATTTTATTTGTAGCATTACTCTGTGTTGGTATGCCTGTCGGAATGGTAATCGCTATATCAAGTCTAAGTTATTTCTTTACTGCTGATTTTTTACCTGTCGGTATTGCTTTTCAAAAATTTTCTGCACCCACTCAATCATTTCCTATTCTGGCGACGCCACTTTTTTTATTGGTCGGCAATTTGCTGAACAAATCGGGTGTCACAGGGCGTCTGCTTGATTTTGCACGTGTGATTTCTGGCTGGATGATTGGCGGTCTGGCGCAGATTAACGTGCTTTTGGCATGTTTACTGGGAGGCGTATCGGGTTCGGCAACAGTCGATGCAGCAATGCAAGCGAGAGTGCTTGGCTTACCAATGGTAGCTCGGGGGTATCCGAAAGCATTCAGTGCTGTCGTCATTGCTTTTAGCTCTTTGATAACGGCAACCATTCCTCCCAGTATATTAATGATTCTGTATGGTTTTGTTGGCAACGTTTCTATCGGTAAATTGTTTATTGCGGGTATTTTTCCTGGTTTATTGTTAACGGCAATACTGATGCTGACGAATTATATTCTTGCCCGAAAAATGAATATCAAGCCAGAGACTGCCTCGCTGCCATGTCGACAGGAAGTATGGCTCAGTTTTAAAGAAAGCTTTTGGGCGTTGATGTTTCCGGTGGTATTAATCGTCGTGATTCGTCTTGGGATATTCACCACGACAGAAGCAGGCGCGTTTATTGTTTTGTATTCTTTTATTATTGGTCGTTATATCTACAAGGCTTTAGATAATTCTGTTTTATGGGATGTGCTCAAAGAAACAATCAATGATATTGGTGTGGTTATGCTGTTAATTATGTCCGCAGCGATATTGGGACATATCACGATCCTTGACCAAATCCCACAACAACTGGCGGAAACGATACTGGCATTTACCGAAAATAAATATGGTATTCTATTCTTGTTACTTGCATTTATTGCAGTTGCAGGAATGTTATTTGATGGTAGTGTGATTATCCTTCTGCTAACACCCATTTTGTTGCCCATTGCAATTGAAGCCGGTTTTGATCCGATTCATTTCGGTATGATTTTTGTAGTATTAACTTTATTAGGCGCAAATACACCACCGGTTGGCATATGTATGTATACCGTGTGCGGAATATTAAATTGTAGTTCAGTTGCGTTTGTACGTGCATCGATCCCATATTTAATTGCATTTCTCTCATTCATTATTTTGCTGGTTATTTTCCCGCAAATCGCGCTGTTCTTACCTTCATTACTGATGTAAGGCCTGAACTTGCCGTAGCGTTATTCATTGCTGATTGATAGCAAGTGTTACTTATCTTTTGATTGAAATTAACAGGTATTTTTATGGAAAATAGACTTCTGAATGCCAGAGCCACACTTCCCGGTTATGATCGCTCACAGTTAGTTCCACGGATCGTGCATTTAGGTTTTGGTGCATTTCACCGCGCACATCAGGCGGTATATACCGATATTCTTGCGAGTGAGCACAGCAGTGACTGGGGTTATTACGAAGTAAATCTGATTGGCGGTGAGCAGCAAATCGTCGACCTGAAACAGCAGGATAATCTCTTTAGCGTCGCGGAAATGTCGGCCGATGCCTGGACCGCTCGTGTAGTGGGGGTAGTGAAAAAAGCGTTGCACGTGCAAATAGACGGTTTAGACGCTGTGCTTGCTGCCATGTGCGAACCGCAAATTGCAATTGTTTCTCTGACTATTACAGAGAAAGGCTATTTTCACTCTCCGGCGACCGGGCAGTTAATGCTGGATCACCCAATGATCGTTGACGATCTAAACAACCCCCACCAGCCGAAAACGGCACCAGGGGTTATTGTGGAGGCGCTGGCCCGGCGCAAGGCCGCAGGGTTACCGGCATTTACGGTGATGTCGTGCGACAATATGCCGGAAAATGGTCATGTAATGCGTGACGTTGTCACTTCTTATGCGCATGCTGTTGATGCGGAACTGGCGCAATGGATTGTCGAAAATGTGACTTTTCCTTCGACAATGGTCGATCGCATTGTCCCGGCGGTGACGGCTGAAACGCTGAATAAAATAGAGCAGCTCACCGGTGTGCGCGATCCAGCAGGTGTAGCCTGTGAACCGTTCCGTCAGTGGGTTATTGAAGATAACTTTGTTGCCGGACGTCCGGAATGGCAAAAAGCAGGTGCTGAACTGGTCAGCGATGTGCTGCCTTATGAAGACATGAAACTGCGTATGCTCAACGGCAGTCATTCATTCCTGGCGTATCTGGGCTATCTGGCCGGATATCAGCATATTAATGACTGCATGGAAGATGAAAATTATCGCCGTGCGGCACATGCCTTGATGTTGCAGGAACAGGCGCCGACGCTGAAAGTGCAGGGCGTGGATCTGCAAAATTATGCGGATCGACTGATTGAACGCTACAGTAATCCAGCGTTACGCCATCGAACCTGGCAGATTGCGATGGATGGCAGTCAGAAACTCCCGCAGCGAATGCTGGATTCCATTCGCTGGCATCTGAAACAGGGCAGCGCGTTCGATCTGTTGGCGCTTGGCGTCGCCGGTTGGATGCGGTATGTCGGCGGTGTTGATGAGCAGGGTAATCCCATCGAAATTAGTGACCCGTTATTACCGGTCATTCAGGAGGCCGTGCAAAGTAGTGCAGAAGGGCAAGTGCGCGTGCAGTCCTTGATGGCGATTAATGCGATATTTGGTGATGATTTGCCGAACAATGCGTTGTTCACTGCAAAGGTGACGGAAGCGTATTTGTCTTTATTAGCGCATGGCGCGAAAGCGACCGTGGCGAAATATGCGGTGAAGTGATAAGTGACAGCAATGCCGCCATCGGCGGCATTCACACGCTTAGTTCATGCCGAGACGAATCAGGTCCAGAGGCGCGAGTTTTTCATCACAACCTTCAACTACTACGGTTTTACCGCGGCGGATTTGCTCTGCGGTCAGACCTTCAGTATCAATCGACAGGATCTTGCCAGTGTGACCGGTGCCGCTAACCATAACACGGCTGCCAGTAGTGATTGCGTTACGGTTACGATCGTAGGTCGTCATAGGTGTTTTCTCCTTTCTGATTTACAGTCGAAGCCCACGTAACGGGCGCAATATAAATACTCCTGTCGAGTGAATATTTTTTTGTTTATGATCAAGTTCACATCTTTTTTGATGCTTGCATAAACCAGAAGAAGGGGGATGAACTCTCACCCCGAATGGGATGAGAGGTAAAGAATTACTCTTCGCTGAACCAGTCGCTATTTTCCTGGCGTATTAGCTGTACGGACTCGCTAATCTCCTGCAAATGCAATGCCATTGCCTTTTCAACGGCATCGCCATCACGTTTTTGCAGGGCAGAGAAAATATCGAGATGTTGGCGTAATAGCATTTCTGGTGGGGAGACGCGGTCGAAACTCATATAGCGTACGCGATCAACGGTCGCTTTCAGATTCTCAATGGTATCCCACGCGAGTTGACAGCCAGCAATCTGAGTCAGGAGCTGATGGAAGTTGTCATCAAGTTCAAAAAAATCATCCAGTTGCTTGCGCTCAATGGCAATGCGTTGCTGATGAAGGTTTTGCTCAAGTTGGTAGCACTGGCTTTCAGTGATCATGCTCGCTGCCCGCCGTGCCACCGCGCACTCAATGGCCTGTCGAATAAAACTGCCATTGCGAACCTGGGTCATGGAGATTTTATTGACGTAGCTGCCACGCTGCGGGCGAATTTGAATCAGGCCGTTTTCAGCCAGTTTAATGAAGGCTTCGCGAACCGGCTGGCGTGACACATTGAAACGAACAGAAACTTCTTTTTCCGACAACGGCGTACCTGGTGCAATCAGGCAATGCACAATGTCGCGGCGAAGAATACGGTAAATTTGCTGATTGACAGGCTGTGTGGGATTAAGTTGTGTTTCGACGGTCATTCGTTATTGCTTTTGAGTGGGTTAACTGCAAGAGTCTACCACTTTTTTGTGACAAGCAATAACCCGGCGGTGAGGCCGGGTATAAAAATTAATGCCGATGGACATTCAACCCGGCATAGCTTTGGGTAACCGGCATCATTTCCAGGGTATTGATGTTAACGTGAGCGGGAAGAGTGGCTACCCACCAGACGGCTTCGCTGACATCTTCTGGCGTCAGCGCAACGGTATTTTGATAGGTTTTTTCTGCTTTGCCGTCATCGCCTTTAAAACGGACATTGGAAAATTCGGTGCCGCCTACCAGTCCCGGTTCGATGTCTGTGACACGTACTGCCGTACCGTGCAGATCTGTGCGTAGATTCAGGCTGAACTGACGAACAAACGCTTTTGTCGCGCCGTAGACATTGCCACCTGCATATGGCCAGCTACCCGCCGTTGAACCAATGTTAATAATGTGACCACGATTGCGCTCAACCATGCCCGGCAAGACTGCCCGCGTCATATACACGAGGCCCTTATTGTTGGTATCAATCATGGTTTCCCAGTCTTCAACGCTCGCTTTATGTGCAGGTTCCATACCCAGCGCCAGTCCAGCATTGTTCACCAGAATATCAATCTCACTCCATTCGGCAGGAAGTGATGCCAGCATTTCTTCAATGGCGGCGCGGTTACGGACGTCCAGTTGGGCGATATACAAATTATCTCCCAGCTCGTCTTTTAACTCCTGCAACCGCTCCTGACGGCGACCAGTAGCGATAACTTTATGCCCTTGTTGAATAAAACGACGAGTAATGCATTCACCAAAACCTGCCGTTGCTCCAGTTACTAATACGATCATCTCACTGTTCCTCAACGCTTTTGTGTGTCACTAACATAGCACGTGATGCTTAAGAGCGGGTAATACTGGTTTGCAACATTGCACTCCGTTATCAGTAAGCCTACGCTATGGAACACCTCGTTTTCAGGAGTAGAAAATGTCAACGACGAATCCTTTTCTTACGCAGAGCACGCTGCCTTATATGGCGCCCCATTTTGATCAGATTGCAAATCATCACTATCGCCCGGCATTCGACGAGGGGATGCGGCAAAAGCGGGCTGAGATAGAAGCGATAGCGTTAAACCCGCAGACGCCCGATTTTACTAACACTATTCTGGCTCTTGAAAAGAGCGGGGAATTACTCACACGTGTAACCAGCGTCTTCTTCGCTATGACCTCGGCGCATACCAACGATGAATTACAGCGTCTTGATGAACAATTCTCGGCAGAACTTGCGGAACTGGCTAATGACATTTACCTGAACGGCGAATTGTTCGCTCGGGTCGATGCCATCTGGCAGCGCCGTGAATCTCTGAGTCTTGATAGCGAATCCATTCGACTGGTCGAGGTGATTCATCAACGTTTTGTTCTTGCCGGGGCCAGACTTGCAGAGGCCGATAAGGCAAAATTAAAAGTGCTGAATACAGAGGCTGCGACCCTCATCAGTCAGTTTAACCAGCGGTTATTAGCGGCGAACAAATCCGGTGGGCTGGTGGTTGACGATATTGAGCAACTGGCGGGGATGAGTGAGCAAGATATTGCCCTGGCGGCGGATGCAGCGCGCGAGAAAGGTCTGGATAACAAGTGGCTTATCCCACTACTGAATACCACCCAGCAACCGGCGCTTGCCGAACTGCGCGATCGCGCGACGCGTGAAAAACTGTTTACTGCGGGCTGGACGCGGGCAGAAAAAAATGACGCTAACGATACCCGTGCCATTATTCAACGGCTAGTGGAGATCCGCGCGCAGCAGGCGAAACTGCTTGGTTTCCCTCATTATGCTGCGTGGAAAATCGCCGACCAGATGGCAAAAACCCCCGAAGCAGCACTTAACTTCATGCGTGAAATTGTCCCGGCCGCGCGTAAGCGAGCAGACGATGAACTGTCGTCTATTCAGGCGGTTATCGAAAAGCCGCAAGGCGGATTTAGCGTCCAGCCGTGGGACTGGGCATTTTATGCCGAGCAGGTAAGACGCGAGAAATTCTGTCTCGATGAAGCGCAGCTCAAACCTTATTTCGAATTGAACACGGTGTTGAATGAGGGAGTATTCTGGACTGCCAACCAGCTTTTCGGCATTAAATTTGTCGAGCGCTTTGATATACCTGTCTATCACCCGGATGTGCGCGTATGGGAAATATTTGACCATAATGGAGTCGGGCTTGCGCTATTTTACGGTGATTTCTTTGCCCGTGATTCCAAAAGCGGCGGCGCGTGGATGGGGAATTTTGTTGAGCAATCCACGCTCAATGAAACACGTCCCGTTATTTACAATGTTTGCAATTATCAGAAACCAGCGACAGGCGAACCTGCATTGTTATTGTGGGACGATGTTATAACCTTATTCCATGAATTTGGTCATACGCTGCACGGCCTGTTTGCCAGCCAACGTTATGCGACGCTTTCTGGCACCAACACGCCGCGTGATTTCGTCGAGTTCCCTTCACAAATAAACGAACACTGGGCGACAAATCCGCAGGTATTCTCTCGCTATGCGAGGCATTACCAAACCGGAGAAACCATGCCGGAAGAGTTACAACAGAAAATGCGCAATGCCAGCCTGTTTAATAAGGGCTACGAGATGAGCGAGTTACTTAGCGCAGCACTTCTTGATATGCGCTGGCATTGTCTGGAGGAGAATGAAGCACGCCAGGACGTGGACGATTTCGAGCTTCGGGCGCTGGCGGCGGAAAACATGGATCTTCCCGCTGTACCGCCGCGTTATCGCAGCAGTTATTTCGCTCACATTTTTGGTGGCGGATATGCGGCGGGTTACTACGCGTATCTGTGGACGCAAATGCTGGCAGACGATGGTTATCAATGGTTTGTCGAGGAAGGCGGTTTAACGCGTAAAAATGGGCAACGTTTTCGCGACGCTATCCTTTCCAAAGGTAATAGCGAAGATTTAGAACGTTTGTATCGCCAGTGGCGAGGTAAGGCACCACAGATTACACCGATGCTGCAACATCGCGGCTTGAACGTATAATTCCCCCATATAGCACCGGGCTACATCCAGTCCGGTGCTATATTATAATATGCTGTTCATTTCTTTTTTAGTTATCCGGGATCTGCGTACATTTGCAGAAATAATTGGATTTATAATACTGCCAAAAGCCCTAACCTTTCAGGCCATTACCTTCTTCTCTTTGGCATAATCGGTATTATATCTTCTGGCTTGAATTTAACGTGTTCTGACAGATTTAATCACTTTTTTCTGTTTATTTTGTTTTAAATCACGCTGTTATATTTTTATCCATTAATTAATGTTTTTTCTATGGAATTGTTGACATAAATTTTCTTTTCTCTCGTTATAATAGAGCGCACAAGGAATTGTGAAAAAGGAGTGGCAATGATCAAGAAGACAACGGAAATCGATGCTATCTTGTTAGATCTCAATAAGGCTATCGATGCCCATTACCAGTGGCTGGTGAGTATGTTTCATAGCGTGGTAGCGAGGGATACCAGTCGGCCAGAAATTACGGATAACCATTCTTATGAACTGTGCCAGTTTGGTCGGTGGCTTGATCATCATGGACCACTCGATAGTGATGAATTACCCTACGTTCGGATAATAGATTCTACCCATCAGCATATGCATAACTGTGGCCGGGAATTAATGCTGGCTATTGTCGAAAATCGCTGGCAGGAAGTTCATTTTGAGGAATTTCAGGAAGGGTTGCTTTCTTTTACCGCAGCATTAACAGATTACAAAATTTATTTGCTGACTATTCGTAGCAATATGGATGTATTGACGGGATTACCTGGCCGTCGGGTACTTGATGAATCCTTTGAGCATCAATTACGTAATGCTGAACCATTAAATCTTTATTTAATGCTGCTGGATATAGACCGATTTAAACTGGTTAATGATACCTACGGACATTTAATCGGTGATGTGGTATTACGAACCCTGGCGACTTACTTAGCCGGTTGGACGCGTGACTACGATACGGTTTATCGCTATGGTGGTGAAGAGTTTATTATTATCATCAAAGCGCAAAATGATGCTGAGGCGTGTCGTGCTGGGGTACGTATTTGTCAGTTAGTCGATAACCATGCCATAGCGCATCCTGGCGGACATATCCCAATAACAGTGACCGCTGGCGTGAGCCGCGCGTTTCCTGAAGAACCGTTGGATGTGGTTATTGGAAGGGCTGACAGAGCAATGTACGAAGGCAAGCAGACCGGAAGAAATCGCTGCATGTTTATTGACGAGCAGAGTGTGATAGCCCGAGTTTAAGCTCTGTTTAACATTCATTGAGAAAAATAATGCTACTGTGTCAAAGAACCGTTACCAGCGCAGAGAAATGCCTGATAGCGTAAAAGCAAAACACAAATCGATCCATGCAAGCATTCACCGCCGGTTTACTGGCGGTTTTTTTTGCCGTCAGAAAATCAGGCCCCTTGCACACAACTGTAACAAGGGGCCGGTTAGGTGAGGGATTATCTCCGTTCATTAGTCATCCCATTTGTAGCTGAAATATGCGGCCAGAAAGCCAGAAAATAAAATTATTCCCAGAACAGCTATAAAAACATTCATATTACCCAACATTATTTTCCTCCGTTTATTGTGTGGTGTGTTTCCTCGCTTACCTTAATTTTCATCTCAATGAGAAAGATATTAGCAGAGATTACCTAAACAAAGGCTGAATCAGGCGGTTATTGTGATGGGGAATGGATGTTTTTACGATATTGCGAAGGGGATAATAAAAAACGTTGGTGAAAGTGATGACGCAATAACGCTGAATTGCCAAAACCCGTCAGCTCGGCAATTTTATCGATGTTAAAAGCCGAATTTTGCAGATAATCCTGAACTCGTATTAAGCGCTCATTGAGCAGCCAGCGGGCGGGCGTCATGCCGGTTAAGGCCTCAAAACGTCTCAAAAAAGTGCGCGGACTCATATTTACCCGCTCGGCGAGGGAAGACACAGTATGTGTTTGTGCCAGATTCTGCTGCAAAAAGTCGAATAATGCACCTAACGTCTGACTTTCACGCGGTGAGGCCATTGGGCGCGTCAGATTTTGTGGTTGATCCCCCTGGCGATGTGGCTGTATGACCAGCCGTCGGGCGACATTATTAGCAATCTCATGGCCAAAATCTTTGCGCACGATATGTAAACACAGATCGATCCCCGCGGCGCTTCCGGCGGAGGTCATCACTTGTCCTTCATCCTGATATAACACATTGTCACTTACGCTGATTGAAGGGTAACGGTGCTGGAGTTGTTCAGTGTAGCGCCAGTGGGTGGTCGCTTTTCGCTGGTGAAGAAGGCCCGCAGCGGCAAGGACAAACACGCCAGAGCATATCGATACCAGGCGGGTACCGCGCTGGTGTGCTTCGCGCAATGACTGACATAGCATCTCTGGCACTTTTGCATCTATTCCACGCCAGCCAGGAATAATAACCATATCGGCGTTGGGCAATAATTCCAGCCCTCCATCTGCCACCACGTGGATCCCCCCGGTGGCTTGCAGCGCACCAGGCTCTACCGCAGCAACGGCAAAACGATACCAGTTATCGCCCAGTTCCGGTCGTGGCAGGCCGAATATTTCAACGGCTACGCCAAATTCGAAAGTACATAGCCCGTCATAAGCCAGTGCAACGACCAGCGGGCGTTGTAACGTTGTCATCATTTTGCTCTTTTCTGGCATATCGGGAGGCGGTCAGTGAAAAGTAGATTGGTTACATTATTGTTAACACAACAAACCAAAAGGAAAAAGCACTATGCGTTATGTCACTGAATTTACCACAGCGAAGCCAGAAGTTGCTGAGGCGCATTTTCTCGCGCGCTTGAGTGTCGAAACAGATTGTGCCGATGTTCATGACTCTCTGGCTTATATTGGCGATGATTTCGTTTTACTTCATGTGGTTGGTCGTGAAGAGGACTTCGCTCGTCGGCATATCCCAGGCGCTCTCCATTTACCCCATAAGCAAATGACCGCAGAAAGAATGGCCGAATGGCCGGACGATACGCTATTTGTGGTGTATTGCGCGGGGCCACATTGTAATGGTGCAGACCGTGCGGCACTCAAACTGGCTCGACTCGGAAAGCCGGTTAAAATCATGCTCGGCGGGATAACCGGTTGGGAAGATGAAGGCTATGCCTTTGCCTCAGAATAATGATTAGCAAAGCCGTGCCAGTAGTGGCACGGCACGAATGTCAACAGAGTGCTGGCTGCCCCTGGGGTCTGGCGTTAATACCTTTTAACATCAGCGCCCACGCGGCAATGATGACTACCGCCAGGATGATAAACAGCGAGGAAGACGGGAGAGTGGTCAGCACAACACCACTCACTAATGGATTTACCGCTGCCCCCAACCAGCCTAATGACTGGGCGGAAAAATAGCTGGCTTTCATTCCAGGCGGCGCAATATGGTCAATCAACATATACTCACCGGGAGCATAAATAATTTCACCAACAGTAAATACCGCGGCTGAAATTCCCCACAATAGCAGGCTGTTTCCGGAAAAAATAAAACCGACCAGACCGACGACAAAACAGAGTGTGCCTACCGTCATCAGCGCGCGTATGTTGGTCGGGTTAATACGCCGCCCAACGGAATACTGCAACGTAACTACCATAGCGGCATTAACAGGCAGAACCACTGCGACCACTTTTTCTGCAAAACCACTATCCGCTATGACCATCACATATTGCGAGATACAAGAGGCAAAGGCACCGCTCACGAAAGATGCCAGGAAGGCAGAGCAGGTGAACCACAGCAGCGCTTTATCCCGTAACAAAACCTTTGGCGACCAGACGCTGCCTGTTTCTGTGGCGATGATTTTCTCACTGCGCTTTACCCAAATTTGAATGAATAACATGGGAAACGCAGAGCAGATAGCTGCCAGCCAAAAGGGCAGATTGATGCTCTGCATGACCAACAGCGTGCCGAGTGGCGGGCCGACGGTCCAGCCAATATTGAGCATGGTGTAGTTGATCGAGAAGATCTTCGTTTTGCTGGTGGATGAAAGATTGTCGGCAAACCAGGCTTTCAATACAGTGGCAAAAACGGAATAGGCACAGTTGATGAGTGCGAAAAAAAGTACCACCAGCGTGACGCTGTCCACCAGGGGAATGGCAATAAAACCGCTGGCGAAGGCCGTAATTGCCAGTAACATATAGCGTTTCTTGTCGAACTTATCCGCCAGGATACCAAAACCGAGGCTAAAAACGACACCAATAGTGAGCGCAATTGTCATCGCATAACCAATGAGATCGACACCCAGACTGTACTGGCGACTCAAGTAAATAGTCATAAATGGCAGCGTGGCACCGCGTCCGATAGTTAATAACAACGACGAGGCGAGAAGGGCGCAAGTAGAGCGTCTCAGAGATAAGTTCATTTGGCTGTCCGACAATGCATTTCGTTATGTTTTGTTTTTGAGATGTAAAGAAATAGCATGGCAAAAATCCGAAGTATAGCGACTTATTTGCCATTAATGCCGTGGTAAACGGTGATTAACGAATGAACTGTTAAAGAAAAGTAAATTCAGCTAAGTTGATTGCTGACAAAAAATGAAAATTCAGAGGCGGGAAAATGTCGCGGAAAGATGGGTTGTTGGCGCTATTAGTCGTCGTTGTATGGGGGCTTAATTTTGTGGTCATCAAAGTGGGGCTCCATAACATGCCACCGCTGATGCTGGCCGGTTTACGCTTTATGCTGGTCGCCTTCCCGGCAATCTTTTTCGTGGCGCGACCAAAAGTACCGCTGAATTTACTGCTGGGGTATGGTTTAACCATCAGTTTTGCGCAGTTTGCCTTTCTCTTTTGCGCCATTAACTTCGGTATGCCGGCAGGGCTAGCCTCGCTGGTCTTACAGGCTCAGGCGTTTTTTACTATCGTGCTCGGTGCTTTTACTTTTGGCGAACGGCTGCACGGTAAGCAACTGGCGGGGATTGCGTTAGCGATTTTTGGTGTACTGGTGTTAATCGAAGATAGCTTTAACGGTCAGCATGTGGCGATGCTCGGTTTTATTTTGACCCTGGCGGCGGCATTTAGTTGGGCGAGTGGCAATATCTTCAATAAAAAGATCATGTCTCATTCATCCCGTCCGGCAGTGATGTCTCTGGTCGTCTGGAGCGCATTAATCCCGATAATCCCGTTTTTTGTCGCCTCGCTCATTCTCGATGGCGCCGAAAAAATGATTCACAGTCTGGTCACTATCGACATGACCACCATTCTGGCGTTGATGTATCTGGCATTTGTGGCGACGATAGTTGGTTACGGGATCTGGGGTACGCTGCTTGGACGCTATGAGACATGGCGTGTCGCACCCTTATCATTACTGGTGCCGGTAGTCGGTCTGGCAAGTGCAGCGTTACTGCTGGATGAACGCCTAACAGGTCTGCAATTCTTAGGGGCCGTGCTTATTATGACCGGACTGTATATCAATGTGTTTGGTTTGCAGTGGCGTAAAGCGGTGAAGATGAGAGGCTAACAAGCCCCGATATGCCGGGGCCTGAATAAACTACATGGCGTGTTGGTTGTAATAGGGCACGCCCAGCGCATCCGATTTGTCACTGCCTGTACCCATGTGATTTAAATCGAACGGTGGTTGTTCCTGCGATGGGGGAACAATCACCACATCGCCACAGGAAGTAACGACCGGTTGCGAGGTTTGCTCCGCAAAGCTCTGCGCGGAAAACAGAATAAGCGCGGTTACCATTGCGGATAAAAGTGGTTTCATGATTGCCTCAGTGACGTTGTCACATTTTTATTAACTGTTGTAATGGTTCAATGGATGCAAATACCGCGACTCGCACTGCATATTGGTCATCCGATATTTATGTGGCGGAACATCAAAGTAATTTTTGAAGGTGCGAGTCAGCGTTTGCTGTGACTCGAAACCATAACGTTCTGCCAGATAGAGGATTGGCTCGTTGCTTTCTTTCAGCTTTTGCGCGATTTCTGTCATCTTACGGCTGCGGATGTATTGACCTAATGAATGGCCGGTTTCTTTTTTAAACATCCGTTGCAGGTGCCATTTGGAATAACCTGAACGCTCTGACACTTTTTCCAGTGACAGTGGTGATTCCAGGTTGTCCTCGATCCAGTCCAAAATGCTATGAATGGTAATAGCGTCAGTATTGCGTCTGGACATCGTCATACCTCTTTTTTTGTTTACGGCAGGACTTTCTTAAGCAAATGCTCAAGCGTTGCCACTTCGTCCGCCGTCAGGTTTTTTGTTAATTCTTGATGCAGGTCCTGGCCAACTAATTGATGGCATTGTTCACATATTGCCGCGCCACTGCTGGTGAGTTTCACCAACACGCCGCGCTTGTCATTCGGGTTCGGCAACCGCTCAATCCAGCCTTTGCAAACCAGTCGATCCAACATGCGGGTCAGCGCGCCAAGGTCAACCGAAAGGACTTTTTTCAGCTCAACGGGAGTAATGCATGCTGCGCAGCGGATAGAGCAGAGCACTTTAAACTGTGCCGCGGTGATATCGAGCGGTGACAGATAATCGTTAAGCAGACGGTCTTTCTTCTGATTAACCATATGGATTAAGCGACCTAATGGGATGATTTCATTGAACAGGTCGCTGGTACTTTTCACAATGGTTGCCCTGGCAAGTAATTAGTTGCAGGGGATAATATTGCCCAGGCAAGTATAAGTCAAACGAATGAATCCCTCGATGCCACGATTTGCTAAATCGGTTCAAGTATTGCGCAGTGTGCTGCAAGATTAGTTAAAGAGTGAAACTTTCTCCTTGTTTACCCTTTATACTTTTCGCAGGTAACTAGCGACACAGGATGACAACCACCAATGTTAGATTTGTTTAAAGCGATAGGCTTGGGGCTGGTGGTGTTATTGCCGTTAGCTAACCCGTTAACCACCGTAGCGTTGTTTCTCGGGCTTGCGGGTAACATGAACACCGCCGAACGTAATCGTCAGTCATTAATGGCCTCGGTATATGTTTTTGCCATCTTGATGGTGGCGTACTATGCCGGACAACTGGTGATGGACACATTCGGGATTTCGATTCCCGGTCTGCGTATTGCTGGCGGCTTAATTGTCGCTTTTATTGGTTTCCGTATGCTCTTCCCCCAGCAAAAAGCGATTGACTCACCGGAGGCGAAAAGCAAATCCGAAGAGCTGGAAGATGAACCCAGTGCCAACATCGCCTTTGTTCCACTGGCAATGCCAAGTACCGCTGGACCGGGGACCATTGCGATGATCATCAGTTCGGCGTCCACAGTACGTCAGAGTTCAACCTTCGCAGACTGGGTACTGATGGTTGCGCCGCCGCTGATCTTTTTTCTGGTTGCGGTCATTTTGTGGGGAAGCCTACGTAGCTCTGGCGCAATTATGCGGCTGGTGGGCAAGGGGGGAATTGAAGCGATCTCCCGCCTGATGGGCTTCTTACTGGTGTGTATGGGAGTGCAGTTTATTATTAACGGCATCCTGGAAATCATTAAAACGTACCATTAAAAAAGGCCCGAATGGGCCTTTCAACTATTGTGTCTGTTCTTCGAGTTTCACTGGCCAGCGGCGGAATATGACAATTGACCATATTAACGCAGCGAGAGCAGGCACCGCGCCAACATAGCCAATCATCGACATCGACCAGTGAAGACTCACCTGATTACCCACCAGCGCCCCGGCGCCGATACCAATATTGAATATCCCCGAAAATAGCGCCATCGCAACGTCGGTAGCATCCGGTGCCAGCGCCAGCACTTTTACCTGCATCCCAAGGCCGATGATCATCATCGCAATCCCCCAGAAAACGCTCAGTACGCCGAGGTGCATCTCACTGTTCGCCGCAGGTAACAGTAGCGCCAGGCACACCAGCAATAACGCAATTGCCGCACTCACCAGCGTAGACGCATACTGATTGCCGAGTTTGCCGAAAATCACGCTACCAATAATGCCTGCGCCTCCGAGCATTAACAGCAATGCTGTAGCAAAATTGGCACTGAACCCAGCTACGTTTTGCACAAAAGGCTCGATATAGCTGTATGCCGTGTAATGCGCGGTAACCACCACTACCGTCAACAAATATATGCTCATCAATGCCGGGCGGCGGAACAGTTGCGGAAGACTTTTTAACGACCCGGAATGCTCGCTGGGGAGTAATGGAAGTAACTTAATCAGGCATAGCAGGGTGATAAGCGCTCCAATACCAATGGCAAAAAACGTCGTTCGCCAGCCGAAATATTGCCCCACAATTCGACCAATGGGTAAACCTAATACCATTGCCAGTGCTGTACCGGTAGCGATTAAACTCAACGCCTGCGCTCGTTTACCTGCTGGCGCCATGCGAATCGCCAGAGACGCCGTTATCGACCAGAAAATAGCATGTGCGAAAGCAACGCCGATTCGACTGATCACCAGAACGGTAAAGCTCCACGATAAAAATGACAGCACATGGCTGGCAATAAATACCACAAACAGGCAGATCAGCAATTTGCGGCGTTCAACCTGACTGGTCATTAGCATAAAAGGCAATGACATTAGCGCTACTACCCATGCATAAATGGTCAACATGATGCCGACCTGAGCAGTTTGCATGTGAAAACTTTGCGCAATGTCAGAAAGCAGGCCAACAGGGACAAATTCGGTAGTATTGAAGATGAAGGCGGCTACTGCCAGCGTAACTACCCGTAGCCACGCCACTTTGCGGGAAACAGTGTTTGTTGTCATAACAGATTATCGGGTGAGTTGCGAAAAGGTGATGAAATGATCTTAAAACGGTTAATGATGTGAATACAATGACTTTGTGATCCACATCTCATTTTGCCGCTTCATGCTGTTCCAGCGATGTGTCAAGCAGTTCAATAAACGCCTCAAGCTGACGAGTCTTCGCGCCACGACGCCAGACCAGCCATGTCGTTAACCAACGCCATTGCTCACCTAATGGCCAGGCTTCAACCTGATGATGCCCCGGCATACTTTCCAGCATGGAACGAGGAATAAGCGCAATTCCCGCTCCGGCGATTACACAGGCCAGCATACCGTGATATGACTCCATCTCATGAATTGTCCCCGGCGCTGCGCCGTCGGCATGAAACCAGCTCTCAAAGTGGCGGCGATACGAGCAGTTAGCGCGGAAGGCATAGATATTACAACCATTAACCTGACTAGCGCGGGTAACGGGAGTATGTCCTTGCGGCGTAACGATCATCAACTCCTCGCGGTACACCGGCATCCCGTCAATGGCTGTATGGTTAATCGGACCATCAATAAATGCCGCATTCAGTTTTCCCTCAAGTACACCGTCCAGCATAGTTCCGGAAGGGCCAGTGGAAAGGGAAAACTGAATTTTAGGATAACGACGGTTAAATTCTGCCAGTGTAGCTGGGATGCGTACCGCTGCGGTGCTTTCCAGCGAACCGAGAGAAAACAAGCCTTGTGGCTCATCGCCAGCAACAACATTTCGCGCTTCGTCGACCAACGCGAGAATTTGTTGGCTATAGCGCAAAAAATTATGCCCGGCAGGAGAGAGACGTAAACGCTGATTCTCGCGAATAAACAGTTCCACGCCGAGTTCTGTTTCCAGCTGGCGGATACGGGTAGTCAGGTTAGATGGCACACGATGCACTTTTGCTGCCGCCTGGGTAATGCTGCCAGCCTCGGCAACGGCGTTAAACATCTCCAGTTGGGTCAGATCCATAGCATTCTCGATTCGTGAACAAGTGACTTAATATTATTCATTTTAACGAAAGAGTAAATCTGCGTATCTTCACACCATAACTCACGAAGGAGATACCCGGATGACCATTACTCCGCTTACCCATGCTATTTCAATAAATCCAGCCAATGGCGAACAACTTTCTGCACTGCCGTGGGCTGGCGCTGACGATATTGAACACGCACTTCGGCTCGCAGCGGCAGGCTTTAGCGACTGGCGCGTAACAAACGTAGATTATCGCGCAGAAAAACTGCGTGATCTCGGTAAGGCTTTGCGCGCCCGTAGCGAAGAGATGGCGCAAATGATCACTCGAGAAATGGGGAAACCGATCAAACAGGCGCGTGCCGAAGTGGCGAAATCGGCAAACTTGTGCGACTGGTATGCAGAGCATGGCCCGGCAATGCTGAAGAGCGAACCTACGCAGGTAGAAAATCAGCAAGCGGTTATTGAATATCGTCCTATGGGGACGATCCTGGCGATTATGCCGTGGAACTTTCCGTTATGGCAGGTGATGCGAGGGGCTGTTCCCATTATCCTGGCAGGTAACGGTTATTTGCTTAAGCATGCGCCAAATGTGATGGGCTGTGCACAGTTAATTGCTCAGGTCTTTAACGATGCAGGTATCCCACAAGGCGTATATGGCTGGTTGAATGCCGACAATGACGGTGTAAGCCAGATGATTAAAGACCCGCGCATTGCTGCGGTTACCGTCACCGGAAGTGTCCGTGCGGGAGCAGCCATTGGCGCGCAGGCTGGGGCGGCGCTGAAAAAATGTGTGCTTGAACTGGGCGGTTCCGACCCGTTTATTGTGCTTAACGATGCCGATCTGGACCTGGCCGTGAAAGCCGCGGTTGCCGGACGTTATCAGAATACCGGGCAGGTTTGTGCAGCAGCAAAACGCTTTATCCTCGAAGAGGGGATTGCCTCTGCATTTACCGAACGTTTTGTGGCGGCGGTATCGGCGTTGAAAATGGGCGATCCGAGTCATGAGGAAAACGACCTCGGACCGATGGCGCGTTTCGATTTGCGTGATGAGCTACATCATCAGGTTGAAAAATCGCTGGCACAGGGCGCCCGTCTGTTACTCGGAGGGGAAAAGGTAGCAGGCGCAGGAAACTACTATCCGGCAACGGTTCTCGCAGACGTCACGCCAGAAATGACCGCGTTTCGTGAAGAATTGTTTGGACCCGTCGCGGCAATCACCATTGCGAAAGATGCTGAACATGCACTTAAACTGGCTAATGACAGCGAGTTTGGACTTTCTGCAACCATTATTACCTCTGATGAAGCACTGGCGAAAAAAATGGCAGCACGTCTGGAATGTGGAGGGGTGTTTATCAATGGTTTCAGCGCCAGTGATGCACGGGTAGCGTTTGGCGGTGTGAAGAAGAGCGGCTTTGGTCGTGAGCTTTCCCATTTTGGGTTACATGAGTTCTGTAATATCCAGACGGTATGGAAAGACCGGATCTGACGTCACATATTTAGCTCTGTTATACTCGCAGGTCTTTTCAGACCTGCGAGCAAGGAGCAGAGAGTGGCAGTCGCCATGGATAATGCAATCTTAGAAAACATCTTGCGGCAAGTACGACCGCTAATTGGTCGGGGGAAAGTCGCGGATTATATTCCGGCACTGGCAACGGTAGAGGGTTCCCGACTGGGCATTGCTATCTGTACCGTTGACGGGCAGCTTTTTCAGGCCGGAGACGCGCAAGAGCGTTTTTCAATTCAGTCTATTTCTAAAGTGCTCAGCCTCGTTGTTGCAATGCGTCATTACTCCGAAGAAGAGATTTGGCAACGTGTAGGCAAGGATCCGTCGGGATCGCCATTCAATTCTCTGGTCCAACTGGAAATGGAACAGGGTATTCCACGAAATCCTTTTATTAATGCCGGTGCGCTGGTGGTCTGCGACATGTTGCAAGGGCGATTAAGCGCCCCACGGCAACGTATGCTGGAAGTGGTGCGTGGACTAAGCGGCGTGTCTGATATTGCCTACGATACGGTGGTAGCGCGTTCAGAGTTCGAGCATTCTGCGAGAAATGCGGCGATAGCCTGGCTGATGAAGTCGTTTGGCAATTTCCATCATGATGTGACAACAGTACTGCAAAACTACTTTCACTACTGTGCACTAAAAATGAGCTGCGTTGAGCTGGCCCGAACGTTTGTCTTTCTGGCAAATCAGGGGAAGGCTATTCATATCGATGAGCCGGTGGTAACGCCAATGCAGGCGCGACAAATTAACGCGCTGATGGCAACCAGTGGTATGTACCAGAACGCGGGCGAGTTTGCCTGGCGGGTGGGACTTCCGGCGAAATCTGGCGTTGGTGGCGGTATTGTGGCGATCGTCCCACATGAAATGGCCATTGCGGTCTGGAGTCCGGAACTGGATGACGCAGGTAACTCTCTTGCCGGTATTGCAGTACTTGAACAATTGACGAAACAATTAGGACGCTCGGTTTACTAATGCAGTCTCTTGATCCACTCTTCGCGCGTTTATCCCGTTCAAAATTTCGCTCCCGCTTTCGTTTAGGCGTGAAGGAGCGTCAGTATTGTCTGGAGAAGGGCGCGCCGGTTATCGAACAACATGCGGCGGATTTTGTCGCTAAACGTCTTGCCCCGGCCTTACCGGCGAACGATGGCAAGCAAACTCCAATGCGCGGGCATCCGGTGTTTATTGCCCAGCATGCTACAGCAACATGTTGTCGCGGCTGTCTGGCTAAGTGGCACAACATTCCGCAGGGTGTTTCGTTAAGTGAGGAACAACAACGTTATATTGTGACGGTTATCTACCACTGGCTGGTTATTCAGATGAATCAGCCATAAGAATGTCAGATTTCGACAAAGCCGTATCGGATTAATATCTTTATTTGTCACCGCTGCCAGTGAACATGCTATCCTTTATGAGAATTTACTTATTGCGTTAAAATAATTGCAGCCTGCAATTGTATGGACAGATAATTAATGCGTGTACACCCCATCTCAACTTTCCATTTGTTCCTGGAAGGCCATTTGCTACGTAACAGCATCGCGATTTTTGCGCTAACCACGCTGTTCTATTTTGTTGGTGCAGAGTTACGTCTGGTTCATGAACTCTCTCTCTTCTGGCCGCTGAATGGTGTGATGGCAGGGGTTTTTGCCCGGTATGTCTGGCTCAATCGGCTGCATTACTATGCAATCAGTTACGTGGCGATGATGGCTTATGATGCGATGACTACCGAATGGGGTTTAGTTTCACTGGTCATCAACTTGTCCAATATGATGTTTATTGTGACCGTGGCTCGGTTAGTGCTGAGGGATAAGCGACTGGGGAAAAATAAGTATGAGCCAGTAAGTGCCTTACGCTTGTTTAATTATTGCCTTATAGCCGCATTATTATGCGCAATTGTCGGGGCGGTTGGTTCAGTAAGTATTGATAGTCTGGATTTTTGGCCCTTACTTGCTGACTGGTTTAGCGAACAGTTTTCGACGGGCGTGTTAATTGTTCCGTGTATGTTGACGCTGGCGATCCCCAGGGCGTTGCCACGCTTTAAAGCAGAACAGATGATGCCGTTTATTGCGCTCATTGTATCGGTGATTGCCTCTGTGGTGATTGGCGGGGCGGGGAGTCTGGCGTTCCCACTGCCTGCATTGATCTGGTGTGCGGTACGCTATACCCCGCAGGTAACGTGTTTGCTGACTTTTTTGACGGGCGCGGTGGAAATCGTGCTGGTGGCAAATTCGGTGATAGATATCGCCGTCGGTTCGCCGTTCTCTATCCCACAAATGTTCTCCGCTCGTCTGGGGATTGCTACCATGGCAATTTGCCCAATCATGGTTTCCTTTAGCGTGGCGGCAATTAATTCGCTGGTTAAGCAAGTTTCTCTGCGTGCCGATTTTGATTTTCTCACCCAGGTTTACTCGCGCTCAGGTCTTTTTGAGGCATTAAAAAATCCGTCACTACAACAGACACAACATCTGACGGTGATGCTGCTTGATATCGACTATTTCAAAAGCATAAACGACAACTATGGTCATGAATGTGGCGATAAAGTTTTAAGCGTGTTTGCCCGGCATATACAGAAGATAGTTGGTGATAAAGGGCTGGTGGCGCGGATGGGCGGCGAAGAATTTGCTGTTGCAGTGCCTTCAGTGAATCCTGTGGATGGTCTGCTGATGGCGGAAAAAATCCGTAAAGGCGTAGAAATGCAACCGTTTATCTGGCAACAAAAAACGCTTTATTTGACGGTTAGCATTGGTGTCGGAAGTGGGAGTGCAACATTTCGTACGTTAATCGATGATTTCAACAAGTTGATGGTAGAAGCTGATACTTGCCTTTATCGCTCGAAAAAAGACGGGCGAAATCGAACCAGCACTATGCATTATGGCGAAGAAGTTGTCTGACAGGTTGTGATTTTTTGGCGGTGAACATCTAATTTGTTCTACCAATTTTGTCATTTCCCATTTTTACCGGAAATCATGATTACAAGCTTTCACTTTCCGGAACCTTGACCAACAGCACATTTTTCGCCAAAAAATGTGAATTGTTCGCCGCGAGTTGATCAAAACAGGGGTTCAGCGTATCAAAGTTTGCTAACCTGTCGTACCAATTCAAACAGGTTGTATGACTAATCAAAAGGGAACCCATTGTGAAAACACTAAATCGTCGCGATTTTCCCGGTGCACAGTATCCAGAACGTATCATTCAGTTTGGTGAAGGTAACTTCCTGCGTGCCTTTGTCGACTGGCAAATTGATCTCCTGAATGAGCACACCGATCTGAATTCTGGTGTGGTCGTAGTTCGTCCGATTGAAACTTCATTCCCGCCGTCACTGAGCACTCAGGATGGTCTGTACACCACCATCATTCGTGGTTTGAATGAGAAGGGCGAGGCGGTCAGCGATGCGCGTCTGATTCGTTCTGTTAATCGTGAAATCAGCGTCTACAGTGAATACGATGAATTCCTGAAACTGGCGCACAACCCGGAAATGCGCTTTGTTTTCTCTAACACCACCGAAGCAGGTATCAGCTACCATGCAGGCGACAAATTTGCTGACGCGCCAGCGGTAAGCTATCCGGCAAAACTGACTCGCCTGTTGTTCGAACGTTTTAGTCATTTCAACGGTGCGCTGGATAAAGGTTGGATTATCATCCCGTGTGAACTGATCGACTATAACGGCGATGCGCTGCGTGAACTGGTTCTGCGCTACGCGCAGGAGTGGGCGCTACCAGAAGCATTTATTCAATGGCTGGATCAGGCTAATAGCTTCTGTTCAACGCTGGTGGACCGTATCGTTACCGGTTATCCGCGTGATGAAGTGGCGAAACTGGAAGAAGAACTGGGGTATCACGATGGTTTCCTCGATACCGCTGAACACTTTTACCTGTTTGTAATTCAGGGGCCGAAATCTTTAGCGACTGAACTGCGTCTGGACAAATATCCGCTCAACGTGCTGATTGTTGACGATATTAAACCGTATAAAGAGCGCAAAGTGGCAATCCTCAACGGTGCACACACCGCGTTGGTGCCAGTTGCGTTCCAGGCAGGGCTGGATACTGTAGGCGAAGCGATGAACGATGCTGAAATTTGTGCATTCGTTGAGAAAGCCATCTACGAAGAAATTATTCCAGTACTGGATTTGCCACGTGATGAACTGGAATCTTTCGCCAGTGCGGTAACCGGGCGTTTCCGTAACCCGTATATTAAGCATCAGCTGCTTTCCATCGCGCTCAACGGTATGACTAAGTTCCGTACCCGAATTCTGCCTCAGTTGCTGGCAGGGCAGAAGGTGAACGGTAAACTTCCGGCCCGACTGACCTTCGCGTTAGCCGCATTGATTGCATTCTATCGTGGAGAACGTAACGGGGAAGCGTATCCGGTTCAGGATGATGCCCACTGGCTGGAACGTTATCAGCAACTCTGGAGCCAGCATCGTGACCGTATCATCGACACCCAGGAGCTGGTCGCTACTGTGCTGGCAGAAAAAGACCACTGGGAACAGGACCTGACGCAAGTGCCTGGCCTGGTCGAACTGGTTGCTAATGACCTGGATTCCATTCTGGAAAAAGGGATGCGCGAAGCTGTACGTCCGTTGTGCTAATACTCTGAACCCGGTTTCGACCGGGTTTCTTATTTCACTATATTAGTTACAACATCCTATGTGCCTTTATCATTAACAGGTGCCACATGCAGCACCTGTTAATGTTGTAAGCTTGTAGGTAATTTGTAAGTAGCATCTTGAGAATGTGATCGTAATCACGTTTAATAGGGCGACTTTTCCACGCCTGAAGATAACCATGATTGTTCGTCCACAACAACACTGGCTGCGCCGTATTTTTGTCTGGCACGGTTCAGTATTATCCAAGATATCCTCGCGCTTACTACTCAATTTTCTCTTTTCTATCGCTGTTATTTTCATGCTGCCCTGGTACACGCATCTGGGCATCAAATTCACCCTTGCACCGTTCAGCATTCTCGGTGTCGCCATCGCCATCTTTTTGGGTTTTCGTAATAACGCGGGGTATGCCCGTTATGTTGAAGCACGCAAACTTTGGGGGCAGTTGATGATTGCTTCACGGTCATTATTGCGTGAGGTAAAAACGACTTTGCCAGATTCGGCAAGTGTAAGGGAGTTTGCCCGACTGCAAATCGCCTTCGCCCACTGTTTACGCATGACGTTACGCAAACAACCACAGGCGGAAGTGCTGGCACATTATCTCAATGCCGAAGATCTTCAGCGTGTACTGGCTTCAAACACTCCAGCTAACCGTATCTTGTTGATAATGGGGGAGTGGTTGGCGGTTCAGCGACGCAATGGACAACTTTCAGATATCCTGTTTATTAGCCTCAACGATCGGCTTAATGATATTTCAGCGGTTCTGGCAGGCTGCGAGCGCATTGCCTATACGCCAATTCCCTTTGCCTACACCCTGATTTTGCATCGTACCGTTTATCTGTTTTGTATCATGCTGCCGTTCGCGCTGGTCGTGGATCTGCATTACATGACGCCTTTTATCTCTGTGCTGATTTCCTACACCTTTATTTCGCTGGATTGTCTGGCGGAAGAACTTGAAGATCCGTTCGGTACAGAAAACAACGATTTACCACTGGATGCCATCTGCAACGCTATTGAAATTGACCTGTTACAGATGAACGATGAAGCAGAAATTCCAGCGAAAATTCTTCCCGATCGCCATTACCAGCTGACGTGATAATTACTCCGTACGTCGGGCAACAATAAAAAGTCGCGGGAATGCCAGCAGTATCTGCCCGTTCTCCTGGAGTGGATACTGCTCTTCCAGCATCTGATGGTAGCGCGTAAGAAAATGCTGCTGTTCGCTCTCAGTCAGATCCTGCAACCATGGGCGTAATCCGGTTGCGGTCACCCAGTCAATAATCGCCTGGTGCGACGGCATCTGGTGATAGTAAGTGGTTCGCCAGATATCAATCTCGCATCCGGCTTCGCTCAAAATATCGTAATAAGCATGAACGCCAGCCAGCGGCTCACGCCCGCGATCTGGATAATTTTGTTCCCAGGCGACTTCGCGCATCAGCACATGGGTCGGCTCCAGCCAGTTATCTGGCATCTGTACTGCCAACACACCATGGAGATTAAGTAATGAAACCAGATGAGGAAACAATTCGTAGTGGTCGGGCAGCCATTGCAGCGAGGCATTAGCAAAAATCAGATCAAGTGCCTGTTTCGGTTGCCAGTTGCGGATGTCTGCTTCCACAAACTGACACTTTGGAAGAGCACTGCGCGCTTCGGCAATCATCGCCGGAGACGAGTCGATGCCCGTTATCCTGGCCGCAGGCCAACGTTGATGCAGCAGGGCGGTGCTGTTACCTGGGCCACAGCCAAGATCGGCAACGTATTCGACATTCTCCAGCGGCACTCTGGCAAGCAGCTCCACCGCCGGACGCGATCGTTCAGCGGCAAAGAGCAGATATAAAGAGGGGTTCCAGTCAGACATTTTTTTACTCCCGTCAGCGCGTTACCCCAATTGTAGATAAAACTGATGAATTCGCCTCACGGCATCAACCCATTGAACACACGTTTTTTACGCGGCCCGGTCATTAGCGCTTCCAGTTTCGCGACACAGGTTTTGTAGTGGGGCGTAGTTTTATGGAACGCCACTGCGTCTTCATCTTTATAGGCTTCGTAAATATAAAAGCGCGAATTCACTTCCGGGTCCTGTAAGACATCGAAGCGCAAATTACCTTCTTCCTGTACCGAGCCCAGGTGGTTCTGGCGAAAGACCTCGATAAACTCGTCAACCTTGTCTTCATGAACGTTAATTTCAACCAGTGTGACGTGCATGATTCTTCTCCTTAAATCCGCAGTTACTGTTTTTCACTCAGATAGAGTTCATATGCCCGATCAGCCGTTTCGTTATGGTGAACCACCGCCTGTACGGCTTTCATCATCGCCACCGGATGGTCTGACTGGAAAATATTTCGCCCCATATCCACACCAGAAGCGCCCTGATCGATAGCCTGCCAGCACATTTCCAGCGCTTCGCGCTCCGGTAATTTTTTACCGCCAGCAATAACAATAGGTACCGGACATCCGGCAACAATCCGTTCAAAACCTTTATCGACATAATAGGTTTTGATAATTTGCGCCCCCATTTCAGCGGCGATTCGGGTCGCGAGCGAGAAATAACGCTGATCGCGCACCATATCTTTGCCCACGCCAGTGACTGCCATGGTCGGCATTCCCACTTTCATTCCAGCATCGACCAACTGAATAATATTTTTGATCGACTGATGTTCATATTCGCTGCCGATATAAACCTGCGCCGCCACCGCACAACTGTTCAGGCGCACGGCGTCATCCATCGATAACGCCACTGCTTCATTACTTAATTCCGCAAGGATAGAGTTCGCACCTGACGCCCGCAGTACCACTGGCTTATTGGTCGCGGGTGGCACCACGCTGCGTAAAATACCGCGTGTACACATTAATACATCGGCATGTTCAAACAGTGGGGCGATATTTATATCAATGCGTTCAAGTCCGGTAGTCGGCCCCTGAAAATAACCATGATCAAAGGCCAGCATCACGGTTTTACCCGTTTTCGGATTAAATATCCGCGATAAACGAGACTGCATTCCCCAGTCCAGAGCACCGCAACCTTTGAGGGTAAAAGGGATATTTTGTTGCGGCTGATCGGTGCGAAAATCTTTACCATCTTTAATATCGTCTAAATCTGCCATAACTTACTCCGGTTAAGTAATGCACATCAGAAATCGTATTTGCCGATATTTTCTTTATTGAAAACCACGCGCTCCGGTAACAGTACAATGCCATTACCATCCGCTTCGTAGTCATAGCCCTGAACGCTGTTTGGCGAGACTTCCACCTGACCTACGCCCTGAATATCCAGCTTGTCGCCCGTTTTCATTGCACCTTTTTTCAATAATGCATCTGCGACATAGACCGAAATTTTGCCTTGCTGAACCACATCCCACAGGCCAAATTCTTTCACCGTGCCGCGCTCTACATACGGACGCATCACATTTGGCGTACTGAATCCCACAATCGCAACTTTGTCATTTTTCAGGTTTTCAGCGGCTTGCGCGGCAGCAGGCAGGGCGTTGGCGTCGGGGGCGATAATGACATCGAGATCGCTATAGGCTTTTAATATCCCCTCGGCAGTTTGTAATGACTTGGTGGCATCGTTATAGCCAAACTGCGTAGTGACAATTTCCCAGCCTGGATGTTCTTTGGCGATTTTCGCTTTCGCTTCTTTCACCCACTGGTTTTGGTCGGTAACCGTGGGGCTGGAGTAGAAAAACGCGACTTTGTCTTTGTCTTTATTTACCTGGCGCGCCGCCATATCCACCAACATACCTCCCAACTGGGCGGGCGTTCCCTGGTTAATGTAGTAAGAACGGCACTCCGGTTTGGTGTCAGAATCCCAGGTAAGTACTTTCACCCCACGTTGCATGGCGCGTTTCAGCGCCGGGCATAAACCATCTGGCGAAACCGCAGAAACGATAATGGCGTTATATCCCTGATTGACGAAGTTATTAATCAACTGTACCTGACCAGAAACACTGGGTTCTGTCGGCCCGTCGTAGGTCACATCAACGCCCAACTCTTTACCCGCTTGTTGTGCGCCGTTGCCACCGCTGGTAAAAAATCCCACGCCAACCAGTTTGGGAATAAATGCAATACGCTCTGCGGCCTGCACATTCATAGAGATTGCGGCAATGCCAAGGGCGCTAAGTAAGGCGATTTTCTTAAAGCGATGAAGTGTCATGAAGATATCCTTTATGGCAATGGGTTATTGGCCCGACGCGCCAGCCACTCTTTAATTTGCTGGCGATGCAGGCTAACGGAACGACCAACGACAACGACGATAAGCAGCGCACCGGAAAGGGCGCTGGACACCTGATTTGGCACTCCTGCCATTTGCAAACCTTGTTGCAAATATCCCACTAATAAAACCGCAATGGCGGTGCCGATAATGGAACCGGAGCCACCATAAATATTGGCACCGCCGAGCACCACTGCGGTGATGGCGGGCATCAGAAACGACGCACCGAGATCGGAACGCGCGGAACCAAAATACGACACTAGCAGCACAGCGGCGACCGCAGACGCCAGCCCTGTCATGGCATAGAGCGCACATAAGGTACGGTTAACTGGAATCGCGCTATAAACCGCCACGCGTGGGCTTTGCCCAATCAAAAACACGTTACGTCCGGCATGGGTTTTATGCAGCCACAGCCAGAAAACGAGGAGACATATCAGGAAGATAATCAGCGGAACAGGGAGTCCCAGCACATCCAGGTTAGCGAAATCAGTAAACGCCATCGGGAATCCACCAATACCTTCGTACCCTGTCGCTCCGGCCATCCCGGAAAGCAGCAGAGCGCTTCCGGCAAACAGATACAGTGTGCCAAGCGTAATCACCAGCGGGTTAACTTTGGTATAGATGATTAATCCGGCGTTGATCAGCCCGCACAATGCGCCGAGCAGTAATGTCAGAAGAATCGCCAGTGGCATCGGCACACCACTTTGAAACAGTACGCCCAATGCAATGGCGCAGAGGCCGATGGTCGAACCAAACGAAATATCGATCCCGCCACTGACAATCACCATCGTCAGCGGTAGGGCGACAATGCCAATGCAGATAAAGTCACTGGTGCTGAACAGCAACATATTGAGATCTAACATCCGCGAGTTAATTGCACCAAATGCGACGATCTCAATAACGAGCAGTGCGGCAAGGGCCAGTTCCCAACCGTAGCGAATACGCATTACGCGGCCTCCCGTTTTTTACCTGACGAAGCGGGTTTAACGGATGGCGGTTGCGTCATAAAGCGGGCATATTTTTGCCGCCGCAGATTACGTTCCAGCGCGCAACGCAGGCGTCCATCAAACACCAGCACCGCCAGCAGAACCAGGCCCGCGATAAAATCATTCCACCATGCCGGAATGCGCAACAGCACCAGTACGCTATCGATCTGCGTCAGGAACCAGGCGCCGAGCACCGCTCCGATAATCGCGCCGGAACCGCCGAGCAAACTAATGCCGCCCAGCACGCAGGCAGCGATAGCTTTCATTTCCAGCCCGGTGCCGGTCTGATTAGGGATAAACCCAATCTGCGAAGCAAACACAATCCCCGCCAGTGCCGCCATGCAGCCGTTCAACGAAAATGCCACAATCCGAATGGCTTCTGTACGAACGCCCAATTGACGAGCGCCCTGTAAATTATCGCCCGTGGCATAAAAACTGCGTCCAAACGCCGTCTTCGCCAGCAGCCAGGCCATAAATGCCACCAGAATTATCGTCAACCAACCAATCGCGGAAACGCCAAACAGTAGCGGGGCGGAGAGTTGTTTCAGTTCGGCGGGTAACCCTTCAATCCATTTACCGCCAGTCCACAGCAGCATGATGCCTCTGTACAATCCTAATGTACCGAGCGTAGCGACAATGGCAGGGATCTTTAGCCACGCGACCAGTACACCGTTGAAAAATCCCGCGAGCAAGCCGAGCAGTAACGTCGCGACACAAGCAACAGGCAGTGAATACCCCGCATTCAGTAATATCCCCAATAGCACCGCGCACATACCCGTAATTGAGCCTACCGAAACATCAATATTGCGCGTCAGCATCACCAGCGTCGCGCCCATCGCCAGCAGGATCAAGATTTGTGCGCTGCTATAAACCATGGTCAGCGTTTGCAGACTTAAATACTGACGGTCGAGAAAATCTGGCAACAAAAACAGCAGCACCACCGCCAGCAGTGCCGTGATTTCACGGTTGTTCTGAATAAACTTCAGCATGACGCCTCCTGACGCTGACTATCGCAGAAGGCAACGCGCATAATGGTCTCGACATTAATATCGCGCCCGGTCAGTGCCGAGTGGGTAATTTCACCCTGATGCATCACATACACGCGGTCAGCCATCAGTTCGATCTCTTCCAGATCGGAGGAAATAAGCAGCACAGCCACATTTTGTGCGGCGATGCTGCGCAACAGCTGGTAGATATCATTACGCGCCGAGACATCTACGCCGCGCGTCGGCTCATCAACAATCAATACTTGCGGCGAAGCTTCCAGACATTTGGCAATCAGGATTTTTTGCTGGTTGCCACCGGATAAAGTTCGTGCAGCTTGTTCCGATTCGTTAAATTTAATATTCAGCGCGCGACGATATCGTTCCAGTGTGGCGTTATCTTTCGCGGTTTTTGCCCAGAATCCGCGTTGATTATGGGTGAGGGCGCAGACGTTCCACGCCAGCGAAGCATCGAGATTCAATCCTGAGGACTGGCGATCTTCTGGTAGATAAACCAGACCGCAATGCAAACGTTCTCCGGTAGATAATTTATTGATCTCTTTACCATTCAACATGATGCACCCGCCACGCAAAGGCCGCAGACCATATAACGTTTCTGCCAGTTCAGTGCGCCCGGCCCCCACTAGCCCAGCCAGGCCAAGAATTTCTCCGGCATTCAGCGTAAAACTGACATTCATAAAACCTTCGCCAGTCAGATTTTCCAGCGCCAGTACCGATGTTCCAGCTGCATGTTGTGGGCGATTACCGGGCAACTCCAGCCATAACTTTTGACTGGCTGAGAGAGATTTTTCCCGCGTTGCTGGCGTAATGGCCTGAATGATGTCGTCGGTAGACAGCTCACTGGTTTTGCCACTTAACGCGATAGTTCCGTCGCGCATCACGCTAATCCGATCGGCAATCTGGCGAATTTCCGGCAGCTTATGTGAGATAAAAACAATGCCCACGCCAGTGGCGAGTAGTTCCCGCAAACGGCCAAACAAGCGTTCGGTTTCCGCAGGGGTAAGCGACGCTGTAGGTTCATCGAGAATAAGAATTTGCGAATCGCGCATCAGACCGCGCAGGATTTCCACCATTTGGCGGTCGGCAACATCCAGTGAGCCCGCCAGACTATGCAGATCAAACTGGCAGCCCAGCGCCGCCAGCAAGTTCTTCATTTTCTGCATAGAAAGCTGTTTTTTTGCCAGCCCATACAGGATGTTTTCTTTTATCGACAGACTTGGGAAAAGCAGCGGTTCCTGGGGAACGAGATAAATACCCAACTGATGAGCATGAACTGGCGTTAATCTGGTGTAGTTGTTGCCCCCAATCTCCAGCGTACCGCTATCAGCAGGGGTAATACCGGCGATGATTTTCATTAGCGTCGATTTACCCGCGCCGTTACCGCCGAGCAGGGCGTGGACTTCCCCCTGATGCAACGTAAAATCGATGCCTTTCAGGACATTAACCCCTGAATACTGTTTATAAACCGAGCGGGCGCAAAGTAGCGGTAACGCGCGGGTATCACTCGTTTGCATATTTCCCCCATTCAGTTTTGCAGGTGAGTTTTGAACAAATGTATTTTTACTTTTAATTTGTTCATAACCTTAGGTGGCTATTGCGCATAATTCCGACGAATAGATCACAATTTATGCTATTTTGATTTTTATGGTTGCGTTTGTTCATTGCTGTTTGACCAAACTGTGGTGGCTATCACAGATATAAGCGCGCAATAACTGAACAATTGCATTAAAGATTTAAATATGTTCAAAGTGAAGAATGAATTATGACAATCAACGATTCGGCAATTTCAGAACAGGGAATGTGTGAAGAAGAACAGGTCGCGCGGATCGCGTGGTTTTACTATCACGACGGGCTGACTCAGAGCGAGATTAGCGATCGCCTCGGGCTAACGCGTTTGAAAGTGTCGCGGTTACTGGAGAAAGGGCATCAGTCCGGCATTATTCGCGTGCAGATTAATTCTCGCTTTGAAGGCTGTCTGGAATATGAAACGCAATTACGTCGCCAGTTTTCATTACAGCATGTGCGGGTGATCCCTGGACTCGCAGATGCAGATGTCGGCGGGCGCTTAGGAATCGGCGCAGCGCATATGTTGATGGGATTGCTCCAGCCACAGCAAATGCTGGCGATTGGCTTTGGCGAGGCAACGATGAACACGCTGCAACGCTTAAGTGGGTTTATTTCGTCACAGCAAATCCGCCTGGTCACGCTCTCCGGTGGTGTCGGCTCTTATATGACAGGCATCGGGCAACTTAACGCAGCGTGCAGCGTAAACATCATTCCGGCGCCATTACGGGCATCTTCGGCTGAAATTGCCCGAACGCTGAAAAATGAAAACTGCGTCAAAGATGTCCTGTTAGCCGCACAAGCTGCGGATGTGGCCATTGTCGGCATTGGCGCAGTGAATCAAAAAGAGAATGCGACGATTATTCGCTCCGGTTATATCAGCCAGGGCGAACAGTTAATGATTGGTCGAAAAGGGGCCATTGGCGATATTTTAGGTTACTTTTTTGACGCTAAAGGTGACGTTGTCACGGATATCAAAATACATAACGAACTGATTGGCTTACCTTTAACCGCGATGACAACTATTCCAACTAGAGTAGGTGTCGCAGGGGGCGAAAATAAAGCCGAAGCGATCGCCGCTGCGATGAAAGGCGGCTACATCAACGCGCTGGTTACCGACCAGGATACTGCCGCTGCGATTTTACGTGGTTAATTTAGCATCACCTTATTACCGGGAACGATGGAGAACGTATAGAGGAACAGACAGAACGCTTAAGCCGAGGACAATCTAATGGCTCGACTCTTTACCCCTTCAGAATCAAAGCATTACCTGATGGCGCTGGACGCAGGCACCGGAAGTATTCGGGCTGTGATTTTCGACCTGGAAGGCAATCAAATCGCAGTAGGACAGGCGGAGTGGCGGCATCTGGCAGTACCTGACGTTCCCGGTTCAATGGAATTTGATCTGAATAAGAACTGGCAACTGGCGTGCGAATGTATGCGCCAGGCGTTACATAATTCTGGTATCGCGCCGGAATATATTGCTGCCGTTTCGGCATGTTCGATGCGCGAAGGTATTGTTTTATATAACAATGAAGGAACACCGATCTGGGCCTGCGCCAATGTGGATGCCAGAGCGGCGCGGGAAGTCAGCGAACTTAAAGAACTGCATAACAATACCTTTGAAAACGAAGTTTATCGCGCGACCGGACAAACGTTGGCTTTAAGCGCCATTCCCAGATTACTTTGGCTGGCGCATCATCGTTCTGATATCTACCGACAAGCGTCGACCATCACCATGATCAGCGACTGGCTGGCCTATATGTTAAGTGGGGAACTGGCGGTCGATCCGTCTAACGCAGGCACCACGGGACTTCTCGATCTAACCACCCGTGACTGGAAACCTGCATTGCTGGATATGGCCGGACTGCGGGCTGATATTCTTTCTCCTGTCAAAGAAACCGGCACATTGCTGGGCGTGGTAAGTTCACAAGCTGCGGAACTTTGCGGCCTGAAGGCTGGCACTCCGGTGGTCGTGGGAGGAGGGGACGTACAGCTTGGTTGCCTGGGATTAGGTGTAGTGTGCCCGGCACAAACTGCCGTACTTGGCGGCACATTCTGGCAGCAAGTTGTAAACTTAGCCGCGCCGATGACAGACCCAGAAATGAACGTGCGCGTTAATCCCCATGTTATTCCTGGCATGGTACAAGCTGAATCTATAAGCTTTTTTACCGGACTCACCATGCGCTGGTTCCGCGATGCTTTCTGTGCCGAAGAAAAACTGATTGCCGAACGTTTAGGTATCGACACTTACACGCTGCTTGAAGAGATGGCCAGCCGGGTGCCGCCTGGGTCGTGGGGCGTGATGCCGATATTCTCCGACAGAATGCGCTTTAAAACCTGGTATCACGCAGCGCCTTCCTTTATTAACTTGTCCATTGATCCGGATAAATGTAACAAAGCGACGTTGTTCCGCGCGCTGGAAGAAAATGCGGCGATTGTATCGGCGTGTAACTTGCAGCAAATTGCTGATTTCTCGAATATTCATCCTACATCGCTGGTCTTTGCAGGCGGAGGTTCAAAAGGGAAATTATGGAGTCAAATTCTCGCTGATGTCGCGGGATTACCCGTTAATATTCCGGTGGTCAAAGAAGCCACCGCATTAGGATGTGCCATTGCAGCTGGCGTCGGTGCCGGGATTTATTCATCAATGGCAGAAACTGGAGAACGTCTTGTACGCTGGGAACGGACGCATACACCAGACCCGGAAAAGCATGAACTTTATCAAGATTCACGCGATAAGTGGCAGGCTGTATATCAGGATCAACTGGGGCTGGTTGATCACGGACTGACGACATCGTTATGGAAAGCGCCTGGGTTATAGTTTTATTGACAGCCACATCCTGATAACCGTGGCTGTTAATTTTTGAGTATCGGTATTCCTATTTCTTTTCTTTATTAGGATTAGGTGATAACGGCTGGGCATGCCGGGAGTGAAATATATCTGCTAAACCGTATCAAGCCGCATGCCGAAGATGGTATGCGGTTTAGTATTGACGACTTTAGTCAGCAACCTCAAATGGCACATCAGCGCCGTTTTTTAATCCTCCATTTTATCCGCGATCGCGGATATCGCAGCGTTTATCCCGTAGAGCGGATAAAATGCGTTTACAGATTGACTTTATCCTCACTAAGGGATAAAACTGACAATATCCCCTTGAGCGGATAAACTTCTTGTGGACGTATGGCATGATGAGCTTTCCGATGATCTATAGCCCAACGCAATTAGCGAATGCAATGAAACTGGTTCGTCAGCAAAATGGCTGGACGCAGAGCGAGCTGGCGAAAAAAATCGGCATTAAGCAGGCGACGATTTCGAATTTCGAGAATAATCCCGATAACACCACGCTGACGACATTTTTTAAGATATTACAGTCACTTGAACTCTCAATGACGCTATGCGACACGAAAAACGCTGCGCCAGAATCAACACAACAGCAAGATCTGGAGTGGTAATGCCTAAACTTGTCACTTGGATGAACAACCAGCGGGTAGGCGAGTTAACGAAGTTGGCCAATGGCGCGCACACTTTTAGGTATGCGCCGGAGTGGTTAGCCAACCGTTATGCCAGGCCGTTGTCGCTATCGCTGCCATTGCAGAGGGGGAATATCACCTCTGATGCCGTGTTTAACTTCTTCGATAACCTGTTACCCGATAGCCCGGTTGTACGCGACCGGATCGTTAAACGTTATCATGCTAAATCCAGACAACCGTTTCTAAATGGGTTAAAAGTGACATTAGAATATTGTAGTTACAATGTTTGTCAAAGCTCAGTGAAAATG